>JBBSDB010000036.1:0-18500 GCA_038249735.1 Burkholderiales bacterium
AATGTTCCCACCATTGCCGGGCCACCTTTTCGAAGGTGGTAGCGTCCAGCATGGCTCGAGTGAGCTTGGCCTCGCGCCTCAGCTGTCCGGGGTCGCCGCCATCTGCCATCTCGTTGCGCGCCTTGTCGCGCTTCTTGCGGGCTTCCGCCAGAGACACCGCGGGATAGACTCCGAGGGCCAGGCGCTTTTCCTTCCCGGCGTGGCGGTATTTGATGCGCCAGTATTTGCCACCCGCTGCGGTGACTTCCAGATACATGCCAAGCCCATCAGCCAGTCTGACATGAGGCCTTCCGGGTGGACAGATAGCCCGGTCACATTCGATCTTGGTCAGGGGCGCTGGGGGCACATTTGCTGGGGGCGCCGGAAAATACCGGTTTGTGCCCCCAAATATGCCCCCGAAAGGGGTGGGCTGTAAAGAGACACTGTGGGACATCCAGAAACAAAAAAGCCCCGAATTACGGGGCTTTCAGGCGGCTTCAGAGATCTTTTGGGATCATCTGAAACCCAGGCTTGGCGGAGAAGGAGGGATTCGAACCCTCGGTACAGTTAAAACTGTACGCCGGATTTCGAATCCGGTGCATTCGACCACTCTGCCACCTCTCCGGTGATTTTTGGGTTCAACAGCCCCAGACCGGCCTGTGGCGGGCTGCGTGGAAACTGTTTGCGTCGAAGCGGCGAATTCTACCAGCGCTCCAGAGGCGATTTCCCCATCCGGCAGGGCCGTCTGCGATGCGACAATGCAGGTCCCCGGTCACTTCGCAAAACCATGCTTGTTGATACCCAGCCGGCAACCCATCAACACCTGCCGGCCTCGACCGAGGTGCGCGAGGAATGGGTCACCTCCCAACTGATCGGGGTTGTGATGGATGGCGCCATGGCGGCGCTGCTGGCGGCTGCCGGCACGCTGCCCGTGATGGTCTACCTGATGTTTGGCGAGATGGATCACAGGATCCTGATCGCGTGGGCCGGTGCGGTGGGCGCCTTACTGGTCTATCGGTTTCGCATCATCGGCCAGTACCGCCTGCGGTACGACAGCGTCGAGGGCCCGACGCGCAAAACGTTTATCGAACGCCACGGCTGGACCTGGACCGCGATTGGTGTGTTGTGGGGAGCTTCGGTGGGCATCACCTTTCAGCAGGCGAACCCCCAAACCCAATTTGTCACGGGCCTCGTGGTGCTGGGTCATGGGATGATTTCCCTGACCGCTTTCTCTCCTTATTTGCCCTTGTTCCGCCGCTATGTGGGTGGGCTGATCGGCACTGTGTTGGCGGGCCTGCTGCTGCCGGGTCTGCTGGGTATGGTTCCCCACCCCAACCAAGAGCTCATGCTGCTGCTGGCGGTGCTGATGCTGGTTTTCTGGTGGCTTTTGTGTTCTGCAGGTCGCCGTCTGAACGCCGTGTACCGTGCCAGCTATGAGCTGCAGTTTTCCAATCAAGAGCTGATCGACTCCCTGACGCAGCAAACCCGCGCTGCCTTGCGGGCCGTGGCCACCAAAAACCGGTTTCTGGCCTCGGCTGCGCACGATCTGCGCCAGCCGGTGCACGCCCTCAGCCTGTATGCCGACTGGTTGGCCAGCGAGCCCGAGATGGGGCGTGACATCGCGCCACGCATCTTGCAGTCCACCCGGGCGATCAACGAGCTGTTCGATTCGCTGTTTGACCTGACACGCATCGACGCCGGCAACTACAAGGTGCGGCTGCAGCGCGTGGATGTGCAGCAGCTGCTGGCCGATTTGGCGATGCAGTTCGAGCCGGTGGCCCAAGCCAAGTCACTCATGCTGCGCACCCGCGCGCCGTCAAGCACCATCTGGGCCGATCCGGTGGTGCTGCGCCGCATGCTGGGCAACCTGGTTTCCAATGCGCTTCGCCATACCCAGCGGGGCGGTGTGCTGATCGCGCTGCGCGACCGCGAGGGCTCACTGCTGTTCGAGGTCTGGGACACCGGTGTGGGGATTGCCCGAGAGCACCAGCAGGCGATTTTTCAGGAGTTTTTTCGCGTCTCACAACACCAAGGCACCGAAGACAGCCTGGGCCTGGGTTTGACCATCGTCTCGAAGCTGGCCACGCTCATGGGCTACCAGCTTTCGCTTCATTCGGTTTCGGGGCGGGGCAGTGTGTTTCGGGTGATGCTGCCCGCATTCACCCAGACCCACGCGGACGAGGCGCCCGAAGCCACCTTGATCCAGCCACCGCCCTGAGCTGGAGGCCTGTGGCGCCTTTTAGAGGTCGAGCAGGCCAGCGGTGCGCGCCAGATGGCTGGCTTGCGAGCGGCTTTTCACGTTGAGCCTGCGGAACAGGCGCCACAGGTGCACTTTCACCGTGTGTTCGCTGATCTGCAACTGCTCGGCGATGTCGCGGTTGGAGAGGCCACGATCCAGCATCACCAGCAACTGCTTTTGCCGCTTGGAGAGTTTGTCGGGGATGGTGGGCGCGTTCTCGTCCTCGATCTCTTCGGTCAAGAACTCGCGCAGCACCTTGGCGATCTGCGCCGCACCGGCCGACTTTTCAACGTAGGCATCGGCTCCCGCTTCGCGGGCCAGGTCTTCGTAGTCGGACGCGGGCGAGGCAGATAGCACGATGAGCGAGGTGTCGGGCAGCATCTGGCGCACCTCGCGCACCCCCGAGACGCCGTTGGTGTCTGGCAGCTTCAGGTCGAGGCAGACCAGCTCGGGATCGCCGTGCTCAGCAATCGCTTTGCTCACGGTGGCCATTCGCTCCAGCTCGATCACCTGCGTGGTCGAGCGCAGCCGGCGCAACAACATGACGACGGCTTCACGCATCAGCGGGTGGTCGTCAATGACAAAAATACTCATGGCAGCGGGGCGTGTTAAGAATTGTTATGTACAGACCAAGCATATCGACAATGCAAGCGTTTGGCGATAGTGCAGCGAGACCAAAGCGGGCGCTTGCTTTGCGGCGACATGTCCCCAGGAGATGACGCGCCAGGTGCTGAGTTCCATCAGCAGGCCAGGAACCCATGTGTTTGGGGGTGTCTCACACCAGATTCGCCCATGCCGCCAGGGCAGTCTGTAGGGCTTCTGGAGAGGCGCTGGTCGCCAGCTGGAGCTTCAGTGCCGGCAACGCAGCAGCACCTTGCTCGCGCAGACGGCTCACCGCGTTGGCTGCCTCCCGGGGGGAATCGAAGCCCTGACTTTGCAGCAGCGTTTGGCCCGAACCATCGACCAGCTTGAAATAGAAGCGCCCGTCGGACTCGCGGTATTGCTTGACGCTGGGTGAGGCCGATTTTGCCGCCTTGGCGGGGCGAGGCGGTGCTTGCACGCTGTCAAGCGCTCGAAGACCGACCGCGTGCCGCAGGCGTGCGGCGAACGGGGTGGCGATGGCACGCGCTTTTTCAGCCCCGCGACGCAAAGTGCGCTCAATCTCGGCCGGGTTCTGGATCAACTGGTCGTATACCGCGCGCATGGGTGCGATTTCCTGATCGAGCCGCTCGAACAGCTGCTGCTTGGCGTCGCCCCAGGCGATGCCATCGGCGTAGGCTTGGGTGAAAGCGGCGGTTTCCTCGGCGCTGGCAAAGGCCTGGTAGAGCTGAAACAGCGCCGAGCCGGTGGTGTCCTTGGGCTCGCCAGGCGCGCGCGAGTCGGTGACGATGCCTTGAATCAGCTTGCGCAGCTGCTCGCGGGGGACAAACAGCGCAATCGTGTTGTCGTAGCTCTTGCTCATCTTGCGGCCATCAAGCCCAGGCAGGGTAGCCACATGGGCTTCGATCGCGGCTTCGGGCAGGGTGAAGTGCTCGCCGTAGAGGTGGTTGAAGCTGGCGGCGATGTCGCGTGCCATTTCAATGTGCTGCACCTGGTCGCGGCCCACCGGCACCTGGTGCGCGTTGAACATCAGAATGTCGGCCGCCATCAACACCGGGTACATGAAAAGCCCGGCGCTCACGCCCGCGTCGGGATCGGTGCCAGCGGCGGTGTTCTTGTCGACCGAAGCCTTGTAGGCATGGGCGCGGTTGAGCAGGCCTTTGCCAGCCACGCAGGTCAGCAGCCAGGTGAGCTCGGGAATCTCCGGGACGTCGGACTGGCGATAGAAAGTCACCTGTTCCGGGTCGAGCCCGCAGGCCAGCCAGGTGGCGGCGATCTCCAGCGTGGAGCGCTGCACCCGCGCCGGCTCGGTCACCTTGATCAGCGCGTGGTAGTCGGCCAGAAAGTAAAAGCTCTCGACGCTTTCAAAGCGGCTGGCGCGAACTGTGGGGCGGATCGCGCCCACATAGTTGCCCAGGTGCGGTGTGCCTGAGGTGGTGATGCCGGTGAGGACGCGTTGGGTTTTCATGGACGCAATGGATTCAGAACAGCAGGGCTTGAAGCGGCGACAGCAGAAGTTGCAGAAACTGCATGGACAAGCCCATCAGGGGTCTTAGCCAGTAGTCTGAAAGCACGCCGGTGAATACCAGCGCGATCACGATGAAGAAGCCAAATGGCTCGACGCGCGCCACCGTATCGGCTGGCCCACGCGGCAGCAAACCCACCAGCACCCGCCCACCGTCCAGCGGTGGCAGGGGCAGCAGGTTGAAGATCATCAGCACCAGATTCCACTTGACACCAGCGGCACAGACCAATCCAAAGAAAGGCTCTTCGATGCCTGCGGCTTGACCCAGATAAAAGAGCGCCAACCAGGCAATGGCCTGCAGCAAGTTGGAGCCTGGTCCGGCCAGCGCCACCCAGACCATGTCCAGTTTGGGATTGCGAAGGCGGTTGAAGTTGACCGGCACCGGCTTGGCGTAGCCAATGGAGAAAGCGCCGCTGGAGGCGACAAAAAGCCGCAAGGGCATCACGATGGTGCCGATCAAGTCGATGTGCTTGATCGGGTTGAGCGTGACCCGTCCCAAGAGATAGGCGGTGTTGTCGCCCAATCGGCGCGCCACGTAGCCGTGGGCTGCCTCATGCAAGGTGATGGCCAGCAGCAAGGGAATCGCGTGGACTGTGATCGCTTGGATGATGCTGTCGGCGTTCATAGTTGAGCGGGCAAACCGCTATTGTCCCTTACGCGCCCGCAGCGCCGGCGCAGATCACCCTCAGAGACCCAGCGGCGCCAGCGCTCCCTGGCCAACACGCACCACCTCGGGCTCACCGCCATTGCCCATGGGCGTGAGGTCGATCACCGTGGTGGCGTGCATCGCACAGGCGCCGGCATCAACGACACCTGCAAGTTCGCGCTCGAAGCGCTCGCGGATGGTTTGTGCGTCGTTCAGCGGTTCGGCCTCACCCGGCGGGATGAGCGTGGTGGCCAGCAGTGGGCCACCGTGCAGATCGAGCAGAGCCAGCAAGGTGTTGTGATCGGGCACCCGCAGACCGATGGTCTTGCGCGAGGGGTGGCTCAAACGCCGTGGCACCTCTTTGCTGGCTTCCAGGATGAAGGTGTAAGGCCCGGGCGTGGCCAGCTTGAGCAGGCGGTACTGGCGGTTGTCTACCCGGGCGTAGTTGGACAGCTCGCTCAGATCGCGGCAGAGCAGGGTGAGGTGGTGCTTGTCGTCCACCTGCCGGATGCGGCGCAGGCTGTCTGCGGCGGCTTTGTCGTCGATCTGGCAGACCAGCGCATAGCTGGAATCGGTGGGCACGGCCAGCACCCCGCCTTTTGCCAGCAGCTGCACCGCCTGCTTGAGCAGGCGCGGCTGCGGGTTTTCGGGATGAACTTCAAAGTACTGCGACATGCAAGTGATTTTCGCAGACGCCGGCCAGGCTTGTGAGCAAGCGCGAGCACACCGGTCAAGGCTCGGGAATCTCGATGGGCAGGCGTTTTTCACGCGCCGTGATCCAGCTGGCGCTGGCGCCACACAGCACGATCAGCGCAATGCCGCTCAGCTCCCAGCTGCCGGGAACATGGCCAAAGACCAGCCAGCCGCCGAGCATGGCAAAGCCGATTTGGGTGTAGCTGAACGGCGTGAGCGTGGAGGCGGGAGCGCGTGCAAAAGCCAGAATCAGCAGGAAGTGGCCCACCGTGCCCATGAGGCCGATCAGGCCGAGGAGGACCAGGGTTTTGGCGTCGGGCATTGCGGTCCAGAACAGCGGCAAGGCCAGCGAGGACAACAAAGTGCCCACCCAGCCGGTGTAGAAGTGCATGGTGAGCGGGTTTTCGGTGCGCGCCATCTGGCTGGTGAGGATCTGAAACCAGGCATTGATCAACACCAGTGTGATCGGCAGCAGGCTCGCCCAGCCAAGTACCGAGCCGCCAGGGCGCACGATCAGCAAGGTCCCGACGAAACCGCCAATCACCAGCAGCCAGCGCAGCGGACTCACCCGCTCTTTGAGCAGCAGCGCTGCCATCAGGGTGACGACCGGGGGCGCGGTCATGATGATGGCGGTGAAGGCGCCCACCGGCATGTATTGCAGGCTCAGAAAGGCCAGTGCGCTGATCGCGGTGAGCAAGACGCCGCGCAGCAGCTGGAAGCGCGGGTGGGCGGTGCGCAGCAGCCGACTGCCGTGGCGCGGCAACATGATGGCGCTGGTGGCCACCGCCTGAAACGCGTAGCGAAACCAGACGGCCACCACCACCGACACCGTGGCGCCGACGTACTTCGTCGTGGTGTCGAGTATGGCGAAGCAGGCCACCGCCGCCACCAAAAAAAGAATGCCCGCGAAGGCACTGGGTGCCGCGCGGGCGCTGGTGAGGCTCATGGAGTCAATGGATGCGTGATTGCAAATGCTCCCAGACCGGGGTGAGATCGCCCGGCAGGTCGGGCAGGGAGCCGAGGTCGCAGCGGCTTTCTTCCGGGCCGTGGAAGTCGCTGCCGCGCGAGGCGAGCAGGCCAAACTCGCGGCACATGTCGGCGTACTTCAGCGCATCGGCACTGCTGTGGGCGCCGGTCAGCACCTCCACTCCCTGGCCGCCGTGGGCCTTGAACTCGGTGAACAGCGCGTATTCCTCGGTGGGCTTGAGGCCATAGCGCGCCGGGTGCGCAATGATCGCCATACCGCCAGCGCCGGTGATCCAGCGCACCGCATTGCCCAGACTCGCCCAGCGGTGCGCAACGAAGCCGGGCTTGCCTTCGGTGAGGTACTTGCGGAACACCGAGCTGATGTCGCTGCAGACACCCGACTCGACGAGGTGGCGCGCGAAATGGGCGCGCGAAATCAGATCCGGGTTGCCCACGTATTTCAACGCGCCCTCGTAAGCCCCGGCGATGCCCGCCGCCGCCAGGCCCTCGGCCATTTCACGCGCCCGCTGCTCGCGCCCGCCGCGCGTCTCGCGCAAACCGTCGACCAGGGACGGATGGGTCAGCTCCATTCCCAGGCCCACGATGTGAACCGTGACATGCAAAAACGTGACCGAAATTTCCACGCCCGTCAGGTAGCGCAGCCCCAGCGCATCGGCAGCCTGCATCGCCCGCTCTTGACCACTGAGCTCGTCGTGGTCGGTCATGGCCCACAGCTCCACGCCATTGGCCTTCGCCCGCTCGGCCAGCGCCTCGGGCGTGAGCGTGCCGTCGGAGAAGATGGAGTGGCAGTGCAGGTCTGCGTTGGTGAGGTGGCTCATCCGGACAATTTTAGGGACTCGCGTTGATGCGTGCTCAAGCCTGCAAGAGAGACGTATTCCCCAGCGCGGTAGGCGAGGAACAGGCTGTGCCCGGCGTGCAATGTCTTATCCAGCAACACCGCGGAGCCGGCTTTGCCGGACCGCAGGTGTTGCCCCCCTTGAAGGGGGCGCCGAAGGCGGCGCGGGGCGTTAGCCTGTGTTGCGCAGACCCGCCGCAATTCCGTTGATCGATATGTGAATGCCGCGCTTGACCTTGTCGTCGCGGTCGACCACGCGCTCGCCCGCGCGGTAGCGCCGCACCAGCTCCACCTGCAGATGGTGCAGCGGGTCGATATAGGGGAAGCGGTGGCGGATGGAGCGGCGCAGCGCGGCGTTGTTGACCAGGCGCTGCTTCTCGCCGGTGATCAGCGCCAGCGCGTCCGCAGTGCGTTGCCACTCGGCTTCGATGGCGCTGAACACCTGTTTGCGCAGGCGCTTGTCTTCCACCAACTCGGCGTAGCGCGAGGCCAGCGCGAGGTCGCTCTTGGCCAGCACCATGTCCATGTTGGACAGCAGGGCGGTGAAAAAAGGCCATTGCTGCACCATCTGCTTGAGCAGGGCTTTCTGCTTGGCCGCGCCTTTGGCACCGTCGCGTTGCACAAAGGCCTCGACCGCCGAGCCGAAACCGTACCAGCCGGGCAGGGTGAGCCTGCACTGACCCCAGCTGAAACCCCAAGGAATGGCGCGCAGGTCTTCGATCTTCTGCGAGGGCTTGCGGGAGGCCGGGCGCGAGCCGATGTTGAGCTCGGCGATCTCGCGGATCGGGGTGGCCGAAAAGAAGAACTCGGCAAAGCGCGGCGTGTCGTAGACCAGCGCCCGGTAGGCGGCCATGCTGTGTTGCGAGAGGGCATCGGCTGCGGCGAGGAATTCGGCCGGCGCATCGCGCGTGGGCTGCAGAAGTGTGGCCTCCAGCGTAGCGGCCACCAGCGTCTCCAGGTTGCGTCGCCCGATCTCGGGGTTGGCGTATTTGGCGCCGATCACCTCGCCCTGCTCGGTCAGGCGGATCTGGCCGCGCACCGTGCCGGGAGGCTGCGCCAAGATGGCCTGGTAGCTGGGGCCGCCGCCGCGCCCGACCGTGCCGCCACGGCCGTGGAACATGCGCAACTGGATGCGTTGAGCGCCCACGCCAGGCAGCACGGGTACCGTTTTGCCCAACTTGCCGGTTTTGCGTTTTCCGGCCGCCGCAGCGGTGCCGACTTGGGGAGGGTCTTCTTCCTGGTTGAGCTGGTTGAACAATTCCACCAGGGCGGTCTCGGCGCGGTAGAGCTCCCAGTTGCTGGTGAAGATCCCGCCGTCTTTGTTGCTGTCGGAGTAGCCCAGCATGATGTCCTGCTCACAGTAACCGAGCGCGTCGCCCCGTTGCACCATGGCACGCACGCCGGGCAGCGCGTAGTACTCGCGCATGATGGGCGCCGCATTGCGCAGGTCTTCGATGGTTTCGAAGAGCGGAACCACGATGAGATCACAGCGGGCATCTTCCAGAAGCAACCCGTGCATCAGCCCGGTCTCCTTTTGCAGCAACAACACCTCCAGCAGGTCGCTCACGGTTTCGGTGTGGCTGATGATGGCGTGGCGCATGGCCTGCGCGCCAAAGCGCGCACGGCCGCTGCGCGCGGTCTCGAAGATGCGCAGCTCGTCGATCGTGTGGTCGGAATATCGCGCCTGCGGCAGACGCAACGCGCGCGCATCGCTCAGTTGGCGCAACAGCACTGCGCGCTTGGTGGGCTCGTCGAGTGCGCTGTAGTCGGCCTCGATGCGCGCGGTGGCCAGCAGCTCGGCGACCACCAGTTCGTGTTTGTCGGAGCTCTGGCGCAGGTCGATGGTGGCGAGGTGAAAGCCAAACACCTGCACCGCGCGCATGAGTGGGCGCAGCCGACTCTCGGTCAGCGCTTCGCCGTGGTGGCCGATCAACGAGGCCTCAATGGTCCGCAGGTCGGCCAGCAGCTCGGCGGCGTTTGGGTACGGGTTGTCTGGCGCCACCGCGTGCCGCTCGGCATCAACGCCGGTGAGCAACTTGAGGGTGGCGGCGAGGCGCCCGTACATGCCGGTCAGTGCGCGGCGATAGGGCTCGTCCTGGCGATGGGCGTTGGTGTCAGGCGATCGCTCGGCCAGTGCCTGCATCGCCGGGCTCACCGAAGCCAGCATGGCCGAGACCGACAGCTCGCCTCCGAGCAGATGCAACTGAGCGAGGTGGTGGCGCAGCGCCATGCGGGCCTGGCTTTGCAGGGCCAGCTCCAGCGTGGCGGCGGTCACGTTGGGGTTGCCGTCGCGGTCGCCGCCGATCCACTGACCCATGCGCAAAAAAGGCGCCACGCTTTGCCCCAGACCTTGCTCCAGCTCGCGGTACAGACGCGGAATTTGCGGCAAAAAGGTGGTCTCGTAGTGGCTGAGCGCGTTCTCGATTTCGTCGGCCACGGTGAGCTTGGTGAAGCGCAGCAGCCGGGTCTGCCAGAGCTGGATGACGCGGGCGCGCAGCAGCGACTCGTTGTGGGCCAGTTCGCGCGGCGCCAACGCGTCGCGCTCGGTGAGCAGCTGGGCAATGGCGCGTTCGGCATCCAGAATGCTTTTGCGCTGCACCTCGGTGGGGTGCGCGGTCAGCACCGGCGAGACGTGGCTGTGGGCCAGCGTCTGCGCCACGCGTGCCTTCGGAATGCCCGCTTCCTGCAGCCGCTGCAAGGTGAGCGCCAGGCTGCCTTCTTGCAGGTCGCCGGCACGCTCGCGAACCGTGCGGCGGCGGATGTGGTGGCGGTCTTCGGCCAGATTGGCCAGGTGGCTGAAGTAGGTGAAGGCGCGGATCACGCTCACCGTTTGGTCGCCGCTCAGGCGCTTCAGCAGGGTCTTGAGCGTGCGGTCGGCGCCCTGGTCGTCGTGGCGCCGAAACGCCACCGACAACTGGCGAATCTGCTCGACCAGATCAAACGCCACCGCGCCATCTTGCTCGCGAATCACGTCGCCCAGGATGCGGCCGAGCAGCCGGATGTCATCGATCAGCGGCTGGTCTTTGTCGGTCGGTTGGGGGGTGATGGGTGGGGTTTGGGCGCGGCGGCTGGGAAGGGTGTTCATGCGGCGACTGCTGAAATTTTGGGCAACGGCCATGCTAGCATTCAAGCCTGTCTGCGGCGCCTCGTACCCGGTGCGAAACCGCCGCCTCACACCGTTTTCCCACGCCGCCCTGTGTCGCCATCCCACACCCCCAACGCCCTCAACATCACCATCGCCACGCGCGAAAGCCGCCTGGCTCTTTGGCAGGCGGAGCATGTGCAGTCTTTGCTCAGCGCGCTGGGCCACCGCGTGGAACTGTTGGGCATGACCACCAAGGGCGACCAGATTCTGGATCGCAGCTTGTCCAAGGTGGGCGGCAAGGGCCTGTTCGTCAAAGAGCTGGAGGTAGCGCTGGAAGAGGGGCGCGCCGACATCGCGGTGCACTCGCTCAAAGACGTGCCGATGGATCTGCCTGAGGGCTTTGTGCTGGCCTGCGTGATGGAGCGCGAAGACCCGCGCGATGCCTGGGTGTCGCCGGTCTGCGATCGGTTGGCCGATCTGCCGCCCGACGCCATCGTCGGCACCTCCAGCCTGCGCCGTTTGGTGCTGCTGCGCGAGGCGCTGGACGCGCTGGGTCGACAGGATGTGCGCATCGAGCCGCTGCGCGGCAACCTCGACACCCGCCTGCGCAAGCTCGACGAGGGCCAGTACCACGCCATCGTGCTGGCCTCGGCCGGCCTGAAGCGGTTGGATCTTCATGCGCGCATTCGCCACATTTTCGAGCCGGTCGAGTCGCTGCCAGCGGCTGGTCAGGGTGCGCTGGGCATCGAGGTCCGCGCCGATCGTGCCGACCTGGTGGCGGCGCTGGCGCCGCTGGTGCACATGCCGAGCTGGCTGCGGGTGGCCGCCGAGCGCACTGTCTCGCGCGCCATGGGCGGCAGTTGCTCGATGCCACTGGCGGCCTATTCCGATTGGTCGGTCGACGGCAGCCTGCGGTTGGATGCCGCCTGGGGCGACCCCGAGGGCGTGCAGCGCATGGTGCGGGTGCACGGCAGCGCCCTGGCAAAAGACCTGGCGCAGGCCGAGGCGCTGGGCCAGCGCGTGGCCCAGGCCTTGCGCGCGGCGGGCGCCCATCCGCCGCCGGCAGAGGCCTGAGGCCTTGGCGCTGGCAGCCGACCCGAGCCCCGGCGCGTCTTGGCTGAGCCGGATCGGCCGGGTGATCGTCACCCGACCAGCGGCGGAGGCAGCCCACTGGGTGCAGGCCTTGCGAGCCAGCGGCTGTCGGGCCGAGGCCTTGCCGCTGATCGACATCACCGAACCCGGCGATCCGCAAACCCGAATGGTTCTGACACAGCACCGCCGCCACTGGTGGCAGATGGATGCGCTGATGTTCGTGAGCGCCGCAGCAGTGCGGCATTTTTTTGCACGCGATGTGGCCTCGCCGCCGCCGCCGCCCCAGCTCAACACCCGCTTTTGGGCGCCTGGTCCGGGCACCGCGCGGGCGCTGGCGCAGGCGCTGACTGGTCTTGGGGTGAGTGTCGATCGCATCGACGCCCCACCCACCGATGCGGCCCAGTTCGATTCCGAACACCTCTGGCCGGTGGTGGCCGCCCAGCTGCACACCGGCACCCGGGTTCTGCTGGTGCGCGGGCAT
Organism: Burkholderiales bacterium; assembly: GCA_038249735.1. Taxonomy (GTDB): domain Bacteria; phylum Pseudomonadota; class Gammaproteobacteria; order Burkholderiales; family Burkholderiaceae_C; genus Hydrogenophaga. The sequence continues at coordinate 12,163 of JBBSDB010000036.1, forward strand.
TCGCCCGAGCTCGATGAAGCGCAAGACGTACCCCAGGAAGGGGCACTGCCCGGCACCGGTCGCGACTGGCTGATTCAGCGCTGTGAAGCGGCGGGCGCACAGGTCCAAGCCTGCGTCGCTTACGAACGGCGCGCGCCGGTGCTCTCGGTGGCCGAGCACGCCCTGATTCAAGATGCCAGCGGCGCTGGCCAGCTGTGGCTGTTCAGCAGCTCCGAGGCGCTGACCAACCTGCAAACCCTCGCGCCAGGCACCGACTGGTCTGCTGCCCTGGCCCTGGCGACCCACCCGCGCATCGCGGCCGCCGCGCGCGCCGCTGGCTTCGGGCAGGTGATCGAGAGCCGGCCGGCGCTGCCCGATGTGGTGAGCGCCCTAAAATCGCGGCAGAGCAGTTCATGAGCGACACCCAACCCACCCCCAACGCCAGCGAGCCCGGCAAACCCGCAACGCCGGCAGCCCCCGCGCCAGCGCCCGCCGTCTCGCCCGCCGCGCCTCGCGCGAGCGCGCCTGCAACCCCGTCATTGCCACCCGCCGCAAGCACCATCGGCAGCCGCGCCGCGATCTTGCTGGCGCTGGTCTCGTTGCTGGTCGCTGCGCTGTCGTTGGTCGTGGGCGCCTGGTTGTGGCAGAAGCTGGGCCAGACCCAGCAGGAAATGGCCAGGCGCAGCCAGGACAGCACGGTTCAGGTCGATCAGGCGCGCACGGTCAGTGCGCAGGCTGAGGCACTGACCAAGGAGCTTGAGGCCCGCCTGACCGTGGCCGAGGTGCGGCTCTCCGAGGTGAGTTTGCAGCGCAGCCAACTCGAAGAACTCATGCTCTCGCTCTCGCGTTCGCGCGACGACAACCTGGTGCAAGACCTGGAGTCGGCTCTGCGCCTAGGCCAGCAGCAGTCCCAGCTCACCGGCAGCATGGCCCCCTTGCTCGCCGCCTTGCAGGCGGCCGACCAGCGCATCGCCCGCGCCGCCCAGCCGCGGCTCAACCCGGTGCAGCGCGCAATTCAGCGCGATATCGAGCGTGTGCGCAGTGCTGCGGTGGCCGACGTACCCACGGTGGTGTTGCGCCTCGATGAACTGGCGCGACAGGTTGACACTTGGCCAGTCGCCAACCAGGTTAGTCCCACGGCTGCCTTGGCCCCACCCGCTGCAGCCGCTGACAGACCCGCCGCAACCACCGACACGACAGACACCGCGCAGTCGCCTGCCCCTGGCAGCAAAACCCGCACGGATGTCGCTGCCGAGAAGCCTGCAAACGCGCCAGCCCCTGCGGCTGCCCATGTGGCAGAGCCAGTGCCGAGCACCGGTTGGGCGACCGCTTGGCGCGAGCGCTGGGACAGGGCCTGGCGGGATGTGGTCCGTGCCAGCCGCGATCTGGTGCGGGTCAGCCGCATCGACCAGCCTGAGGCCGCGTTGCTCGCGCCCGAGCAGGCCTTCTTCCTGCGTGAAAATCTCAAGCTCAAGTTGCTGAACGCGCGACTTGCTCTGCTCGGTCGACAGCCGGCGTCGGCGCTGGCCGATCTGGTGTCAGCCGAGGCGGCGCTCGCGCGTTATTTCGACACCGAAGCACCCTCTGTGGTCTCGGCGCGCGCTGCATTGACCCAGTTGCGCGAAGAACTGCGTCTGGTGGAACTGCCACGGCCCGACGAAAGCCTCGCTGCCCTCGCCACGGCTGCGGGAGGCCGCTGATGTCGCGCCGACGCCAGCGTGGCGCCATGCGAGGCGTGTTCTGGTTCCTTGGTCTGGCCGCGCTGGCGGTAGCGCTGGCGCTGCTGGTGGGCCACAACCAGGCCACGGTCACGCTGTTCTGGCCCCCTTACCGATTCGACCTGTCCTTCAACTTTGTGGCGTTTTGCGTCGCGGCAGGCTTCGTGCTGATCTACCTGGCGCTGCGTGCCTACAGCCTGCTGCGCGAGTTGCCCCGCCAGGCCCAGCGCTGGCGCGCGCAGCAGGTCGAGCGCGCGGCGGTAGGCGCGGTGCTCGACGCGTTGTCGCACCAGCTCGCAGGCCGGTTCGTGCGGGCCCAGTCGGCGGGCCGATCGGCTTTGGAGGCGCTCAACGGCATGCCGTCGGCGCAATGGTCGCGGCGGCGCCAGTTGCAGCTGCTGGCCCATCTGCTGGTGGCCGAGAGCGCGCATGCGCTGCAAAACCGTGAGACCCGTGACGACCATCTGCGGTCGGCCCTGCACCCCAAGCTGGCCAAGAGCGCGCCCGAAGCCCACGAAGGCGCTTTGCTGCGCGCGGTGCGTTGGGCGGTGGAAGACCGCGACGCCGACCTCGCGCGCAGCCGCCTGGCCGAACTGCCGCAAGGCGCTGCGCGCCGCATCCAGGCCCTGCGCCTGAAACTCCGGATCGCCCGCCTGGGCGGCGCCACCGCTGAGGCGCTTGAGACTGCGCGCTTGCTGGCCAAACACCGCGCGTTCTCGCCCGAGGCCTCGGCCAGCATCGTGCGTGGCCTGGCGTTGGACAGCCTGCGCGAAGCGCACGACCTGTCCCAGTTGCAAGCGGTGTGGTCGCGGTTTGACGCGGGCGAGCGGAGCTTGCCCGAGCTCGCTTTGGCGGCGAGCCACCGTGCCCGCCAGCTGGTGTCCGATCCGTCCACCGACGAGCGGGAGCGCGAGCAAGCGGCCGCCTCGGTGCGCAACTGGCTGGCGCTCCTGTGGCCGAATCTGCCGTCGCTCAGCGCGTCGCAGCAACGCCAGTTTGTGCTCGCGCTGGAGCCTGGGTTGTCGCAGCTCGATGCCGCAGGCCTGGCCCAGCTGGAGCAGGCACAACGCCAGCAACCCGGAAATGTCTACCTCCAGTACCTCGCGGGGCAAGCCTGCATGCAGCGCCAGCTCTGGGGCAAGGCCGCCCAGCTGCTCGGTCAGGCCAGCCACGGCCTGAAAGATGGCGCGTTGCTGCGACGCGCCTGGTGCAGCCTGGCCCGTCTCGCTGAAGAACGGGGCGACGAAGCAGCCGCGCAGAGCGCCTGGAAAAAGGCCGCGTTACTTGATTGAACCGGTCGCTGCGACACGGTGCGAGGCGCCCGCTGGTTTCATCGGCAAGGCTGATGGCGTTGGAAGATGGTTCGCTTTGACGCTTCTTGCTAGCGCCAACATCACCCGGGCGGCGGCGTCCGGGGTTTGCAGGCTGCTGCGGATTCACCCATCCAGTTGGGCCGATCGACCGGCATGAGGACGAACAAAAGCCGGCATGGGATGCCGGCTTTTTTGTGTGTCACCCGGCCAAGGCCGGAGTTTGATCAACCCGCCGATGGGGTTTCGAACGGCAGGTGCATGTTGCGCAGGTCTTTTCGCGTCTCCACCAGTACGAGCGGACCTTCATCGACCACCAGCACCGGCCTGGGCTCGCGCGGCACGTGGATGGGGCGCGGCTCGGCAGCAATAGCTGCTTGGACCTGCGCTACCTTCTCGGCGTTGGAGTTCACCCATTCCAGGCCACTGGCCTGGGCCACCTGGTTCATCTCGTCGATGGGCAGGACAAAAGCGGCCACAACCGGCAGAGCTTGCGGCACCTCGGCGGCTGGCGTAACGACTTTTGGCACAGGCGCCGGGCGCGGGGCAGCCGGCACCACCGCAGCGGCTGGCGCCACCACCGGTGTGGCGCGGACCGGCTCGGGATCGCTCACCGCGCTGACGGGTAAGACAGGAGCGACAGGTGCGCTGGGCGCGGTGGTCGCCTCAGATTCGGCCTGCTCGTCGGCTGCCGGGCGGGTGAAGTAGCTGCTGCGCGCAGGTGCGGCTTCGGCGTTTTCTTCCTGGTGGTGCTGAACAGACGCTGTTTCTGAGACGGCTGCATCGGACTCGCCAGCGGCTTCGTCGCGGGGCGCACGCTCGCGGCGGTCACGGCCGTAGCGATCGCGACCACCCCTGCGTTCGCGCGGTGCGCGCGGCTCGCCACCAGTTTCGCGGTCTGGCGCATCGTTGGCCAATTGGGTCTGCCCGTTCTCACCGGCATTGTCGACTGCCTGAACTGGGGCGTTGCCGTTCTCCAGCAAGGCCTGCGGCGCGCTGCTGTCGGCGGACTCGGCTGCACCCGAGCGGCGACGGCCCTCGTTGCGGCCGCGGCGCTCGCGGCGCTCACCTGAGTCGCCGCTCTCTGCGGCGGGGCTGTTGCCGGGGGCGCTGGCGTCAGTGGGAGTATCGCGACGGCCATCGCGGCGCGAGCCGTTGCGGCCCTCGCCGCGACTCTCGCCACGATTTTCACTGCGGCCTTCGGTCCGGCCCTCGCTGCGGTTGTCGCCCCGACGCTCGCCATTGCGGGCTTCGCTGCTGCGACCTTCGCTGCTGCGACCTTCGCTGCGCACTTCTTCACGCGCTTCCCCACGCGGTTCCCGGGCGTCGATGCGGCCTTCGGCGTTGCGGCCGTCACCGCGGCCTTCGCCACGGGCGTTGCGGCCGCCATCGCGACCACCCCGGTTCTCCGAGCCGCCCCGGCTACCCCGGCCACCCCGGCTGTCACGCCGTGCTTCGCCCGGGCGGGTTTCGCGCAACTCGGCGCTGGCGGCTGGCGCCGCTGCGGTTGTCCGCGTCGGCGCAGGTGCAGCGGGTTCGTTGCCGCCAAACACGCTCTTGAGCCAGCCGAAGAAACCTTTCTCGGCGGGTGCGGGAGCGGCTGCTGCGGGCAGGGGCGCTGGCGCGACGGGCGCTGGTGGGCTCTGCGCTGGTGCGGCGGCCTGCGGCTTGGGCACGGCCATCGGCGCTGGACCGTCTGGCAGCACACCTTTGATCACCGGCTCTTGCTTGTTGGTGCGTTCCTGGCTGCGGCGCGTGAAGCTGGTCACATCTTCTGGTACGTCAGCCATCTTGTAGCTCACGTCGAGGTTGTCCAGACGCGCGTCGTCGTGCTTCAGGCGTTCCAGCTTGTAGTTGGGCGTGTCCAGCGATTTGTTGGGCACCAGCAGCACATTGATGCGCTGCTTGAGTTCGATCTTGGTGATCTCGGTGCGCTTTTCGTTGAGCAAGAAACTGGCCACCTCGACCGGCACCTGCACCAGAACCGCAGACGTGCTGTCTTTGAGCGATTCTTCTTGGATCACGCGCAGGATCTGCAACGCCGAGCTCTCGGTGTCGCGGATATGGCCCGAGCCACCGCAGCGCGGGCAGGGGATGGACGCGCCCTCGCTCAGTGTGGGCTTCAAGCGCTGACGGCTCATCTCCAGCAGACCAAATTTGCTGATGGCGCCAAACTGCACCCGGGCGCGGTCTTGGCGCAACGCGTCGCGCAGGCGGTTTTCGACCTCGCGGCGGTTCTTGCTCTCGTCCATGTCGATGAAGTCGATCACGATCAGGCCACCCAGATCGCGCAGGCGGGCTTGGCGCGCCACCTCGTCCGCCGCTTCCAGGTTGGTGCGGGTGGCGGTCTCCTCGATGTCACCGCCCTTGATGGCGCGCGCCGAGTTCACGTCGACGGCCACCAGCGCTTCGGTCTGGTCGATCACGATCGCGCCGCCACTGGGCAGCTGCACGGTGCGGCTGTAAGCGGTCTCAATCTGATGCTCGATCTGGAAGCGCGAGAACAGCGGCGCGTCGTCGCGGTAGCGCTTCACCCGGTGCTCGTGCTCGGGCATGACATGCGCCATGAACTGGTGCGCCTGTTCGAAGATGTCGTCGGTGTCGATCAGGATCTCGCCGATGTCGCTGTTGAAGTAGTCGCGGATCGCGCGAATCACCAGACTCGATTCTTGGTAGATCAGGAAAGCACCCTTGGATCCGGTGGCCGCGCCGTCGATCGCGTTCCACAGTTTCAGCAGGTAGTTCAGATCCCACTGCAGTTCGGCAGCAGCGCGGCCGATACCGGCGGTACGCGCGATGATGCTCATGCCGTTGGGGTATTCCAGCTGGTCCAGCGCCTGCTTGAGTTCCTGTCGGTCTTCACCTTCGATGCGCCGGCTCACGCCACCGCCGCGCGGGTTGTTGGGCATCAGGACCACGTAGCGGCCGGCCAGGCTGACGAAGGTGGTGAGCGCTGCGCCTTTGTTGCCGCGCTCCTCTTTTTCGACCTGAACCAGCAATTCCTGGCCTTCTTTGATGACGTCGTTGATACGCGCCTGCGAGGGCGCGGTGTTGCCCTGGAAGTAGTTGCGCGAGATTTCCTTGAACGGCAGGAAGCCGTGGCGGTCTTCGCCGTAGTCGACGAAGCAGGCCTCCAGCGACGGCTCGACGCGGGTGACGACGGCCTTGTAGATATTGCCCTTGCGCTGTTCGCGTCCTTCGATTTCGATTTCGTAGTCGAGCAGTTTTTGCCCGTCAACGATGGCCAGGCGGCGCTCTTCGGCCTGCGTGGCATTGATCAGCATGCGTTTCATGTTGCGTTGTCCTCTGTTCAAACACTCAGAGGCGCCCC
>JBBSDB010000037.1:0-18495 GCA_038249735.1 Burkholderiales bacterium
CCTGGCTTCGAGCATGGAGCGCATTTTCATGGGCAAGCCGGGCGAGACCTATTTCTCCACCAGCGACATCGGCTGGGTGGTGGGCCACAGCTACATCGTCTACGGCCCGCTGATCGCCGGCATGGCGACTCTTATGTACGAGGGCTTGCCGATCCGGCCCGATGCGGGGATCTGGTGGCAGTTGGTGGAGAAGTACATGGTGTCGGTGATGTTCAGCGCGCCAACCGCGGTGCGGGTGCTGAAGAAATACGACCCGGCTTTCCTCAAGCAATACGACCTCTCCAGCCTCAAAGCCCTGTTCCTCGCGGGCGAGCCGCTGGACGAACCCACCGCGAAGTGGATTGCCGAGGAGCTGGGCAAGCCCATCATCGACAACTACTGGCAGACCGAAACGGGCTGGCCGATCTTGTCGCTGTGCAACGGTGTGGAGCCTGCGGCGAGCAAATTCGGATCGCCGGGCAAGGCGGTCTATGGCTACGACGTGAAGCTGCTCGACGACCAGACCGGCAAGGAGCTCACCGGCCCCAATCAGAAAGGCGTGGTGGCCATTGAAGGACCGTTGCCACCAGGTTGCTTGCAGACCATCTGGGGCGATGACGACCGGTTTGTCAAAACCTACTGGTCCAGTGTGCCCGGCCGCATGGTCTACAGCACCTTCGACTGGGGCATCCGCGATGAGGACGGCTACTTCTTCATCCTGGGGCGCACCGACGATGTGATCAACGTCGCCGGGCACCGTCTGGGTACACGCGAAATCGAAGAGAGCATTGCCAACCACCCGCAGATCGCCGAGGTGGCGGTGGTCGGCGTGGCCGATCAGCTCAAGGGGCAGGTGGCGATGGCGTTTGCGGTCGTGAAAGACGCTTCGCTGCTGCACGACGAAGCCTCGAGGCTCAAGCTGGAGGGTGAGGTGATGAAGCTGGTGGACGCGCAACTCGGCGCCGTGGCCCGGCCTTCGCGGGTGCGGTTCGTGACCGTCTTGCCCAAGACGCGCAGTGGCAAGTTGCTGCGCCGCGCCATCCAGGCGGTGTGCGAAGGCCGCGATGCCGGCGACCTGACCACCATGGACGACCCAGCGGCGCTTCAGCAGATCAAGGACTTGCTCGGCTGACACCGGCGCCTCAAAGCGCCTTGAATACCAGGCCGGGCTTTGACAGGCTGTCCCCTTTTCTCCTCTGAGGCTGGGCTGTGACGCCCGCGAGTTGATTCGTCTCCCTCGGTCACCGCTGAGCGCTTGCTCGGCAGTCGTTTGGCCGTATGATCCATGCTTATATTGACAAACACATGGGCGATCATGGAGCAGTTGATCGGATCTGAGGGCAGCGTTGAGAAAGCGCGTGTTTTCGAGATGGCAGCCGAGCTGTTCGGCGTCCTCGCCACGCCCATGCGTCTGCGCATCCTCAGCGCCCTGTGCGACCGTGAAAAATCGGTGTCCCAGTTGCTGCAAGAGATCGAGACCACCCAGCCCAACCTGTCGCAACACCTCAACCTGCTCTATCGCGCGGGCGTGCTGGCCAAGCGCAAAGAGGGCACCCAGGTGATTTATCGTGTCCAGAGCGAGAAGGCGGTGATGCTTTGCCGCACGGTTTGCACCCAGATCGCGATCGAACTGGACGAGCCCAGTGCGGTACCGGCGTCCGAGCGTTTGTCGCCGCGGCTGATCGCCTGATCTGATCACGGTATCTTCGACAATGAACCTCCTCAAGCTGTCTGCCAGAGTCCTTCTGGTTTCGGCCGTGGTCACTGCGCTTGCCGGATGCGCGTCTGGCGGAGTCAATCTGGGCTTCTCGTTGCCGATCGGCCGCAGCGCGGGTGTGGGTGTGAGCGTGGGCAGCGACGGGCGCATCGGCACCAGCGTGGGCGTCGGGGTGGGTGGCGGTTCGGTGAGCGTGGGCACCTCCGGGAAATTGCCAGCACCAGCCAGCCCCGCCAGCGAGAAGAAGACCGAAAACCGGTAGCACACTGACAGCGAGCGCGTTGCTCGGGACTCTCTGCGCTGACACAGGCCTTGCGATCGGTCTTCGCGCCACAAGAAGGACTGTTCGGCGCATTTATCTGTCCACAACGGCCGGCCAGCCGGCAGCTGCTCGGCAGGGAATGGCACAATCAGCCTTTGCAGTCAGGTCCTTCCAAAGCCACTGTCGCATCCGCCAACCGGTCAAGCCGTGTCGCGGAAGGTTTGTTTAACCAACTTAGTTTCCCGCAGGGAAACGGAGGCCAGCGAATTCATGAGCGATTCCGCATCCGGCAACGTCTATGTTGCTTACAAGGGCAACTCGTACCTTTTCGGCGGCAACGCGCCGTACGTGGAAGAGATGTACGAAAACTACCTGGCCAACCCAGGCAGTGTGTCAGAGTCCTGGCGTTCTTACTTCGACGCGCTGCAGCATGTGCCGGCGGTCGACGGCACCGACTCCCGCGACGTTCCCCATCTCCCCGTCATCAACGCGTTTGCCGATCGCGCCAGGCAGGGCGGCACCCGTGTGGTCATCGCAGCAGGCGCCGATTCCGATCTGGGCCGCAAGCGCGTTGCCGTCCAGCAGCTGATCGCCGCCTACCGCAACGTGGGCTCGCGCTGGGCCGATCTTGATCCGCTCAAACGCACCGACCGCGAGCACATCCCGGAGCTTGACCCGTCTTTTTACGGTTTTGCCGACGCCGACTTCGAGACGGTGTTCAACACCAGCAACACCTTTTTTGGCAAAGAGGTGATGTCGCTGCGCGATCTGCTCAACGCGCTGCGCGAGACCTACTGCGGCAGCATCGGCGCCGAATACATGTACATCAGCGACCAGTCGCAAAAGCGCTGGTGGCAGGAGAAGCTGGAGTCGATTCGCAGCAAGGCGATATTCACCGCAGACAAGAAAAAACACATTCTGGACCGCATCACAGCGGCTGAAGGCCTTGAGCGTTTCCTGCACACCAAGTATGTGGGTCAGAAGCGGTTCTCGCTGGAAGGCGGCGAGAGCTTCATTGCCGCGATGGACGAAGTGATCCAGCAGGCCGGCTCCCAGGGTGTGCAAGAGATCGTCATTGGAATGGCACACCGCGGCCGTCTTAACGTGCTCGTCAACACCTTGGGCAAGATGCCCAAGGATTTGTTTGCCGAGTTTGACCACACCGCGCCCGAAGACCTGCCCTCTGGCGACGTGAAGTACCACCAGGGCTTCAGCTCTGATGTCTCCACGCCCGGGGGCCCGGTGCACCTGTCGCTGGCGTTCAACCCTTCGCATCTGGAGATCGTGAACCCGGTGGTGGAGGGCTCGGTGCGCGCCCGCATGGACCGGCGTGGCGACCCGCAGGGCAAGCAGGTGTTGCCGGTGCTGGTGCACGGTGATGCAGCGTTTGCTGGCCAGGGTGTGAACCAGGAAACGCTGGCTCTTGCCGCCACCCGGGGTTACACCACCGGCGGCACGGTGCACATCATCATCAACAACCAGATCGGCTTTACCACCTCCGATCCGCGCGACCTGCGTTCAACGCTGTATTGCACCGACATTGTCAAAGGTGTTGAGTCGCCGGTGCTGCATGTCAACGGTGACGACCCGGAGGCGGTGGTGCTGTGTGCCCAGCTGGCGCTGGAGTACCGCATGACCTTCCGCAAAGACGTGGTGGTCGACATCGTCTGCTTCCGCAAACTCGGCCACAACGAGCAGGACACGCCCAGCATCACGCAGCCGCTGATGTACAAAAAGATCGCGAAGCACCCCGGCACGCGCCAGCTCTATGCCGATCGCCTCGCTGCCCAAGGCCTGGGCGACACGCTGGGCGACGAAATGGTCAAGGCGTACCGCGCAGCTCTCGATGCGGGTCGTCACACGGTGGACCCGGTGCTGACCAATTTCAAGAGCAAGTATGCGGTTGACTGGACCCCTTTTCTCGGCAAGAAATGGACCGATGCGGGCGACACTGCGATTCCGGCGGTGGAGTGGAAGCGCCTTTCGGAGAGCCTGACCACGATTCCCGATTCCGTGACGCCGCACCAGCTGGTGAAGAAGGTGTATGCCGATCGCGCAGCCATGGGCCGAGGCGAGATTCCGGTGGATTGGGGCATGGGCGAACACATGGCGTTTGCCTCGCTCGTGGCCAGCGGTTTTCCGGTTCGCCTGTCAGGTGAAGATTCTGGCCGCGGGACCTTCTCGCACCGCCATGCGGTGATTCACGACCAGAACCGCGAGCGCTATAACGAAGGCAGCTTTGTGCCCCTGGAAAACGTGGTCGAGAACCAGGCCCCGTTTGTGGTCATCGACTCCATCCTGTCCGAAGAGGCGGTGCTGGCGTTCGAATATGGCTACTCGTCCAACGACCCCAACACACTGGTGATTTGGGAGGCGCAGTTCGGCGATTTCGCCAACGGCGCCCAGGTGGTGATCGACCAGTTCATCGCCTCGGGCGAGGTGAAGTGGGGCCGGGTGAACGGCATCACGCTGATGCTGCCGCACGGCTACGAGGGCCAAGGTCCGGAGCACAGTTCGGCTCGCCTGGAGCGCTTCATGCAGCTGGCGGCCGACACAAACATGCAGATTGTGCAGCCCACCACGGCTGGCCAGATCTTCCATGTGCTGCGCCGCCAGATGGTGCGCAATTTGCGCAAGCCGCTCATCATCTTCACGCCCAAAAGCCTGCTTCGCAACAAAGACGCCACCTCGCCGTTGTTGGAGTTCACCAAGGGGCACTTCCAGACTGTGATCCCCGAGCAGAACGCCGAGGTGGTGAAGAAGGCCGACAAGGTCAAGCGCATCATCTGCTGTTCGGGCAAGGTCTATTACGACCTGGTGAAGAAGCGCGAAGAGAGCGAGCGTGACGACGTGGTGATTCTCCGGGTCGAACAGCTCTATCCGTTCCCGCACAAGGTGTTCGGCGCCGAGGTGCGCAAGTACCCGAATGCCACCGACCTCGTGTGGTGCCAGGACGAGCCGCAAAATCAGGGCGCCTGGTTCTTTGTGCAGCACTACATCCACGAGAACATGCTCGAAGGCCAGAAGCTGGGCTACGCCGGTCGCGCGGCCTCCGCGTCACCGGCGGTGGGTTATGCCCACCTGCACCAAGAGCAGCAGAAGACCCTGCTTGAGGCAGCGTTCAGCAAGCTCAAGGGCTTCATCCTCACCAAGTGACGGGCGACTTCGCCGCGACGCAGCATCGATGACCGACGCCCAGCATCGTGTCTGATCGTGCGCGGCGAAGTCATCCGAACATAAAGAACACAGGTAGAAATCAAATGGCAATCGTAGAAGTCAAAGTTCCGCAGCTCTCAGAATCCGTGGCCGAGGCCACGCTGCTGCAATGGAAGAAAAAAGTGGGTGAGGCGGTCGCGGTCGACGAGATCCTGATCGATATCGAAACCGACAAGGTGGTGATGGAAGTGCCCGCGCCATCGGCGGGCGTGCTGGTCGAGCTGCTTCAAGGCGATGGCGCCACCGTGGCAGCTGAGCAGGTGATCGCCCGCATCGACACAGACGCCGCCGCCAGCGCAAGCCCGCCGACAGCGGCCGCGCCCGCGGGTATCGCCGCCCCGGTCAACGCGCCAGCGCCCGCCGCTCCAGCCGCAGCCGCAGGCACCAAGGCCGGTGTGACCATGCCGGCAGCAGCCAAGCTCATGGCCGACAACAAGCTGGCTACCGGCTCGGTGGCTGGCTCGGGCAAAGACGGCCGCGTGACCAAGGGTGATGTGTTGTCTGCTGTGGCTGGCGCCCCCAGTGCGCCGAGCTCCCCTGCAGTGGCCGCGCCCGTGGCCATCCCCACCGGCGCGCCGACCAAGGTGCTACCGCAGGTGTCCATGGTGGCGCCCGATCTTGGCGACCGCCCTGAGGAGCGCGTGCCCATGACCCGTCTGCGTGCCCGAGTCGCCGAGCGCCTGTTGCAGTCGCAGTCGACCAACGCCATCCTGACCACCTTCAACGAGGTGAACATGGCGCCGTTGATGGAGATGCGCAAGCGCTTCCAGGAGAAGTTCGAGAAGGAGCACGGCGTCAAGCTGGGCTTCATGAGCTTCTTCGTGAAGGCTGCGGTGCACGCACTGAAGAAGTTTCCGGTCATCAACGCCAGCGTCGACGGCGGCGACATCGTCTACCACGGCTATTTCGATATCGGCATTGCGGTGGGCTCGCCGCGCGGTCTGGTCGTGCCCATCCTTCGCAACGCCGACCAGATGAACTTTGCCGATATCGAAAAGAAGATCGCAGAATTCGGCCAGAAGGCCAAGGACGGCAAGATCGGTCTGGACGACATCACCGGGGGCACCTTCTCCATCTCCAACGGCGGCACCTTCGGCTCCATGCTCTCCACGCCCATCATCAACCCGCCGCAATCGGCCATCCTGGGTGTGCACGCCACCAAAGACCGCGCGGTGGTGGAGAACGGCCAGATCGTCATCCGGCCAATGAACTACCTGGCGATGTCGTACGACCACCGCATCATCGACGGCCGTGAAGCCGTGCTCGCGCTGGTGGCAATGAAGGAAGCGCTGGAAGACCCGTCGCGCCTGCTGTTCGACATCTGACCACCGAGGCTGCGCGATGTCCCTGGCCGACGAACTCATCAAACTGGAGCAACTGCGCGAGCGTGGCACGCTCACGGTCGAGGAGTTCGATCGCGCCAAGGCCAGCCTGCTCTCGCCTGCGGTGGCACCGGTGGAGCAACCGCCCTGGGCTCAGTCGCTCAACCGCTCGCGTCGCAGCGCCAGTGATCGCTGGATCGCGGGTGTTTGCGGTGGCCTCGCCGCAGCGACCGGGGTCGAATCCTGGGTCTGGCGGCTGTTGATGGTCGCGCTGGCGTTCGCAGGCGGCCTGGGCGTGGCGATTTACGCCTTGCTGTGGATTTTTGTGCCGGCCGAATGAACCCGGTGCCCAACTGAGAATTTGAACATGTCCCAATCTTTTGACGTCATCGTGATCGGTGGCGGTCCCGGTGGCTACATCGCCGCCATCCGCGCAGCGCAACTGGGTTTCCTCGTGGCCTGTGTCGACGAGTGGAAGAATGACAAGGGCGGCCCGGCGCTCGGCGGTACCTGCACCAACGTGGGCTGCATCCCGTCCAAAGCGCTGCTGCAATCGTCCGAGCATTTCGACCAGGCCAACCACCACTTTGCCGACCACGGCATCCAGGTGAAAGACGTGAAGATCGACGTGGCCAAGATGCTGGGCCGCAAGGACACGGTGGTCAAACAGAACAACGACGGCATCCTGTATCTGTTCAAGAAGAACAAGGTGACGTTTTTCCATGGCCGGGGTTCTTTTGTGAAGGCGGTCGAGGCCGGCTATGAAATCCAGATCAGTGGTGGCAAAGAAGAGGTCATCACGGGGCGGCAGGTGATCGTCGCGACCGGATCCAGCGCACGCGCCTTGGCCGGGGCACCGTTCGACGAAGAGATGATCCTCTCCAACGACGGCGCCCTGCGCCTGGGCGCGGTGCCCAAGAAACTGACCCTGATCGGCTCGGGCGTGATCGGTCTGGAAATGGGCTCGGTCTGGCGCCGCCTGGGCGCTGACGTCACGATCCTTGAGGGCCTTCCGAACTTCCTGGGGCTGGTCGATGAGCAGATCGCCAAGGAAGCCAAGAAGGCGTTTGACAAGCAGGGTCTGAAGATCGAGCTTGGCGTGAAGGTCGGTGAGGTCAAGACCACCAAGAAGGGCGTAAGTGTGGCTTACACCAACGCCAAGGGTGAGGCCATCAAGCTCGATGCAGACAAGCTCATCGTCTCCATCGGCCGCGTGCCCAACACCACCGGCTTGAACGCCGAGGCAATCGGCTTGACGCTGGACGAGCGCGGGGCCATCGTGGTCGACGAGCAGTGCCGCAGCAACCTCAAGGGTGTGTGGGCCGTGGGCGATGTGGTGCGCGGTCCCATGCTGGCCCACAAGGCGGAAGAAGAGGGCGTGGCGGTGGCCGAGCGCATCGCTGGCCAGCACGGCCATGTGAACTTCAACACCGTGCCCTGGGTGATTTACACCAGCCCCGAAATCGCCTGGGTGGGCGAAACCGAACAACAGCTAAAGGCCAGAGGCGCCCAATACAAAGCCGGCACCTTCCCGTTCCTCGCCAACGGCCGTGCGCGCGCGTTGGGCGACACCACTGGCATGGTGAAGTTTCTGGCCGATGCCAAGACGGATGAGATATTGGGTGTGCACATCGTGGGCCCCATGGCGTCCGAGTTGATTGCTGAAGCCGTGGTGGCGATGGAGTTCAAGGCCAGTGCCGAAGACATCGCCCGCATCTGCCACGCCCATCCGTCGCTCTCCGAGGCAACCAAGGAAGCGGCGCTGGCTGTCGACAAGCGCACACTGAACTTTTAATAGTCTCTGCCCCCGCGCCGCGATGGTTCGACTCACCCCTCATGGGGCCATCCTGATGGTCTGGCGCGGCCAGTACGCGGGATGATCTCAAAGGGGCGAGCGTGCAGCGGGAGGTGGTCCTACCAATGTCTGTCAGGTCAACCTACGAAGCCGCGCTGAAAGAGCGCGGCTACACCACCGACCCCGCGCAGCAGCGAGCGGTCGACGCGCTTGAGCGCTGCGCCACCGAGTGGATGCAATACAAGCGGCGGCGCTCCAACGCGTTGAAGAAGGTGTTCGTCAAGCCCCAGATTCCTCGGGGTGTCTACATGTATGGCGGGGTGGGGCGGGGCAAGAGCTTTCTGATGGACTGCTTTTACAACGCGGTCCCGATCCGGCGCAAAACGCGGCTGCATTTCCATGAGTTCATGCGCGAGGTACACCGCGAGTTGCGTGAGCTTCAGGGCACACAAAACCCGCTGACCGCGCTGGGCGCGCGCATGGCCAAGCGCTACAAGCTGATCTGCTTCGACGAGTTCCACGTGGCCGACGTGACCGACGCCATGATCCTGCACCGCTTGCTCGATGCCTTGTTCAAGGCGGGCGTGGGCTTTGTGACCACCTCCAACTTCCACCCCGACGGGCTGTACCCGGACGGTCTGCACCGCGATCGCATCTTGCCTGCGATTGAGTTGCTGAAGCAGCGGCTGGAAGTCGTCAACGTGGACGATGGCACCGATTACCGGCAGCATTCGCTGGCGGTGGCCGACCTCTACCGTGTTCCGCTCGGGCCGGAGACCGAGGCCGCCATCGAGGCCACGTTCGAGCGGTTGGCCGAGACCGCCGATCAAGACCCGGTGCTGATGATCGAGGCCCGCCAGATTCGCGCCGTGCGCCGCGCTGGCGGGGTGATTTGGTTTGACTTTCGCACGCTGTGCGGTGGGCCGCGATCACAGAACGATTATCTGGAGCTCGCCAGCCAGTTCCACACCGTGCTGCTGTCCAACGTGCCCCAGATGGCCGTGCGCCAGGCGTCCGAGGCACGGCGCTTCACCTGGCTGGTGGACGTGCTCTACGACCGCCGTGTGAACCTGGTGATCTCGGCTGCCGTGCCGCCTGAGCAGCTCTACACCGAAGGCCCCATGTCACACGAATTCCCACGCACCGTTTCGCGCCTGGTCGAGATGCACTCGGCCGAGTTCCTGGCGCTCGAACGCCGCACGGTGGACACGGGATTGACCTGAACACAAGTGACCCGCGCAGCGGTGGAGAGTGGGGTAAAGGGCCAGCCTCCGGGCCGCCCCAAGGCGAGCTCAGCCCCCTTGGCGGGCGGCGACCTTCGCAGCGGCAAAGCGTGGGGCCATACCCGCCCTGCCTCTTCAGACCAGCGGTTCGAGTTTGACGATGGTGAGCGACAGGTTGTCGCCCATGCCCTTGGCGCGTGAGCGCGCTTTCTGGATCAGGAACTCGCAGGCCTCGCGCGGGGAAAGCATGGTGACAGTGCTGGCCAGCTCTTCCGGGGTGAAATAGTGCCAGACCCCATCGCTGCACGACACCAGCGTGTCGCCAGCGCTCAGCCGCGGCACCACATGAATGTCCACCGGTGGCTCGTTGTCGGTGCCCAGGCAGCCCATCAAAATGTTCGAGTGGGGATGTTCCATCGCCTCCTCTTCGCTGATCTCGCCCTGGTTGACCAGGGTCTGCACATACGAGTGGTCCATTGTGCGGAACACCATCTTGCCGTGGCGGAAGTGATAGATACGCGAGTCGCCTGCGTGCACCCAGTGGCTGTCTCCGCCTGGATTGACGAGGAAGGCAGCAATGGTGCTGTGGGGCTCTTGCTCGGCCGACACGGCGGTGAGCTTGATGACCAGGTGCGACTCTTCAACCACCTGGCGCAGGAAAGCGGCAGCGTCGTCGGTGTCGGGGTCGTAGCGTTCGAACAGCTGGCGCGCGGTGAGCATCACCTGATCGGAGGCCTTGCGTCCGCCGCTGCGCCCGCCCATGCCGTCTGCCACCACCGCCATCAGGCAGCCGGTGTGCCGCTGATGCTGAAGCATGCAGACCTGGTCCTGCTGGTAATCGCGGTCACCGCGATGAATGCCGGTGGAAGCCTGGATGCGGTAGCCTTTGGACATAACGGATAGCGGGCCGGACGGTTGGTCAAAAAAGTTCGATGAATATTAACCAGTTCTGTGAACAGCGCCGGCAGGCAAAAGCCAAACTGCGCACGTTTGGCTGACAGCCGGGGCCGATCTAGGTTGCCGCTGGCTTGTCAGTTGCAAAGTGGCTGTTGCCGTTGCTGAGCAGGTGGTATGAAGCGGACACCGCCTCAATGTTTTTTCGCCCGTGACGCGCACCAGACGACGAGGCCACTGGCTGGGCACGAAGCAGCGATCTGATGGCTACCAGAGCTTCCACCACGGGCCATCGTCTTGCTTGAAGCCCCTGGCCGTGAAGCTGCTTTGCGGGTAGCTGGCCTGCATCACACGCTGCGCATCGTCGCGCAGTTGGGGCATGCCCAGCGCGTCGTAGGAGCGGACGATGATGTACAGAGCCTCTTCCAGCGCGGGAGCATCCACGTAGCTGGTTAGCGCGGTCTGGGCCCGGTTGATGGCCGCCACATAGGCGCCACGGGTGTAGTAATAGCGCGCCACGTTCACCTCGGATTTCGCCAGCGAGTTGACAATGTAGGTGAGGCGCGCACGGCTGTCAGGGGCATAGCGCGAGTCCGGGAAGCGCGTCACCAACTCTTTGAAAGCCTCAAACGATTCCTTTGCGGCCTTCTGGTCGCGCTCGGAGAGGTCTTGCTGCGCCAGCGAACCAAACAGGCCGAGGTTGTCGTTGAACGAGCTCAAGCCTTTGAGGTAGAGCGCGTAGTCGAGCGCCGGGCTGGCCGGGTGCAGTCGCATGAAACGGTCGATGGCTGCGCGGGCCTGTGCCGGTTCGCCGGCCTTGTAGTGGGTAAACGCCTTATCGAGCTGGGCCTGCTGGGCCAGCGGGGTGCCTGCCGCCCGGCCTTCAAGCTTCTCGTAAAGCGTGATCGCCTTCTCGAAATTGCCGGCCTCGCGCTCGTCACGCGCTTCGCTGTAAAGCTTGTTGGGGCTCCAGCCAACGGTGTTGTCCACCGGGGTGGTGCTGCAGCCGAACAGGGCGAGTGCCGCTGCGAGCACCATCCAAGGGCCAGCCGATAATCTGTTGGAACGCATCAAACACACACCTTTTGAAACGGAACCACCCCGCTTTGGCAGAAGAAATTATATCGACCGGGTTCTCTGAGGACGAAGATTCCGGTGAGGAGGGTGCGCAGCCTGCAGAACGGCGTTTGTGCGAATTGCCTGCCGAGATGCATGGTTGGCGTGCCGACCGCGCCATCGCGGGTCTGATGCCCGAATTCTCTCGCTCCTATCTGCAGCAGTTGATGCTCGACGGTGCGGTCGAGCTGCGCGGCGTACCCCTTCGCAAACCGGCCAGCCACTTGAAGGCCGGCGATCGGCTCACTGTGGAGCTGCGGCCCACGCCACAAGCCCAGGCCTTTGTGGTCCAGGCGATGCCGCTGGTGGTGGTGTTTGAAGACGCCGATTTGCTGGTGATCGACAAGCCAGCCGGGCTGGTGGTGCACCCGGCTGCCGGGCACTGGAGCGGCACCCTGCTCAATGGCCTGCTGGCGCACCATGCGGGCGCCGCGCAACTGCCACGCGCAGGCATCGTTCACCGGCTCGACAAGGACACCTCGGGCCTGATGCTGGTGGGCAAGAGCCGCCAGGCGGTCGAGGCGCTGGTGCGAGCCATCGCCGCGAGGGAGGTTCAGCGCGAGTACCTTGCGCTGGCCCATGGTACCTGGCGCGGTCCTGCGGTGCAGGAGGTGGATCAGACCATCGGCCGCGATTCGCACAACCGCTTGCGCATGGCGGTGCTGCGGCCGGACGCAACCAGTGGCAAGACCGCGCGCACCACGGTCACGCTGTTGGCCACGCAGCCGCAGGCGAGCCTGGTTCGCTGCAAGCTGCACACCGGCCGCACACACCAGATTCGCGTTCACATGGCCTGGCTGGGCCACCCACTGGTGGGGGACAGCCTGTATGGCGGTCGCCCACTCTGGGGTTTGGCGCGCCAGGCGCTGCACGCGCAACGGCTGCGGCTGGCGCATCCGATCAGTGGCGAGCCGCTCGACTTCGCCCAACCGCCGCCGGCTGACCTCATGTCGGCGCTGGCTCAAAGTGGCCTCCATTACAATGATGGCGGGGCAGATTGACACCTTCCAAGGCTCGTCTACTCCGGCTCTGCGGTCCATGTGGGATCGCCCAGACGGGCCACTCCCGACACCACTTGCGTATTTTCCGATCGGTCCGTCTCAGGGACGGCCAGCCACCCGGCTTCGTTCGCCTGCTGCAACATCGCACGGCTTTCGTCCCGTATTTCGGCTCAGTGCCGTTTGACCTCAGACACCCGCGATGAAGACCTCGGATGCCCGCCGTGTGCTGGAAACGGCCCTGATCTGCGCCACCCAACCGCTCGCCTTGCGCGAGCTCGGGGTGTTGTTCGACGGCGAGCTCGCGCCCGACACCATCAAGCAGCTGCTGGCCGACCTGGCGCTGGAATGGACGCCGCGCGGTGTCGAGCTGGTGCAGGTGGCCAGCGGCTGGCGCTTTCAGAGCCGGCCCGAGCTGCGTCCCTACCTGGATCGGTTGCATCCGGAAAAACCGCCGCGGTATACCCGGGCCACCCTGGAAACTCTGGCGATCATTGCCTACCGCCAGCCGGTGACCCGGGGTGACATGGAAGACATTCGTGGCGTGACCATCAACTCCCTGCTGCTCAAGCAGCTGGAGGATCGCGGCTGGGTCGAGGTGATCGGCCACCGCGAAACCGTGGGCCGGCCGGCGCTGTTTGCCACCACCCGCCAGTTTCTGGACGACTTGGGTCTGGCTTCCCTTGACCAGCTGCCGCCGCTGGATGGCAACGACGTGCAGGAATCGGCGCTGGACCGGCTGGATTTCGACGCGCTGTCGGCCAGCTTGCCCGCGCCGATCGACGACGAGGCAGCCGAGGCTCCCGCAGTGCCCGCCAACGACCAGGCCGATGTCCCCGATAACACGCGTGCATCAGCGGCACCTTCGCTTTTCGATACCGATTTGCCAACGAATTCCCCCGCTCCGGCGGACGACATGACACAGGAACACCATGAACCAGGCGCCACCCCCGATCGATCCGCCTGAGCCCGAGGACGAGCCAGCGGCGCCCGCTGCTGCGGCCACTGTGCCGGCCACGCGGCCTGCCGACAAGCAGCCCGGACGTCCTGCGCGCGGCCCGCGTTTGCCCGCGCCTGAGCCCGAGGTGCTGGCGTTTGACGATGTGGTCAGCGGTGCGTTTGATGCCGAGCAGGAGCAAGACCTGCCGCTGCCCGTCAAGCGCGTGCTCAAGCCCGAGGCCGAGTCGCCCAAGCTGCACAAGGTGCTGGCGCAGGCGGGCATGGGCTCGCGGCTGGAGATGGAGCAGCTGATTCTGGAGGGGCGCATCTCGGTCAACGGCGAGCCCGCCCATGTGGGCCAGCGCATCCAGTTCGGCGACGTGATCAAGGTCAATGGCAAGCCGGTGCGGGTGAGCCTGACGCCGCCGCCGCCGCGCGTGCTGGCTTATCACAAGCCCGCCGGCGAGGTGGTATCGCACGACGACCCGCAAAACCGCCCCACGGTGTTCCGGCGCCTGCCTCGCCTGTACCAGGGCAAATGGCAGTCGGTCGGGCGGCTTGACATCAACACCGAAGGGCTGTTGCTGCTGACCAGCTCGGGCGAGCTGGCCAACCGGCTGATGCACCCGCGCTTTGGCCTACAGCGCGAATACGCGGTTCGGGTGCTGGGCGCCTTGTCCAACGAAGAAAAACAGCGCCTGCTCGACGGGGTGAAGCTCGACGACGGCATGGCGCAGTTCGCCAGCATCGAGGCCGGCGGCGGCGAGGGCGCCAACTGCTGGTACCGCGTGACCATTGGCGAGGGCCGCAACCGCGAGGTGCGGCGCATGTTCGAGGCGGTGGGCCACGCGGTGAGCCGGCTGATCCGCATTCGTTACGGCGCGGTGATGCTGCCGCGCGGTCTCAAGCGCGGTGTGTGGGTGGAGCTGGATGCGGGCGATATCGAACGCCTGAGCGCTGCCGCAGGCATGCCGGCGGCCCAGCGCGTCGATCGAAGCCCGGCGGGTCGGGGCGGTGCGCGGGGCCGCGGCAACGATCCGCAAGGGGGACGGGGCTTTGGCAACCCGGCGGGCAGTCGCGGTGAAGCGCCGGCCGTTCGGCGCAGCAGCATGTTCGTGCCCGCAGCCGGGACGCCGGCCAGCAAGGCCGGTAGCCGGAGCGAAGGGGGCGCCGGCTCCCAACCCGATCCGCTGAAAACCTCGCTCGGTTACATCGGCCACGACGCTTTGCAGCGCAAGCGGGCACAGGATGCCGAGCGCGGCGGACCGCCCAAACGAAAACGCAAACCGGGCGGGCGCTGACCCGCCATCCTGCGGCAGCGCAGGGCGCAGACAGTGGTCTGCGTTGTAGAATGAAAAGCTTTGCGGCAGGCCGCAAAATCAGCAATTTACTTCACCAATCTCAAGCAAACTCAGGAAAAAACATGGCCATCGAACGCACCCTCTCCATCATCAAACCCGATGCCGTTGCCAAAAACGTCATCGGCCAAATCTACGCTCGGTTCGAGGCCGCCGGTCTGAAAGTGATTGCATCGCGCATGGCGCATCTTTCGCGCGCTGATGCGGAGGCTTTCTATGGCGTGCACAAGGCGCGTCCATTCTTCAAAGACCTGGTGGACTTCATGATCTCCGGTCCTGTGATGATCCAGGTGTTGGAAGGCGAGGGCGCGATCGCCAAGAACCGCGACCTGATGGGCGCCACCGACCCGAAGAAGGCCGACGCCGGTACCATCCGCGCCGACTTCGCCGACAGCATTGACGCCAATGCAGTTCATGGTTCGGATGCGCCAGAGACCGCCGCCGTGGAAATCGGCTTCTTCTTCGCTGGCATGAACGTTTACTCGCGCTGAGGCGATCGAGGGGATTGATGGATCTGATGCTGTACCACTCAAAACAGTCTCCGCGCAGGAACTGGCCCGGTGGTGCGCGCTGCGGCGCCAAGGCGGCGCCATGACGACGATCAACCTGCTCGATCTCGATCTTGAGGGGCTGGCCGCTTTCTGCGAGCGGCTGGGCGAAAAGCGTTTTCGCGCGATGCAGCTTTTTCGCTGGATCCACCAGCGTGGCGCGCGCGATTTTTCCGCCATGACCGATCTCGCGCGCAGCCTGCGCGAGAAACTGCCGGCACACGCCCGCATCGAAGGTCTGAGGCTGCTGTCGCGCCAGGACTCCACCGACGGCACGATCAAATGGCTGTTCGATGTGGGCGATGGCAACGCGATCGAAACGGTGTTCATTCCCGAGTACGGCGACGCCGGGCCGCCCCAGGGCGCCGTGACTCCCACTCGGGGCACATCCGCAGGCGGCGCGGGGGCACTGTTGCTTGGCCGCGGCACGCTGTGCATCTCGTCCCAAGCCGGCTGTGCGGTGGGTTGCCGCTTTTGCTCCACCGGCCACCAGGGATTTTCGCGCAACCTCACCGCTGGTGAGATCGTGGCGCAGCTCTGGCAGGCCGAGTTTTTCCTGCGTCAGCACTTGAAAACCCCGGACCGCGTGATCAGCAATGTGGTCATGATGGGAATGGGCGAGCCGTTGCAGAACTACCACGCGCTGGTGCCCGCGCTGAAGGTGATGTTGGACGACCACGGCTACGGCCTGTCGCGCCGCCGAGTGACGGTGTCGACCTCGGGCGTGGTGCCCATGATGGACCGCCTGTCACAAGACTGCCCGGTGGCACTCGCGGTGTCATTGCACGCGCCGAACGATGGCCTGCGCGACACGCTGGTGCCGCTGAACCGCAAGTACCCGCTGGCCGAGCTGCTTGATGCCTGCCTGCGCTACCTGCCAGCGGCGCCGCGCGACTTCATCACCTTCGAATATTGCATGCTCGATGGCGTGAACGACCAGCCCGAGCACGCCCGTGAACTGCTTGATCTGTTGCGCCGGCATGGCGAGCGCGGTGTGCCGTGCAAGATCAACCTGATTCCATTCAATCCGTTTCCCGACTCCGGGTTGCTTTGCTCGCCGCGCGCCGTGGTGCAGCAGTTCGCTCGTTTGTTGATCGAGGGTGGCCTGGTAACCACGGTGCGCAAGACGCGGGGTGACGACATTGACGCCGCATGTGGTCAGCTCGCCGGCGACGTGCTCGACCGCACCCGCGCCGCCGAGCGGCTTGCGCAGCGCCGGGTGTCTACCGAGCACCCGATCCGATTTGTGGCCACCGCTGGAGACAAGCAGACATGACCGACTTTTCCTTTGCTGCGCATGCTGCCCGTTGGTCGCCTCTGCCCGCCGGCGTGGCACGGCTGGTCTGTTGGCTGACGTTGCTGCTGCCGCTGACGTGGCTGCAGGTTTCGCTCAGCGGTTGTGCCGCCACTGGAGCGGGCGCCACCGCCATGCAGGCCGAACCACTCACCGAGTTCGATGAGCCAGAGACACGCAAGCGAGCCCGCATCCGCCTCACGCTGGCCTCGAACTACTTTGAGCAAGGTCAGACCTCGGTTGCGCTGGACGAAATCAAGCAGTCGCTGGCGGCGGACCCGAGCTACATCCCAGCTTATGTGCTGCGGGGTCTGGTCTATATGCGCATGGAAAACAGCGTGCTGGCCGAGGACAGCTTTCAACGCGCTCTGCAAATCAATCCAAGAGACGGCGACGCGCTGCACAACTACGGCTGGTTCATCTGCGAGTCCGGTCGTCATGCCCAGGCCATCGAGATGTTCGATCGTGCCCTGGCCAGCCCGAACTACGGCGGGCGAGTGACGACCCAGCTGGCCAAAGGCATTTGCCAGACGCGCGCGGGCCAGCTGACCGAGGCTGAAGCCAGCTTCACCAAGTCCTACGAGCTCGACGCCGCCAACCCGATTACCGGCTACAACCTCGCCTCCTTGTTGTACCGGCGAGGTGAGTACAGTCGCGCGCAGTTCACCATCCGACGCATCAACAACGGCGAGTTTGCAAATGCCGAGACCTTGTGGCTGGGCATTCGTGTGGAGCGCCGCCTGGGCAACGCCACCGTGGTCGAGCAACTGGCCCAGCAACTGGGGCGGCGCTACCCGCAGTCCCCGCAGTGGGCGCTCTACCAGAGGGGGGCCTTTGATGAGTGAGTTCGAGGGATCTGCTGCACCAGGACAGGCCGATGGTCTGCCGATTGCACCGCTTCGCCTGCGGCAGGCGCGCGAGGCTGCAGGCCTTCACATCGCCGCCTTGGCGGCTGCGCTCAAAGTGCCGGTCAGAAAGCTCGAAGCGCTCGAAGCCGGCCGATACCACGAGCTGCCCGACCTGACCTTCGCGCGCGCGCTGGCGGCCAGCGCCTCTCGCCACCTCAAGGTGGAGCCGGCCTGGGTACTGGAGCAGATACCGGGGATGGTGCGTCCGCTGCTCGGGGATGCAAGCCCCAGCATCAATGCGCCCTTCAAGTCGGGGGACGAGGGCTCGGGCGGTGGTGCGATGGCTTGGCTGTCGCGGCCCGTGGTTTGGGGAGTCGGCCTGCTGCTACTGGCGGCGATCGCGGTGGCTCTGTTGCCGCAGGGCTGGGTCAGCCGTTTTCAGGCGGGCAGCGCGCCAGCATCTGAGCCGTTTGTCACAACGCCTGGCGTTGCTAGCGAGTCGGTGTTTCCGAGCCTATCCGATGGCACGCCGCCGCTTGCCCCAGCCGAAAATGCCGCCTCCGAAAACACCGCTATTGCTACCGCCCCTGGCGCGCTGGTTGAAACGCCTGTCGCGCTGGCGCCCGAGGTATCCCTTCCTGCTGCGGCAGAACCCGCAGCTACCGCGAGCGGCAGTGGGCTGTTGAGTATTCGCGCCGTCAATGAGTCGTGGATCGAAGTGATCAACGGCTCTGGTGTCCAAGTGGTGCAAAGGGTGCTCAAACCCGGCGAAACGCTCGATTTTTCCACCGCACCGCCTTACTCTGTGGTGGTGGGTCGGGCCGACGCGGTGCAGGTGACGGTGCGCGGCGAGCCGTTGGATGTGATGCCATATGCCCGCAACAGCGTGGCCCGTTTTGAGGTGAAGTGATGATGCAAGCCGCCAGCGTACGCACCAGCGCCTTCTCATGTGAGGCGGTCGATGCCCAGCCGATCCCGCTGGCCTC
>JBBSDB010000038.1:0-18486 GCA_038249735.1 Burkholderiales bacterium
CACCAGGCCATGTTCCTGCGCGAGCCCACGAAGTACATGCCGCAGTTCGGCGGCTTCTGCGCCAACGGCATCAACTACGCCGTGCCCTGGGGGGCCGGCGGCGGTCCCAACACCTGGCGCATCTACCGCGGCAAGCTCTACGTGTTTGGTGGCCAATCTTCGCGCGACCATTTCGAGATGGCAACCGAACAAAACCTTCAACTTGCCCACCAGATCTGGCGCGACGAAATTGCTGGCTCCAACGCTGTGTTCGTGCGCTACAAGCGCCTGGTGTTTCGCGTGCCGCACTACAAGACCGATGCCGCGCTGCAAGCCGAGTGGGAAGCGAAACGCGCGGCGGGCACGCTACCCGTGATGCCAGGGCAGCCGCAGGCGGTGCCGGCGGCGCCTTGAAATGGACAGGGTGTCAGTCGGTAGCGAATAGGTGCTCTCGACCCGGAGCGGTCAACCAAAGCCAAGCTTGGAACCCCTGCATGCAGACACTCAACGTTCGGCGCGAGCAGCAACTGGAGGCACTATGGGAGCGCGCTGGAAGTTGTTGGATCAATCGGGGGATAGACTACATTCGCGCCGTTTCCGACCGCCCGAACTGGATGGATTGCGTTGCGGGGGGCATGCGCTACTGCCGCAAGGCAACAACTCGGCCTCGGACATGCGCGGCCAGCTGGTCGGCCTCCGCTTCGCTCCATCCTTCGGTTGACACGGGTTCTCCATAGCTCACCCGAAGTTTCCCTGGCTTCAGTCGAAGGGAGCCCACTGGCATCATCGATGGGCTGCCAGCCAAGGCGACTGGAACGACTGGCACGCCAGCGCGGATCGCAACCAGACATCCTCCTCGCTTGAAGTGGCCAACATGGCCGTCTCGGCTTAGGCGACCTTCGCCGCCCATCGCCAACTTGGCGCCCTGCGCCACGCGCAGCGTTACGGTGTTGAGCATGCGCTCTGCTGCGGCACGATCCCCCCGTTGGAAAATCACGATGCCCGCCTTGCTGAACGCTTCTCGTGACCACGGGAACTTCGCAAATACCTCGGCGCCTACTCCGACATTGGCGTGTTCATAGACGTAGCGATTCAGCAGCACGAGGTCGAGCAGCGACGCCTCGTTGTAGACAAGGACACACCCTCCCGCAGGAACGTGATGCTCGCCCTCAACTAGAACGTCTGCACCAGCAATGGTCAGTGCCCGATCGCCATGCAACCGATGGACGTCTCGTGCGGCGGCTGGGCCGTCCTTCGTCCAAACTCGAAGGTAACGGCGATTCAAGAGTGGCAACAGCGCGAAGTAGCTGAACAGGAAGTGAGCGCCGCGCGCCACTTGGGACAGAACCTGGATTGCCATGGTGGAACTCCTAAGACTCACCCGGATTTGGGATGGTCCGCGGCCATTGTCCGCGGTTGACATCGATTTCTCCAAAAGCGTCGTCGGATCACGGTCTGTACGGACTGCCGCTCTTGGGTATGAACCACAGGTCGACATTGGAGCGTCTGCTCCTAGCCTAAGTTGCCACTCCAATCACCGCCACCTTGCAAAGCCCCAACAGCGAGCAACGGTCAACAGAGGCGCCTGTCAAGTGCCGTGGTTTTGCCTCGAACGCTTGCCCAGCAAATTCAAGCCGCGTGCAGCCCCCGCAGCGCCGCAGCTTGCGCCAGCGTCTCCCGATACCCCGCCTCAATGGCGCGCTCGCGGAACTCGCGTGACAGACTGACCCAGTAGCCGAAGTCGGGTTTGAGCAGGTGATCAGCCTGTGCAGCGTCGGCGTTCACCAGCGCCGGCTGGCGCGCGGTCCAGGTGGGCGCTGGCGTCGATAGCGCTGGACGCCTGCACGGCCAGCCCGACGTCGCCGGCGGCGCCGTGAGCGACACACCACCGCCATGGAACAGTGCTCGCTGCCCGAGGGCATTTCGATCTTTTCGCCCCGACCGCAACATATTCCAAGGTTGACAATTTGTATCCAACTGGATACCGTCAACCTATGTTCACGATCCGCCAGACAGAAGCGTTCGTCGCGTGGCTGGACGGGCTGGGACACAAGCGCGCACAGGTTCGCATCGCAGCGCGCCTTCGGTAGGCAGAGGCTGGAAGTCTTGGCGACTGGCAACCGGTCGAGGGTGACGTCTCCGAAATGAGAATCCACCATGGACCAGGCTACCGCTTGTACTTTGTTCGCCGCGGTCGCGTCATCGTGATCATGCTCAACGCGGGCAATAAGGCATCGCACAAGCGAGACATTCGACGCGCACTGAAACTTGCAGCTGAACTTGGAGATGACCGATGACAAAAGCCAAAGGCCCGCTGAAGCTGGTGACATTTGATGCAGCCAAGTACCTGGATGACGACGAAGCCATCGCCGAGTACATGACGGCGGTGCTGGAAGCCAATGACCCGGATCTGCTTCTGCTCGCACTCAGCGATGTGGCGCGCGCGAAAGGCATGGCTCAGGTTGCCAAAGATGCCGGCCTTGGCCGCGAAAGCCTCTACAAGGCCCTTGCCCCTGGAGCCAAACCGCGATTCGAGACCGTCATGAAAGTGGCCCATGCGCTGGGCGTGAAATTCACGGCGCAACCGGTGTGAACGCGGGCGACCTGGCTTCTGGCTTCACCTCAAACGCCATGGCCCACAACATCAAGCCGCGTGCAGCAAACGCAGCGCAGCGCCCTGCGCCAGCGTCTCCCGATACCCCGCCTCAATGGCGCGCTCGCGAAACTCGCGTGACAGACTGACCCAGTAGCCGAAGTCGGGTTTGAGGAGTTGGTCAGCAAGCACGCCGTCGACGTCGACCAGTGCTTTCTTGCGCAGGTCGACCTGCCGGTAGCGCTCGGCGCCGGGCGGTGCGCGGGAGAGGTGGGCGCTGGCGTCGACGGCGAGCACACGGGTGGCGCCCAGCGAGCGCGCCACGCGCACCGGCAGCGGCGTGGACCAATCGGCGTCCACATAGCGCTCGCCGCGGATGCGGACCGGGGCGAACTGGCCTTCGATGGCGCTGGACGCTTGAACCGCCAGCCCGGCGTCACCAGCGGTGAAGGCCACAGCGGTGTTGTCGCGAAGGCGGGTAGCCACGCAGGCCATGGCCAGCGGCATGCGCTCCAGTTGCGTCTGGGGCGCGTGTTCTCTCACCAGGTCGGCAATGGCGGCGCCGCTTAGGCGCTCGTCTTGGCCCCAGGCCAGGCGCGCCAACGCCAGCGGCTGGAGATCGAGCGCCAGGGTTTCAATGGCGCGTGCGCTCAAGCCGCTGGCGAAGAGGCTACCGACCAGCGCGCCAGCGGACGCGCCGACGATCAGGTCGGGCGCGAGCCCCAGTTCATCCAGTGCCTTCAACACACCCACATGCACAAAACCGCGCGGCCCGCCAGAGCCGAGCACCCAGGCGATGCGCGGCGGCTGGGCCAGCGGCAGGGTCAGCGGCGCGTTGGGGCCGTTGTGGTCGCGATCGGGGTTGAAGGTGCAGCCAGAAAGCGCACCAACGACACCGGCTGCGCCCGCGAGCAGCAGGCGCCGGCGCGTCAGCAGCAGTGGCGCCATTGAATGGTCACTGACGGGCCGCTTTGGCCGCTGCCACTTCGCGCGCCAGATCTTCGCCGGTCTTGTAGTGCGGCACGCGCAGCACCAAGCGCTTGGTGCGCTGGATGAAGCTGTTGTTGCCCTTCACTTCTTCGGCCCAGTATTGGTTGGCCAGCGCGAGGTTGGCTGGCTCGTCGAGCTGCCAGCCGTCTTGGCTGGCCTGGCCGCCAAAGATGTAGAGCTTGCCGTCGGTGATCTTCCAGGTGTCGGCGTCGCCGCCCCACGGGATGCCGTAGACGATGCCGTTGGCGCAGTAGCCACCGTACTGCGGCAGGTAGCGTTGCGGCGCCTGGTCGAACAGGGCTTTGTGGTCGGCGCTGGCGAACCAGAAGTTCACGCCCTCGAACGTGCTCTGGTGCTCGGCTGCGCCCTGCCGGTAGGCCCCTTCGGTGAAATACGCCACCACATCGGCTCCCTTCAGCATCACGCGCTCGCTGGGCGGCAGCTCGACCGCGTTCACTGGCTTGAGACTGCCCGAGGGGTTTTGGGCCGACATCGCACCGCAGCCTGCCAGGCCACCGACCAGCACGAACAGGGTCAACCAACGGACAAGGCGGGTGGTGGCGGTGGTCATGAGGCAAGCTCTGCTGGTTGGGATTGGGGATGGGCTTGTGGCTCGGGTGGCGCGACGAAAGCCGGGGCTGACACGACCGATGCCGGAGCCAGCCCGAGCGAGGTGGGATCGGGCCGCAGCGCGGAAAGTTCGGCGTAGGGCGCGGGCCAGCCGAGCAGCGCGCTGGCCGCTTCGCAGCGCGCGCGCAAATCGGTCGCATCAATCCCGCCCAGGTGGGTGATGCCGTAGCGGTAACTGCCCAGCCACTTGAAATCGCGCGCGATCGAACCGGCCGATTTGGGATACGGGAACAGCAATGCGTCTGGGTAGGCCTGGGTGAAGGCGCGGGTTTGGTCGGCGCTGGGCAGGTGCACCCGGTCCGCGGGATCAAAGGCGCGGTACACAAAGCTTGCCGCCGCGCCCGCCGTGGGCAAAGCGCGCCGCGCGCTGGCCGGGTCGCGACCGTGGGCCAGCGCGAGCGCCATGGCGTGCAGATCGATGCCGAGCACGCGGCGGTAAAGATCGGAATACTGCGAGGCCATGCGCGGGTTGAACTCGATCACCGTCAGCCGGTCGCTGGCGGCATCGTAAAAAAACTCCATGTTGAACAGCCCGTGGGTGAAGCCCACCGACGCCAGAAAACGCCGCGCCACATCCAGCGCGCGCGCCTGCACCGCACTCGGCAGCCGAGTGGGCAGCTCGTGGCGCATGAAGGCCTGGGTGCCGGGGTACATGATGGCGTCGACCACGCCCACCGCGTGGGTCTGGCCGTTGAACACATAGCCGTCGAGATTGAACTGCTCGGCCTGCACCGGGGCTTCGAGCAGCATGCGATGGGCACTCGGCAGATCGGCACCCAGGCGCGCCCGCGCCAGCCGCTCGAACGGTTCCACCAGGCGGCGAATCACCCACAGTTCCCAGGCACCGAAGCGGGTGTGGCGATGCAGCTCCTCGTGGCTGTCGACCCGACGCGCCAGCACCGAAAACGCTGCCTTCACCGGCTTGACGAAGCGCGGGTACGCGATGCCCGGCGGGACCGGCGCGCCGTACTCGGCATCCATCAGCGCAAAGTCCAGATTGGCCTCAGGCGCCACGCGCTGCAACACCTTACGCGCGTACCACTTGTGCTGACACGCCAGGATGGCGTTGACAGGCGTGCCTGGCCAACCCATTCGCTCGGCCAGCAGCGCGGCGGCCAAGGCGCCGAACTGCTCATGGTGCGAGGTCACCGCCTGCCAGCCCCTGCCGCGCGCGCGCCGCGCCAGGCTGTCGACATAACGCGCCATGTCGAACCAGGCCAGACGCGTGTTGCTCGGGAAGCTGAAAAGGTCGAAGCCAGAGCGATCCAGAGCCATACCTTGACCGCCGTTGGCCTCGGCCGCTGCGCGGGCGTGGCCAATGGCATCCCAGTCGTGGTCGAACAGAATCAGCGTGCGGGGGGCTTGGGGCATGGGCGTCAAAGCGGGAGTGGATCCCGGTACACCCTAGGGTAATGCATGCACCGGGAGGCCCGGCAGCGGCGCTGCGCTTGGACCCGTGCGCAGGAGTCGTGCAGCCTGCGGGGTTCTTACACCCCGCCCCGGTCAGCGCTCGCTTCAGCGCGGCAGCAGGCGCAGCAGCTCGCCGTTGCGCTGATCGGTCAGCAAATAAATGAAGCCGTCGGGCCCCTGGCGCACATCCCGCACCCGCTCGCTCAGGTTGGGCAACATCCGCTCTTCTTTCACCACCTTCGCGCCGTCCAGCGTGAGACGCGCGAGGTAGCGGAACTTGAGCGAGCCCACCAGCAGATTGCCCACCCAGTCCGGGCCATAGCGGTCGCTGCTCACAAACGCCATGCCCGAGGCGGCGATCGAAGGTGTCCATTGGTGCAGCGGCTGCTCGAGCCCTGCCTTGGCGGTGATGCCCTCGCCGATCGCACCGCCGCCGTAGTTCTCGCCATAGGTGATCACCGGCCAGCCGTAGTTCTTGCCCGCCTCGGGGCGGTTGATCTCGTCGCCGCCCTGCGGGCCGTGCTCGCTCTCCCACAGTCGACCATCGGGGCCGATGGTCAGGCCCTGCGGGTTGCGGTGGCCAATGCTCCAGATCTCGGGCAAGGCGCCGGTGGTTTTCACGAACGGGTTGTCGCCGGGCACGCTGCCGTCGGGCCGCACCCGCACCACCTTGCCGTGGTGGTTGTCCAGCGTCTGCGCGTCGGCCATGCGCTGGAAGCGGTCGCCCAGCGCAACAAACAGGTTGCCATCAGCCGCTTGAGCGATGCGGCAGCCAAAGTGCAGCCGGCTGGCGAATTTGGGCTTCTGGCTGAAGATCACCCGCACCTGCTCCAGCTGGCGCAGGTCGGCCGAGAGCACCGCCCTCGCCATGGCGGTGGAGTTGGCCGAGCCGCTGGCGGCAGGCTCTGAATAACAAAAGTAGACGGTTCGGTTGCGCGCGAAATCGCGGTCGGTGATCACATCGAGCAGCCCGCCCTGCCCCTGCGCCACCACCGGCGGCACACCCGCCAGCGGCTCACCCATCTGCCCGTTGGCCTCCACCACCCGCATCCGCCCTGGTCGCTCGGTCACCAGCATGCGGCCATCCCCGACGAAGGCCACCGCCCACGGGTTTTCCAGCCCGCGCGCGACCACCTCGGTGCGCACGTTGGACGTCTGGGCAAGCGCCGATATCGGCGCGAAGCCCACCGCGAATCCGACGGCAGCAACCAACGAAACAACATTCATGGCGAGACTCCTTTGAAGTGACCGTTGGGATGCCCCCACTGGGGCCCAGGTTCCCGGGTCAGCCGAATGGGCGAACGCCGAACAGCACCGCGTGCAACCAGAACGCAAACAGCGCGTAGACCGCCAGGCCGCCCACCAGCGCAATGGCATCGTTGATCGCCCTCGGCGGCCCGAGCGGCAGCGTGCGCAACAGGCCGGCGGCGGCGCGGCGCTTGACCGAGATGCGGTCCACCACCGCCCACACCAAAAAGCCGCCGAACAGCGCCACGTCGGCCAACGTGCCGCCGGTGGCCGACTGGCCCAGCAGATGCGCCAGCGCCCACAGCTTGACCGCCAGCAGCATCGGGTGCTTCGCCGCCGACTGGATGCGCCCCGGCAAATAGGTGGCGAACAGCAGCACGAACACCGGCAACATCAGCAGCGCGGCCAGGTGCCGAAAGCCGCTGGGCAGGCTATAGAGCAACAGCGGCTGCTCGCGCGCCAAACCGTAGCCCCAAACAATGAGCGCAAAACCCGCCAGCGACACCAGCGAATACAAGCCTTTCCACGGCATTTCACCCAGGCGCTGCGCCCAGGCATCTCGCGCGCGGGGGGCCACGATGGCCACCGAATGGATGCCCAGGAACAGCAGCAGTCCGACCAGCAGCACCGTCATGTTTCGCTCCTTGATGAGAATGCGGTTCGATGCTCAGGCGCTTGCGCGCCGCGTCGACAACGGCAGGCCAAATACGCGGTCAAAACACCAGGTGAACACCACCGTGTAAACCAGGAAAAACAGCAGAATGCCGATGTCGGCCACCAGCGCCTGCCAGAGCGTGATGTCCAGCCACAACGCCATCACCGGCACCAAGATCGCCGCCAGCCCACACTCAAAACCAAAACCGTGCGCCACCCGCCGCCGCCAGGAACGCCCAGTCACGGCCTGCCTGGCTTCCCAGCGCTCGAACAGCGAGTTGAAGGCATAGTTCCAGCCCAGCGCAATGGTCGACATCAACAGCGTGAGCGCCATCGTCGACCAAGCCGAGCGGCCGAACAGCCAAGACAGCATAGGCGCCACAAACGCCAGCGCGAAGAGCTCGTAGAGCACCGCCTGCACCACGCGGCGGGTTTTGGGAGAGAGGGAAACAGCCATAGAGCGCCGATTGTGCCCGGGGTGCGGGCAGGATTCGGCGGGCCGGGACAATGCAGCCCAGGTTTGCTCGGCCCAGCAAAAAGGGCTGGCACCTTCTGTGGGTGCAAGCCCTGACATGTTTTGGTGGCGGAGGCTGTGAGATTCGAACTCACGGACCCTTGCGGGTCGGCAGTTTTCAAGACTGCTGGTTTAAACCGCTCACCCAAGCCTCCGGGAGCGCATGCAAGCGGGCATTTTAGCGGGTGGCGGCTGCCGCATCGACTTCGCTGGCAACTGGCGCACCGAGCAGCCTGAAACCGACCCGCGTGCGCCCCGCGGCAGATTCGGCTTCTGCCTGGCCGTCGTGCATGCGCGCGATCGCCGCCACGATGGACAGGCCCAGTCCGTGGTGTGGCCGCTCAACCTCACAGCGCGAGGCGTCGGCTCGGAAAAAGCGGTCGAACAGGCGGGGCAACTGCTCAGGCGGCACGGTGGGACCGGTGTTCTCGACCCACAGCTGGGCGCAGCCGTCGGCACGCTGCGCGATCTGCACGCGCAGCTCGCTGCCGAGCTGCGCGTAGCGGATGGCGTTGCCCAGCAGGTTGGACAGCGCCCGCTTGATCAGCGTCTCATCGACCGGCAGCCGCAGATCGCCTTCGATGCGGATAGACAGGCCGACCTCTTCCATCGGCGCTTCGTGAAACTCGACCACTTGGCGCACCAGCTCGGCCAGGCTCACCGGTGCGCCACGGCGGGCTTTCACACCGCGATCGGCCTGGGCAAGGAACAGCATGTCGTTGATGATCACAGCCATGCGCTGCAACTCTTCGAGATTGCCGTGCAAGGTGTCTTGCAGCTC
Organism: Burkholderiales bacterium; assembly: GCA_038249735.1. Lineage (GTDB taxonomy): Bacteria > Pseudomonadota > Gammaproteobacteria > Burkholderiales > Burkholderiaceae_C > Hydrogenophaga. Next base: position 8,800 of record JBBSDB010000038.1, read on the forward strand.
GCTGGTGCTGCGCTCGCGGCTGAGTGCGAGCTCGGTCTGACCGATCAAATTGGCCAGCGGCGTGCGCAGCTCGTGGGCCACATCCGCATTGAAACCTTCGAGCTGCGCATAGGTGCGATCAACTCGCTGCATCAGGTTGTTGAACTGCTCGATCAGGGGCTGCAATTCTTCGGCAGGCTCGTCAAGTGAGAGGCGCTGTTTGGCCTGGCCCACATCGATGGCGCGGGTCTGGTTGGCCAAATCCAGCAGCGGTCGCAGACTGCAACGCACCCGCCAGAAAGTGGCCCAAGCCACGAAGACGCCGCCCGCCAGTGTGGCCACCAGCAGCAGAATAGCCATGCGCTGGCCGGTCTTCACGTCTTGCGAGCAGTCCAGGACCAGGCGACCCGTGTAAACGTCCCCGTTGGCCTTGACGGTGACGAGAAAGCTGCTGGACTTGGCTGTCTTGTGATCCACATCGAAGGTGGGCGGCGGGTCGCGGTAGAACTCGCTGCCGTCGGCGCGGCTCACCACCAAAAACGTACCCGGTCGGCGCTCGGCCGACCAGGCCAGCTTCTCCAGCATTTCCCCAGCGCCCGCGCGTTCGTTGGCGCTGTGCATCATGTCGGCGAGCACGTGGGTGTAGCCCTGCATTTGCTCGTTGTGCTTGGCCTGAAACAGCATCACCGTGATGCCGTAGATGATGGCCAGCAACACGCCCAGCCCGATCACGGTCTGCGTGGCCAGCAGAAGCGAGAGCCGGCGACCGATCGAGTAAGCACAGGGCTTGGCTGGCGCCTGAGTCGGCGTGCCCGCCAGTGCCACCGGAGCAACCGGTGGGTTCAGCGCAGACGTCATGTGCGCTCCTCCAGCACGTAGCCCATGCCGCGCACGTTGTGCAGCAGCTTCGGGCGGAAAGGGTCGTCCATCTTGGCGCGCAGGCGGCGAATCGCCACCTCCACCACGTTGGTGTCGGAATCGAAATTCATGTCCCACACCTGCTCGGCCAGCGTGGTGCGCGAGAGGATCTGCCCCTTGCGCCGCGCCAGCAGCGCGAGCAGCGAGAACTCTTTGGCGCTGAGATCGAGGCGTTGGCCATCGCGCGAGGCCTTGCGGCTGAGCAGGTCCATCTCCAGGTTGCTGATGCTCAGTTGGCCGTTGGTCGCACCGTCGTTTTTCCCAGGGCCACGCCGCAGCAGCGCCGCCACGCGGGCCAGCAGCTCGGAGAAAGCGAAGGGCTTCACCAGGTAATCGTCAGCGCCGGCCTCGAGCCCCTGCACCCTGTCCTCCACCCGGTCGCGCGCGGTGAGCATCAGCACCGGCGTGTTGCGCTTCTCGCGCAGCGCCGCCAGCACACCAAATCCGTCGACGCCGGGCAACATGATGTCGAGCACCACCAGTTGGTAGTCGCCCTCGGTGGCAAGGTAGCGCCCCTCGATGCCGTCGCGTGCCACGTCCACCGTGTAGCCGGATTCGGTGAGCCCGCGTTTGACGTAGTCGGCCAGCTTGGCTTCGTCTTCAATGACCAGGATGCGCATGGGGAACAGTGGAATTCAAGAGGGGAACGAACCTGCAAATTGTCGAGGATCGGCTCGGTGTGTTGGATGACAAATCTGTCATTTTCGTGTTCATGAAACGCAAGAACCGCTTTCTACAGTTGCCTCCATGCCGAAACGAAACGGCATCAAGCAAGTTCTCTTATCCAATCTCTTCCCTTCAGGAAACTGTCATGACCCAATTCACCCGCATCGCCCTCCCTATTGTTCTTTCGATGACCGCCGCTGCCGCGATGGCCTCCGAGTTCACTCCCGAGGCGCCATTTGTCTCCACGATGAGCCGTGCCGAGGTGCGTGCCCAAGCCATCGCCGCCCGCGACGCCGGCCTGATCACCAGTGGCGAGTTCGTCCCGGTCATCGTGGCGGAAAACACCAGCACCCTGACCCGAGCTCAGGTCCGCGCCGAAGCGGTGGAAGCCCAGCGTCTGGGTTTGCTCACCAGCGGTGAAATCAACGTGTTGCCCACGCCTGCGCAGCTGGAGCAGGTGCGCCTGGCTGGTCTGCGCGCCGTGCAAGGCGAGAACCTGGCCAAAGGCCAGGACAAGCGCGTCACAAACTGAACCCGCTCACCAGCCTTCCAGAAACAACGGCCCTTCGGGGCCGTTTTTGCGTTTGGCGTTTGCTGCACGGCAACGCAGGCCGGCGCGCCGTCCTACCCAGAAAACCGGGCGCAGCCTCGACACTTCGCCTCTGGCGCTTCGCCAAATGCCACAGCGCGGGCACACCATCGCTCCGACAGTGCGCTCACCTCCATCCCATACCCATATCCATGTTCAACCTCTGGCTCTGGCTCAAAGACAGGCGCAACCGCTTGTGGGTTTTTCCCATGCTCACCGCGGTACTGGCTGCGGCGCTGGCTTTTGCTGCGCGCTGGGTGGGCGGTTTCTGGCTCGCCAGCAAGGTGCCCGACATCCAGGCCGAGACGATCGACGATCTGCTCACCGTCATCGCCAGCAGCATGCTGGCAGTGGCCACCTTTTCGCTCGGGATTTTGGTCTCGGCGCTGAGTTCATCGTCCAGCAGCGCCACACCGCGCGCCACCGAGTTGCTGATGGGCGACGACGACACGCGGGGAGCCATCGGGAGCTTCATGGCGGCGTTCACCTTTGCGGTGGTCGCCAAAACGGCTTTGGGTGTGGGTTACTACGATGCGCCAGGGCGCTTCGTGCTGTTTGTCAGCACCCTCGCGGTCACCACCTATGTGGTGTTTCGGCTGCTGCTGTGGGTCAAGACGCTCTCGAATCTGGGGCGCATGAGCGATACCGTGGCGCGCATCGAGCGGGTGAGCCGCAACGCGCTCAAGTCGCACGCCAAGCGCCCGACACTGGGCGCTGCGCCGGCGCCCCACGAAGCACCCCGCGGCACCGCCATTTACGCCGAGGAAGTGGGTTACCTCGGCTACCTCAACATGAGTGGCCTGCAGGAAGTGGCCAGCGCGGCCGGTTGCATGCTGCATCTGCATGTGCGCCCAGGCAGCTTCGTGGGCCCCGACACCGTGCTCGCCACCGCCAGCCGCGACAAGATCCCGATGAACATGGGCGAAGTCAACCGCAACGAGCCGCCGCCCGCGCCAGACACCGAGGACATTCGCGACTGTTTTTTGCTCGGACCCACGCGCAGTTACGACCAGGACCCGCGCTTCGGCCTCATCGTGCTCAGCGAGGTGGCGCTGCGCGCGCTGTCACCCGCAGTGAACGACCCCGGCACCGCGATTTCGGTGATGGTCTCGCTCACCACACTGGTGGTGGAAGCCGATCGCGCGATGAGCGAGAGGGAGGCTGAAGCCGAAGCAGCCAAAAAAGACCAGCCCGAGACCGCTTCACCCAAGATCGAATTCGACCGCCTGACCTTGCCAGCGCTCGACATGCGCACCCTGGTGGCCGACGGTTTTTCCTCCATCGCCCGCGACGGCGCGAGCATGTTGGAGGTGGGTATCCGGCTGCAGAAGATGCTGGCAACCATCGCCCGCAACGGCAGCGAACCGGTGGCGCTTGAAGCGCGCGTGCAGGCGCGCCGGGCCATGGAACGCGGCCTGGCCGCACTTACCCACCCAGACGATCGGCGCGATCTCGAGGCGCTGCACGAGCAGCTGTTCAGCGCCTGAGTTGCTGCCGCCGCGCGGGGTGCCTCAGGCAGCGCTTTTCAAAGACGCCATGTCAATCACGAAGCGGTATTTCACATCGCTGCCCAACACGCGCTCGTAGGCCTCGTTGATGGCCTGGATAGTGATGATTTCGATGTCGGCGCCAATCCCGTGGCGGCCGCAAAAGTCGAGCATCTCTTGCGTATCGGCAATGCCCCCGATCAACGAGCCCGAAACCGTCCTGCCCTTCAACACCAGCGGCCCGGTAAGCAAAGCGGGCTCGTCCAGCGGACCGAGGTATCCCACCAACACCAGCGCGCCACCGGTGACCAAGCTCGGCACATAGGGGTTGAGGTCGTGCACATAAGGCACGGTGTCCACGATCAGATCAAAGCGGCTCGTCACAGAGTCCATCTGCTCGGCGTCGGTGGAGAGCACGATGTGGTCGGCACCCAGCCGGCGGGCGTCCGCCTCCTTGCCGGGTGAGCGGGTGAACAGCGTGACCTCGGCGCCCATCGCCTTGGCCAGCTTGAGCGCCATGTGGCCCAGCCCCCCGAGCCCCACCACCGCGACCCGGCTGCCCGGACCCACCTGGGCCTGCTTCAACGGCGAGTAGCTGGTGATGCCGGCGCACAGCAGTGGCGCGGCGGCGGCCGGGGCCAGCCCGTCGGGGATGCGCAGCACGAAGTCTTGCGAGACCACGATCTTTTCGGCGTAACCGCCGAAGGTGGGCGTGCCGTCGTGGCGGTCCACGCCGTTGTAGGTGAAGGTCGAGCCGGTGTCGCAGTACTGCTCCCAGCCCCGGCGGCAGTTGGCGCAAGCCTGGCAGGCGTCCACCATGCAGCCCACACCCACCAGCTCGCCCACCTGGAATCGGTCCACCTCGGCGCCGACCTCGATCACCCGGCCCACAATTTCGTGGCCCGGCACCATCGGGTAGTTGGCGCGGCCCCAGTCGTTGCGCGAATGGTGGATGTCGGTGTGGCAGACGCCGCAATACAGGATGTCGATCACCACGTCGTTGGCGCGCGGGGAACGGCGCACGAAGTGGAACAAGCCCAGCTTGTCGGTGGGCGCGTGGGTGGCAAAAGAGCGAACAGGAAAGGTCATGGGGGCGTGATGGATGGTGGGATGCGGGCTGGCGTGCCGCACAGGCTTCAACCTTACATCCCTCCTCAGCGCCAGCGAGCCTGCGCCTCCAATGGCCCGAAGAAGGCGCTGCCAGCGATCAGGTGGCGGGAACCTTCTGTTCGTTCGGTTGTCCTTTTTTTGTCCACGGACACCAAAAACGGGCAACACTCATTTCGGCCAGCCCAAGCGAAACGCGGCTCTTTCACCCTTCCCTCACGCGAGTCCACCACCATGACCCAGCCCGCCCGCCTCGCCGCCCCGAGCACCCGACCGGTTCTGCAGGGCCTTTCAATCGCCTTGCTGGCGGCTGGCGGCTGGGCGGCTGCTGCCTCGGCCCAGGCGCAAGCCACCGCCGAAACACGCACCGACGCGCGTGCCGACTCCCCCTACAGCCTGGCCGTGGGCGCCGCCGTGGCGCGCGTGCCGACCTATGAAGGGTCCGACCGGTTCGACACCCGTGCGCTGCCCGTCATCGCCTACCGCAGCGGCCGCTTCTTTGCCGGCACCTTGAGCGGCGTGGGTTACAACTTGTCCAACCTGTCGAACCTGGAGTTCGGCCCGGTGTTGACCTACCGATTTGGCCGCGACGAGTCTGACGATGCGCGCCTGCGTGGCCTGGGCGATATCGACGCCGGTGCCGACGTTGGAGCCTTCGTGCGCTGGAACGCCCGGCCCCTCTCCTTGAGCGCCACCCTCGAGCAAGGCGTGGGCGGTAACGTGACCGGCTCCACGGTGCGGCTGAACGCGGGCTACGCACTCAGCATCAGCCGCAGCAGCGCGCTGCGCCTGGACGCCTCGGTCGACTGGGCCGACACCGAGGTGATGCAGGGCTTCTTCGGCATCTCTGCGCCACAGGCGGCCCGCTCGGGTCTGCCGGTCTACACCGCCTCCTCGGGCATCCGCCGCTACGGCGTCAGCGCGGTCTGGGCCTACAGCATCACGCCCCAGTGGGTCTCCACCGTGCGCCTGGGGGTCTACCGCCTGGGCAGCGAAGCCGCCGACAGCCCGCTGACCCTGCGGCGCAACATCGGCCTGGTCAGCGCGGGGCTGAGCTACCGGTTCTAAGCGCCCGCCCGCCCGCTGCCCACTCCAAGGCCCAACGCCTTGCCGGTCCTGAACGCTGATCCGCGATGGACCCCCAACTCGCCACCCTGCTCGCCAACGCGTTGCTGACACTGCATGTCGGCATCGTGGTGTTCGTGGTCGGCCTGTTGCCGCTGGTGATCGTGGGCGGCAGGCGCGGCTGGGCCTGGGTGCGGCGCTTCGGCCTGCGCCTGACGCATGTGCTGCTCATGGTCTTCATCGCCGGCCAGGCATGGCTCGGCCAGCTCTGCCCGCTGACCGTGTGGGAGCAAGACCTGCGCCGCATGGCGGGGGTGGTGGGCTACCGCGAGAGCTTCATCGAACACTGGCTCTCCCGCCTGCTTTACTGGGAAGCGCCGTGGTGGGTGTTTGTGGCGGCCTACACCTGCTTCGCAGCGCTGGTGCTTCTGGCTTGGTGGTGGGTGAGGCCGAAGGGTGCGAATTGGCAATGACAGCAAGCGGCGGCTTTCGGCCAGGAGCGGGTACTCCCTGAACTTTTGCGACTGTCGCTTCTTGGTAGGAATCGGATGCTCCCAAAATAATCGTGGCTGTCAGAAACCGGGCCCAAAACGGTCATAGCGCGAATGAAAGAGCCGCCATTCAAGCCGCAACGCGCTTTGCGACGCCGGCTGGCGGTAGGCTGGTAGGCCTCTGCGGCGAGCCCCTCTGGAGATGAGTTTGAAGCCATGTGCGCGGCTTGCAACGGCAGGGCAGGCTGGACCCGGGCTCAGCCGAAGGCTCTCAGCTGAGCTACGTGGATCCCGGCTGGTCATATGTAAAGCATGTTGGACAAATCATCGTTTATTGTCTATAATGCTTTACAAATGCCAGCATCAATCGAAATATCTTCAGTGCTAGAGCGGCAGCTGCTCCTGCAATTGGGGCAGCGCCTGAAAGCCGCACGCCAGTCCAAAGGATTGACCAGCACCGAGCTGGCAGCCGCGGCGGGGCTGTCACGAATGACGCTCAGCGCCATCGAGTCGGGAGAGCCTTCGCCAACCATGGGCAGCTATGTGCGCGTGATGGGAGCCTTGGGCTTCGGTGCAGACCTGGCTCTCCTAGCCAATCCGGCAACCCCGCCGCAGAACTCGCAGACGACTGCGGTGCCTGCCAGTGCGCTAGTGTCCGTCTCGCGCCACCAGCTGCAAGACTTACAGAGCCTGGTCCTGCACCAGGAAGCGGTGCGCTTGGTCAAGCGAGATGACAATCTGCGGCTCAAAGCCTTGCAGACGCTCGATAATTGGCGTGCTCATCCCGGCTCGCGCTCATCCCCGCTCTGGGATGAGTGGTCCGTTGTGTTGCACCGAAAGCAGTGGAGACGCGTGCTGGCCAGCACGCAACGTTCCAACGAGCAGCGCCAAGCATAGCCCATGCTGTCTGTGCTGCCCGAACAAGTGCGCCAGAAGGTACTGGACGACATGAAGAGCCTGAAATCTCAGGCAAGTGCTTGAAGAGGCCTTGCATGGAACGCGACCAACTCGAGCACCTTATTCGCGCAGCAGCGCAAGTCACCCACGAGTACGAGTTCATCATCGTGGGAAGCCAATCCATCTTGGGCCCTGTACCCAATCCGCCGCAAGAGTTCAAAGCCTCCATGGAAGCGGACATGTATCCGCTGGGCGCCCCAGAAAAGGCGGACTTGCTGGACGGCAATATTGGTGAAGGCTCCTGGTTTCACACCACCCACAAAATCTACGCGCAGGGCGTGGGACCTGAGACCGCGGTGCTGCCAAGCGGCTGGAAGGACCGGCTGTACAAGATTCAGACCGCCCAGACAGACCTGAAGATTGGTTACTGCCTGGATGTGCTGGACTTGTTCCTGTCCAAGGCGTGGGCGGGTAGAGAAAAGGACCGTGAGTTCTGCATCGCGCTGCTGCGACACGGCTATGTGTATCTCGAGGCGGCAGTGCAGAGGGTCGCCGACATGCCATTGACCGACGAGCAGAAAACCAGCCTCCGAGCCCGCATTCGGCGCTGGGCGCGGTACGCAGCGCCTCCGGCCAGCGACAACGAAGCGTCATGAAAAAATGCCTGGCCCTCAATACGAGGGCGTCCTTCTGGCCTCGAAGAACGGCTTTTCTGGGGGGACAGCGACTTTTTTTGGCCATCAAAGGCATAACACCCGAAAAGCTGTCAACGCGCTGATACCTTGACCAGCCGGGCGTTTCTCGTCCACCAAAAGCGGAGTGAATGACCGGTTTGGGGTCGCGCTCGCAGTGTCCGGTCTTGGTCGATTGTGTAAGTTCGTCATGCCAAATTGGGTAATTGGTTTCCCAGCAAAGCAGCCGTTGAACCATCGGCAGTAGTTGGCTGCTTCGGGTCGAAACCTGCCTGTCAACCCCCATCCGCCCGCCGCGCTTCCACCTCGAAGCGGTTGTCCCAGTAAGCATCGCGGCCACGCAGCCATTGCCACAGGCTGGAGCCGAGGTAAGCCGGTAGGAACAGCGGGCCCCAGCGCTCGTACTGCGCCACATGCACCCGCTCATGCGCACGCCAGCGGGACATCTCGCGCGCATCGACCCCCAGCACCACATGGCCGAGGGTGATGGCGGCGAACGGCAAACGCCACCGACTTGGTCGCGTCGATTTGCTGACGTCTGGCAACGTCAATTCCAACACGCCATCGACCCGCTGGGCACTGGCCCCCACCAGCCACCACACCAGACCGAGCAACAGACCCAGCAGCGAATTCGGCGCGGCCCAGAGCAAGCATCCCGCGCGGCGCCACCGTGCGCGCTTGGTTGCGCGAGCCGATGCGTGCGCGTCTGGCAACAGCTTCAACACGGGAAGCGCCCAACAGATCAGGAAACGATGTAGGCGCCCGAGCCGCAGCACAGCAGCTTGCCGTCGGCCCCGAAGAATTCCATGCGGGTGGAGGCCACGCGCGAGCCCAGCCGCATCACCTCGGCGCGCAGCTCGAAGTGCTCGCCCACGGCAGGGCGCAGGTAGTCGATGCGCAGGTCGATGGTGCCGAGCTTGGCGAAGCGTTGCAGGCGTTGCTCGGGCGGCTCGTTCATGTGGCGCGCGCCGATCGCGGCCATGCAGGCCAGGCCGCCCATGGCATCGAGCCCGGCGCTGATCACGCCGCCGTGCAGCCGGTGGTGGGCGTAGTGACCGATCAGCTCGGGCTTCATCGCGATGGTGGCAACGACGCGCTCGGGGTCAACCTGGGTGATCTTCAAACCGAGCACCTGGTTGAAGACAATTTTTTCCTCCCAGATGCTCTTGAGCCCAGCGATATATTCGGGTTCAAAAACGGTAGGTGCGCTGGTTTTGTTGGTCATAGACCCGATTGTCGTGCAGCGAGTTCTTTCATGATTTCCTCGGCGCCGCCACCGATCATCATCACCTTCACCTCGCGGTAGATGCGCTCGCTCACCGTGCCGCGCATGCAGCCCATGCCGCCGAGAATTTGCACCGCTGCGTCGGCACAAAACTGCATGGCCTGGGTGGCGTTGTTTTTGAGCAGGCACACGCCGGTGACCCACGCTGTTCCCATGTCGCCCGCATCGGCCTGCGCACCGAGTGCGTCAACCCAGGCTTGGGTGGACTGGATGTGCATCTGCATGTCCATGAGTTTGTGGCGGATCACCTGGCGCTCGATCAGCGCGGTGCCAAAGGTCTGGCGCTGGCCTGCTCAGTCGAGCGCTTCGGTGTAGCAAGCCTGGGCGAAGCCCAGCGCCATCGCGCTCATGGCGAGCAGCTCGCCGTTGAAGTTGCCCATGATCATGCGAAACCCGGCGCCGGCTTCGCCCAGCAAATGGCTGGCCGGCACGCGCAGGTTGTCGAACCGCAGGTGTGCGGTGTCGGAACACAGCCAGCCCATTTTGTCGAGCCGGGTGCGCGAGAGGCCTG
>JBBSDB010000039.1:0-18486 GCA_038249735.1 Burkholderiales bacterium
CAGTCTGGCGTGCACTGGAGCTGGGGCAATCGGCAGCAGGCGGGCCGCGCCGCCTTCGCGCAGCCGTTGTCCGCAAAGGCCGAGAACGAAGCGCGCGCGAGCCGTTTGTGGGATTTGAGTGAACGGTTTGTTGGGATTGCCTGAGGGCTGATAAGGGTTGCCGAGCAACGGCGCGGCGCTGGCGCCTTTGACACCGCGCAAGCCCGTTGTGGCGCTTGCGTCTGCCCCACACAAGCCCGCTCCTGCAACCGCCACAATCGCACCCATTCTTGGAGGGAGTTCCGATGAGCAAAGCACTGCGTCTGTCTGAAAAGTGGTTCCGCCGTGGCCTGTGGCTGGTGGCGTTTGTGTTTGCCTGGTTTCTGGTCGGCCTGGGCAGCACGGTGGTGGGCGATCTGCCCCAGGTGGAGCAGCAGCGCACGCTGGACGATTTTCTCGACCCGCAGCGCGCGCCCGCGCTGAAGCAGGCGATTTCTCAGGCCCAGCTCTCGGCCCGCGCCGCACAAGACGCGCTGGATCAGGCCGAGTTGCGCCAGCAGGCGGCCCAGGCCAGCAACAGCGCCGCGCGCGAAACCTTCAGCAACTGGCTGGCCACCCGCCGCGCCACGCAGCAGCCCGAGCAAGACACCGAGCTGATCGCACGCACGGCAGCACTCGACGCGCTGCGCCAGGCCGAGCGCGATGCATTGGCCACCATGGAAGCCCAGCAGCAGGCCGCACTCGACGCCAGCCAGACCGAGCGCCGCGCCCGCGATGCCCTGGGCGAGTTGCAAGCGTCTGCACGCGATGCGTTCGAGAGCGAGATGCGCGCCCAGGAACTGCGTGTGTTCGGCTACCGGCTGCTGCTCACGCTGCCGCTTCTGGCACTCGCCGGCTGGCTGTTTGTGAAAAAACGCAAAACCCATTCCTGGCCGTTCGTCTGGGGCTTCATCTTTTTCGCGCTGTTTGCGTTCTTTGTCGAACTGGTTCCCTACCTGCCAAGCTACGGCGGCTATGTGCGCTACCTCGTCGGCATCGTGCTGACTGTGATTGGCGGGCGCTATGCGATTGCCGCGCTGCAGCGCTACCTGGAGCGACAGAAGCAGGCCGAGGCGCTGCCCGACCGGCATCGGCGCCAGGAGCTCGACTACGACCTGGCGCAGACACGTCTGGTCAAGAATGTTTGCCCGGGTTGCGAGCGGCCGGTGGACCTGAAAGACGGCAAAACAGACTTCTGTCCCCACTGCGGTCTGTGCCTGTTCGACCGATGTGGCCACTGCAGCACCCGCAAGAACGCATTCACCCGCTTCTGTTTTTCCTGCGGCACGTCGTCGGCCAGCCCGGACACTTCGGAACCAGGCTCATCGCGCGAGCCGCAAACGGCCCTGCCTGCACGGCCATCCTGACGCCAGATCAGCCGGCAGCGCCGCGCCGCTCTTCGCGCACCAGCGGCCACAGCGCCCACAGACCCAGCGCCGGCCCCAGCGCCAGCCAGGGCAGCAGCGCGCCCAGCGCCACCGTCTCACTCAGCGAGACAAACAACAAGATGCTGACAATGGAAATCGCGAAGCCGATGCTGTTGGTCAGCGTGAGCACGCTGCCCACCGCCTGCGCTGGCGCGTTGCGCGCGGTGAGGGTGGAGAACTGCGGCGAATCGCCTGCCACGGTGATGCCCCAGAGCAGCAGCCAGGTGGCGAACAGCGCATCGCCCGCACCCATTGCCCAAGGCGTGGCCAGGCAGCACAACCCGCTGGTGGCCAGCTGCGCCCCGGCCACGCGCGCGCTGCCCCAGCGCTGTGCCACCCAGCCACCCACCGCGCAGCCGATGGCGCCTGCCCCCAGCACCGAGAACGCCGCCCACGACAGCGCCGCGCCTTCCAGTCGGGTCGCCAGGATCAGCGGCACCATCACCCACATGGTGTAGAGCTCCCACATGTGGCCAAAGTAGCCCAGCACCGAACTGCGCACGCGGGAATCGGTCCAGACGCTGGCGAGCGCGCGCCATTGCAGCGTGGTCACGCGCGCTTGGGTTCCGGGCGCGTCACCGATACCGAAAAACAGCAGCAGGCCACCGCCCGCCGCCAGCGCGGCCACGCCCAGCATCAGCGTGGGCCACGGCAGGGCATCGCCCAACGCACGCAAGGCGTGGGCGCTGGCCGAGCCGAGCACCAGGGCGCCGATCAACAAACCGAGCGCGGCACCCAGTCCCCGGCTGTACCACTGCGCCGCGATCTTCATGCCGACCGGGTAGATACCAGCCAGAAAAAATCCGGTGGCAAACCGCCAGCCCAACAGCGCCGTGAAGTCCCGCACCATCGCCCAGGCACCCACCGTGCAGGCGGCACCCGCCAGCGCGCAGAGCAAGAACACGTGGCGCGCAGAAAACCGGTCGGCAATCGCCAGCAACGCAAACACCAGCGTGCCGACGATGAAGCCGAGTTGGAGCGCAGAGGTGAGCGTGCCCACCGCCGCCGTGGCCCAGCCCAGCTCGCGCTGCAAATCCGGCATCACCGCGTTGACCGCAAACCACAGCGAGGTGCCCGCGAACTGCGCGGTGACCAGCACCGGCAGAATGTGGCGGGGAACTCGGGCGTCGCGCAGTTCCTTGAAACGTCGACCTTGCAACACCCTACTTCTTCGGCTCTGACGCTGCGCTTGTCGATAGCGCCGAAAAAGTGAGCTTGGCCTCACGCATCAGCGTGCGGTGAAAGCTGGCGCTGCGGTCGAGCCACGTCACAAACGGCGCGCCCTTCATGGTGGTCGGTTTGAACGCGCCTTGCGCCAAAAAGACCTGCCACTCGGGCAGTGCGCGCACCTTGTCGACCACATCGCTGTAGTAAGCCACCTGGCTGGGTGTGGCACCGGATGTGGTGAAGATGCCGCGCATCATTTGGTACTGCACGGGGATGCCAAATGACAAGCACGTGGGCAGGTCGGCCCAGCTTTTGTCGCCGGCGATTTTGTTGGGATAGGGAAGCTTCACGCTGTCGAACACGCACAAAGGCCGCACTTTCCCTTCGGCCCACAGCTTTGCCGCCTCTATCGGGTTGTTCACCGTCAGATCGACCTCGCGCGCCGCCAGCGCTTTGGCCACGGCACCCCCGCCTTGCAAAGGCACATATTCCAAGCGCGACGCCGCCGCTGTTTCCAGCAGCACGCCGATGAGCTGATCTTCTTGTTTAGACCCTGTGCCACCCAGCTTCATGTTTCGCGGCGCGCCCGTGCGCAGCGCATCCATCACGTCTTTGGGCGACTGGTAGCTCGATTGGGCGTTGACCCACAGAACGAACTGGTCGAGCGCCAGCATTTGCACCGGCGTGATGTCGCTCCAAGAAAAGTCCACGCCGGTGGCCAGCGGCACGGTGAACAAACTGGAGAGCGTGATGATGAGTTTGTGCGGGTTGCCTTTGGACGCCTTCATGTCCAGCAAGCCCTCGGCGCCCGAGTTGCCGGGTTTGTTGATCACCGTGAGCGGCTGCTTCATCAAGCGGTGTTTGGTCACCATGTCGGCAACGAAGCGCGCCATTTGGTCGGCGCCACCGCCAGTGCCCGCTGGCACCACCAATTCGACCGGCGCGCTGGGCTCCCAAGCGACGTTGGTTGTTTGTGCGTGGGCGGTTTGCGCGGCCACGACCAAGCAAGCGGCGGTAACGCAAAAGCGCAGCACCTGGGAGCGCTGACCATTTTGGAGACGAGAAGCCATGGTTAGATCCAGACAAGAGGTTGGATGTTGCTGCGGCCCACCTCAATGCAGAGGCTGGCCCAGCCTACAAGAACGGAACTTACCCCAAGGGCTGTTGCTGCTCACACACCGCGCGACCGGTCGGCCTTGAATTGCTGACGGAAGGCGTCGAAGCGGCCGGCGTCCAGCGCCTCGCGCACTTCGCGCATGAGGTTCAGGTAGTAATGCAGGTTGTGGATGCTGGCGAGCATGGGGCCGAGCATTTCGCCGCAGCGGTCGAGGTGGTGCAGGTAGGCGCGAGAAAAACCGGCGCGCCCGCCCTTGTCCCAGCTCACGCCGCTGCCGGCCGGGTCTGGCGGCGTGCCGGCACAGGCGCAGCAGGTGCAGGTGGTGTCCAGCGGCTGGTGGTCGGTTTTGTGGCGCGCGTTGCGGATCTTCAAATCGCCAAAGCGGGTAAACAGCGTGCCGTTGCGGGCATTGCGGGTCGGCATGACGCAGTCGAACATGTCCACGCCGTCGACCACGCCCTGCACCAGGTCTTCGGGCGTGCCCACGCCCATGAGGTAACGAGGCTTGTGGGCGGGCAGGCGGTGCGGCGTGTGCGCCATGATCTGCAGCATCTCGGCCTTGGGCTCGCCCACGCTCACGCCGCCAATCGCATAGCCAGGGAAATCCATCGCCACCAGCGCCTCCAGCGATTCCTGGCGCAGGTGCTCAAACATGCCGCCTTGCACGATGCCAAACAGCGCGTTGGGGTTTTCCAGCCGCGCGAATTCGTCTTTTGAGCGCACCGCCCAGCGACGGCTCATCTCCATGCTTTTGCGGGCTTCGGCTTCGGTGGTGAGGTGGCCGTTGGTCTCGTAAGGCGTGCACTCGTCGAGCTGCATCACGATGTCGGAATTCAGCCCGGTCTGGATCTGCATGCTGACCTCGGGCGACATGAACAGCTTGTCGCCGTTGACCGGACTGGCGAACGTCACCCCTTCTTCGGTGATCTTGCGCATGGCTCCCAGGCTCCACACCTGGAAGCCGCCCGAGTCGGTGAGGATGGGTTTGTGCCACTGCTCGAAGTCGTGCAAGCCGCCAAAGCTTTCCATCACCTCGCGCCCGGGGCGCATCCAGAGGTGGAAGGTGTTGCCCAGAATGATCTGGGCGCCCATGGCTTCCAGGCTGGCGGGCGCCACGCCCTTGACCGTGCCATAGGTGCCGACCGGCATGAAGATGGGAGTTTGCACCACGCCATGGTTGAGCGTGATGCGGCCGCGTCGGGCGTGGCCGTCGGTTTTGAGGAGTTCGAACAGGAGCATGGGCGCGATTGTCGCCCAGCGTTCCCGGCTGCTCAGCCGATCAGCGCCCCGGGTCGAGCGATGCGTCAGCGATGCCGTTGGCGTTTTGGGTGGATCTGGCGTTGGCCAGCGCTTGTGTGCCCGAGGCCGCGCGGTCGGAGCTGTCCCAGCCCAAGGCGAGCAGCACAGCCAGGCCCAGGGAAAGCAGCAAGGCCAGACCCAGGCGGACGAATACTTCAATCAAAACAACACCCCGTTCAACGCGCCAAAAACAACTGTCATTGTGAGCGCTGGGTTTGGTACAACTCAAAAACGTGGCGCCGGAGTTGCTAGAAATTCTGGAGTGCGTGGCGCGCTGGCGTGCCACTGTGCGGTATCTCACACCCCTCGTGGGGCCGATCCTGGCGTTGCTGTGGCGTTGTATGGCACCGGTAACATCCGCCCGGCCCGCGTGGGCAATATTCATCAGGAACCCAATTTCATGAGTCAGTGGATCGACGTGGCCGCCGAGGCCGATGTGTTCGAAGGCGCGGGCTTGGCGGTAGAGCCCGAGGGCCAGGACATCGTGCTGTTCTCGGTCGACGGCGAGGTTTTCGCTACCGACAACCAGTGCACACATGGACTGGCCAAGCTCTGCGACGGCCTTGTCGAGGGTCACTACGTGGAGTGCCCATTCCACCAAGGCCGGTTCGATGTACGCACCGGCGACTGTGCAGGCGGCCCGGTCACCGAGCCGGTAAAAAGCTGGCCGGTGAAGGTCGAGGGCGGCCGTGTCTGGCTGGCGCTGGATTAAGGGCCCCCACGCTCCACTGCTATGCGGGTCGCTGCCCCCCAAGGAGCTGGCCTTGCTAGGGGCGACCCGTCGCTGCGGCCTCAGGCGCGCACCAACAGCATCGAGTCGCCATAGCTGAAGAACCGGTAGCGTTGCGCCACCGCGTGAGCGTAGAGCTGCATCACACGATCATGGCCAGCGAAGGCGCTCACCAGCATCATCAGCGTGCTCTTGGGCAGATGAAAATTGGTGATCAGCTGGTCGACCACCTGGAATTTGAAACCGGGGGTGATGAAGATGTTGGTGTCGCCGCTGACCTCACCCGTTTGGGCCCAGCTCTCCAGCGTTCGCACAGTGGTCGTGCCCACCGCCACCACCTGGCCACCTCGTGCGCGGCAGTCGGCGATGGCTTGCAGCGTTTCGGGCGGGATGGCGTAGCGCTCGTGGTGCATCACGTGTTCGCTGATGCGCTCTGTCTTCATCGGCGCGAAGGTGCCGGCGCCCACGTGCAATGTGACGCTGACGCGCTGTACGCCGCGCGCATCCAGTGCGGCGAGCACGCCTTCATCAAAATGCAGCGCGGCGGTGGGCGCCGCCACGGCACCGGGCACGCGCGCAAACACGGTCTGGTAGCGGCGCTCGTCATCGGCGTCGTCGGTGTGGGTGATGTAGGGCGGCAGTGGCACATGGCCGTGGCGTGCCATCAAGTCGTAGGGCGTTTCGTTAGCGGGCGGATGCAACCGAAAGCGAAACAGCTGGCCTTGCGCGTCGGGCCAGCGGCCGATGAAGGTGGCGTCGAAACCCCCGCCGTTCAGGCCGCCCGCCAAGTGCAGCCGGCCACCAGGCTGTGGCTTCTTGCTCACGCGCAGATGGCCCACCACCTCATCTGTGCTCATGCCGTCGCTCGCTTCTTGCGGCAGCAGCACGCGCTCGATCAACAGCTCCAGTTGGCCGCCGCTGGCCTTCTCGCCAAACAGGCGGGCCTTCACCACCTGCGTGTCGTTGAACACCAGCAGATCGCCTGGTTGCAGCAGGCTGGGCAGGTCGCGAAAGATGCGGTCCACCGGCGCCGGGTGGCGGCCGTCCAGCAGGCGGGACGCGCTGCGCTCAGTCGCCGGGTGCTGGGCGATGAGCTCGGGGGGAAGGGTGAAGTCGAAGTCGGCAACGGTGAAGTCGCGCGCTGTATCCGTTGCGGATGGGGTCATGTGCTTGAGGGCCGGACAGGCCCGTTCCAAGGAAAAGAAGGCGCCGATTGTGGCAGAGCGCCGCCGTGGTTCAGCGTGGGCGGAACAGGCGAAAAAGCTGCTCTGGCCCGATGGTGAAGTAGTCGGCCGGACCGCCGCCGCGCAGCACATGACCAGCGTTGGCCGTGTCGTACACGCCGTCTTTCAGCAGATGTCGGGCAATGTGCACGCCCACCACCTCGCCCAGCACCAGCCAGCTGTCGATCGGTGCGCCGGCGGCCGAGGTCAGCCGCACGATCTGCGACAACCGGCACTCGAATGTCACCGGGCTCTCCGACACCCGAGGCACGCTCACGACACGTGAAGCCACCGGGGTGAGGCCGGCAAGCGCAAACTCGTCCACCTCGGGCGGCACGGCGGCGCAGGTCTGGTTCATGGCTTCGGCCAGCTCGCGGGTGACCAGGTTCCACACGAACTCGCCAGTGGCTTCGGCGTTGCGCACCGAGTCCTTGTGGCCGATGCTGCAAAAGCCGACGATGGGCGGCGTGTAGTTGAACGCATTGAAAAAACTGTAGGGCGCGAGGTTGAGCACGCCATCGAGCGCGCGCGTTGAAACCCAGCCGATGGGGCGCGGTCCGACGATGGCGTTGAACGGATCGTGGGGCAGGCCGTGGCCCTGGGCGGGTTCGTAAAAGTGGGTGGTATCGCTCATGGTGGCGCCATGCTAGCCCGTGCGTCGACGGGGCCCTGTCGCTGCCGGGCACAATGCGCCCATGCCCGCCCAGCCCGCCCGTGCGTCGCCCGAAAAACAGCCGATCGCCAAGCCCCTGTCGGCGCCGCAGAAGGCTTTGCGCAAGCTCGGTCTGGTGCGCGCCATCGACCTGGCGCTGCACCTGCCGCTGCGTTACGAGGACGAAACCCGCATCGTGCGGCTGTGCGACGCGCGCGAGGGCGAGGTGGTGCAGGTGGAGGGCACGGTGACCGACAGCGAGATCACCTTTCGCCCGCGCCGCCAGCTGCTGGTGACGCTGGACGACGGCAGCGACATCTGCACCCTGCGCTTTTTCAGCTTCTACCCCGCGCATCAGAAGACGCTGGCCGTGGGCGCAAGGGTGCGCGTGCGCGGCGAGGTGCGCGGCGGTTTCATGGGCCGCACCATGATGCACCCGGCGTTTCACGCCGCCGGTGGCGAGCTGCCCGATGCGCTCACCCCCGTCTACCCCACCAGCGCGCAGCTGCCCCAGGTGTATCTGCGCAAGGTGGTGGCCAGCGGCCTGGCGCGGGCCGATCTGTCCGAGACCCTGCCGCCTGAGCTGCTGGGCAGCCTGCAAGTCGTGGTGCAAAACGCCGAAGGCGCGTTGTTCACCTTGCGCGACGCGCTGCGGTACTTGCACCAGCCCGGCGCCGAGGTGTCTCTGGCCGCGCTTGAAGACCGCAGCCATCCGGCGTGGCAGCGGCTGAAAGCCGAGGAGTTGCTGGCGCAACAGCTCTCGCAGCTCACCGCCAAGCGCGAGCGCGATGCCTTGCGAGCGCCGGCCCTGCGCGCCAAGACCGGTGGCCTGCACGAACAGCTGCTCGCTGTCTTGCCGTTTGCGCTCACCGCCGCGCAGCGCCGCGTGGGCATCGAGATCGCCATCGACATCGCACGGCCGGTGCCCATGCACCGCCTGCTGCAGGGCGATGTGGGATCGGGCAAGACAGTGGTGGCCGCGCTGGCGGCGGCGATCGCTATTGATTCGGGCTGGCAATGCGCGCTGATGGCGCCGACCGAAATCCTGGCCGAGCAGCACTTCGCCAAACTGATTGGCTGGCTGGAGCCACTGCTCGCGCCCCGGGGCAAGCGCGTCGCTTGGCTCACCGGTAGCCAGAAAAAGAAGCAACGCAGCGAGATGTTGGCGCTCATCGCCTCGGGCGAAGCCGCGCTGGTGGTGGGCACCCACGCGGTGATTCAGGACCAGGTCCAGTTTCAGGCTCTGGCACTGGCCATCATCGACGAGCAGCACCGGTTTGGGGTAGCGCAGCGGTTGGCCTTAAGAAGCAAGATGGGCCCGGCTGCCAGCGAGAGCGAGCAAAACCCAGAACGCCGCGGATCCGGCTCTGCCGGTCCGCCAGCGTTGCCCCTTGAGGGGCTGAGCGGCGACGCGAAGCGCGCAAGCGATGGGGGGGAGCCCCACTTGTTGATGATGACCGCCACGCCGATTCCGCGAACGCTGGCCATGAGCTACTACGCCGACCTCGACGTCTCCACCATCGACGAGCTGCCGCCCGGGCGCACGCCCATCGTCACCAAAGTGATGTCCGATCAGCGCCGTGGTGAGGTCATCGCTCGCATCGGCGCGCAAGTGGCTGAGGGGCGGCAGGTCTACTGGGTCTGCCCGCTGATCGAAGAGAGCGAAGCGCTGGATCTGTCCAACGCCACCCAGACCCACGCCGATCTCAGCCAAGCACTGCCCGGGGTGCTGGTGGGCTTGCTGCATTCGCGCATGCCACCTGCCGAAAAAAAGGCGGTGATGGACATGTTCAAGTCGGGCCACATCGGCCTGCTGGTGTCCACCACCGTGATCGAAGTGGGCGTGGATGTGCCCAATGCGTCGCTCATGGTGATCGAGCATGCCGAGCGGTTCGGCCTGTCGCAGCTGCACCAGTTGCGCGGCCGGGTGGGGCGCGGCGCGGCGGCCTCGGCCTGCGTGCTGCTGTACACCCCACCCGAGGGTGGGCGCCTGGGCGAGACCGCGCGCGAGCGCTTGAAGGCGATGGCCGAGACCAACGACGGTTTCGAGATCGCCCGGCGCGACCTGGAGATTCGCGGTCCCGGCGAATTCCTGGGGTCCCGTCAATCGGGCGCCGCCATGCTGCGCTTCGTCGACCTCGCCACCGACGGCCATCTGCTGGCCTGGGCGCGCGAAGCGGCTGTGCAGATGCTGAGCAAACACCCTGACGCCGCCGCGCGCCATATCGTGCGCTGGCATGGCACCAAGGCGGAGTTCCTCAAAGCCTGAGGGCGGTTGTCTCAGCGCCCCCACCGGTGAGCTTTGTTGTCATCGACTAAGGACAAACCCGGCTTTCCAACTTGGTACATAGCTTGCTTAAATACAACCCGGTACCTGACCGATTGGTCAGATTTTGGTTTGCATAGGAGCGCTCCCGTGTCCAGTTCTGACTCGAATCCATCACCTGACATCCGCTCGGCGCGACTGCCCGCCCAGGCCTACGCCACGCGTTTTGCCGACGCCAGCCCGAGGCTGACCCACAGCCAGGCGCTGCTGGAATCGGAGCGATGTCTCTACTGTTTCGATGCGCCTTGCGCCACCGCTTGCCCCACGGGCATCGATGTGCCCAGCTTCATCAAGCGCATCGCCGACGGGAACCTTCGTGGTGCAGCGCGCACCATTTTGGACAGCAACCCGCTGGGTGGCATGTGCGCCCGGGTGTGCCCCACCGAAAACCTGTGTGAAGTCGTTTGCGTGCGCAACACGCAGGAAGACCGCCCCGTGGCGATCGGCAGGCTGCAGCGCCACGCGGTGGACGGGCTGATGGAAAGCGACAAGCCCCAGGTTTTTACCCGCGCAGCATCCACCGGCAAAAAGGTGGCGGTGGTGGGCGCCGGGCCGGCCGGTTTGGCCTGCGCCTACACGTTGGCGCGCTTGGGTCACGATGTCGTGGTGTTTGACGCCAAACCCAAAGCCGGCGGTTTGAACGAGTACGGTCTGGCTTCCTACAAGACGCCCGACAACTTCGCCCAGCGAGAACTGGCGTGGCTCCTGGCGATCGGCGGCATCGAGATCCGCAACAACTGGAAGTTGCAGACCGAGGCCGAAATCTACGCCCTGCGCCAGCACTATTCAGCTGTGTTCCAGGGCAATGTGCGAGCCGCCCTCGCGGGTTCGTCGCTGGCGTCGCTGCGCCAAGACCACGCGGCCGTGTTCCTGGGCATGGGCTTGGCCACCACCCAGCCGCTCGGCGTGCCGGGCGAAGATCTGAACGGGGTGGAAGACGCGGTGGACTTCATTGCCCGCTTGCGTCAGAGCGAAGACTTTTCCACACTGCCGATCGGGCGCCGCGTGGTGGTGATCGGAGGCGGCATGACCGCGGTCGATGCCGCCGTTCAGTCCCGCTTGCTGGGTGCCGAGAGCGTGCACATCGTCTACCGGCGCGGACCGGAAACCATGTCGTCGTCGCAGGAGGAGCAGCACTGGGCGCAGACCAACGGCGTCACCATCCACCACTGGCTGGCGCCGGTCGAGGTGGTCGGCCAAGGCGGTCACGCCACTGGCGTGACGTTTGCCCGCCAGGCGATGGTCAACGGCCAGTTGCAGGCCACCGGACAAACCGAGTTCATGGAAGCCGACATGGTGTTCAAGGCCATCGGCCAGAAGCTGGGCAATCCGGTGCTGGCCGAGGCGGGACTGAACTTGCAGGGTGGCCGCATCGTCACCGACGCTGATGGTCAGACCAACCTGCCCGGCGTCTGGGCGGGTGGCGACTGCCGCGCCGGCGGTCTGGACCTCACCGTGGAGGCAGTCGAGCACGGCAAGCGCTCGGCCCTTGCGATTCACGCTCATGTGATGGCCGCCTGAGCCCAGCCCAACACACCGCACGACGAACCCACATCCCGAGAGCACCATGGCCAATCTGCAAACCACTTTTGCCGGTATCAAAAGCCCCAACCCTTTCTGGCTGGCCAGCGCACCACCCACCGACAAAGCCTACAACGTCAACCGCGCATTTGAAGCCGGTTGGGGTGGTGTGGTCTGGAAGACGCTGGGCGAGGCCGGGCCGCCAGTCGTCAATGTGAACGGCCCGCGCTACGGCGCTCTGCTCACGCCCGACCGCCGCTTGATGGGGTTCAACAACATCGAGCTGATCACCGACCGCGATCTGGAGATCAACCTGCGCGAAATCACCGAGGTCAAACGCGACTGGGCAGACCGCGCCATGATCGTCTCGCTGATGGTGCCGTGCGAAGAGAAGAGTTGGAAGGCGATTCTGCCGCGGGTAGAAGACACCGGCGCTGACGGGATCGAGCTCAACTTCGGCTGCCCCCACGGCATGAGCGAGCGCGGCATGGGTGCCGCTGTGGGTCAGGTGCCCGAGTACATCCAGATGGTCACCGCTTGGTGCAAGCAGTACAGCAAGCTGCCGGTCATCGTGAAGCTCACGCCCAACATCACCGACATCCGCAACCCGGCCCGCGCGGCCAAACGCGGCGGGGCCGATGCGGTCTCGCTCATCAACACCATCAACTCCATCATGGGGGTGGACCCCTACACCCTGACCATGTCGCCCAGCACCGGCGGCAAAGGCAGCCACGGCGGCTATTGCGGCCCGGCCGTCAAGCCCATCGCGCTGAACATGGTGGCCGAGATTGCGCGCGACCCGGAAACCGCCGGCATCCCGATCAGCGGCATTGGCGGCATCGGCAACTGGCGCGACGCGCTGGACTTCATTGCGCTGGGCAGCGGCACGGTGCAGGTGTGCACCGCCGCCATGGTGTACGGCTTCAAGATCGTGCAGGAGATGGAAAGCGGTCTGTCCGACTACATGGACGAGATGGGTTTCAAAAGCGTCAGCGACATTGTGGGCAAGGCCGTGCCGACCGTGAGCGACTGGCGGTACCTGAACCTGAACCACATCAGCAAGGCCGTCATCAACCAAGACAGCTGCATCCAGTGCGGGCGCTGCCACATTGCGTGTGAAGACACCAGCCACCAAGCCATCACGTTCATGAAAGATGGCAAGCGCCACTTTGAGGTGATGGAAGACGAGTGCGTGGGCTGCAACCTGTGCGTGACCGTGTGTCCGGTGCCAGCGTGCATTACCCTGCGCGATGTGCCGGTGGGTGAGATGGACCAGCGCACAGGCCAGCCGGTGAGCGGCGCTCACACCGACTGGACCACCCACCCCAACAACCCCATGCGGGCGGCGGTTTGATTTTTTTGACGGCGAAAGTCACCAGTTTCAGGAGTCTGACATGACGAGTTTGTTCATCCGCGGGGGCACGGTTGTCAACGCAGACCGCGCGTTTCTGGCCGACGTGATCACCCAAAACGGCCAGATCGTGGCGGTGGGTGAGAACCTCACCGCCCCGGCGGGCGCCACTGTGGTGGACGCGCTCGGCCAGTATGTGATGCCCGGTGGCATCGACCCGCACACGCACATGCAGTTGCCGTTCATGGGCACCGTCACCATGGACGACTTTTACACCGGTACCGCAGCCGCTTTGGCAGGCGGCACCACCAGCATCATCGACTTCGTCATCCCCGACCCCCAAGAGCCGCTGATGGACGCTTTTCGCAAATGGCGCGGCTGGGCCGAGAAGGCCGCGAGCGACTACAGCTTTCACGTGGCCGTGACCTGGTGGGACGATTCGGTGCACCGCGACATGGGCCTGCTTGTGAGCGAAGAGGGCGTCAACAGCTTCAAGCACTTCATGGCCTACAAGAACGCCATCATGTGCGACGACGAAACCCTGGTGAACAGCTTCCAGCGCTGCCTGGAGCTGGGCGCCATGCCCACCGTGCATGCCGAAAACGGTGAGCTGGTTTATCTGCTGCAAAAGACGGTGGCCGAGATGGGCATTCGGGGCCCCGAAGGCCATCCCCTGTCGCGCCCACCCATGGTGGAGGCCGAGGCGGCCAACCGCGCCATCGCGATTGCCGATGTGCTGAACGTACCGATCTACGTGGTGCATGTGAGCTGCATCGAAGCCGCCGAAGCGATTGCCCGCGCTCGCGCACGCGGCCAGCGGGTCTATGGCGAGGTGCTGGCCGGCCACCTGGTGCTGGACGACAGCGTCTACCGCCACCCCGACTTCGCCACCGCCGCAGCCCATGTGATGAGCCCGCCCTTTCGGCCCAAGGGCAACCAGGAATTTTTGTGGCGTGGTCTGCAAAGCGGCAATCTGCACACCACCGCCACCGATCACTGCACGTTTTGCGCGGCGCAAAAAGCGGCCGGTAAAGACGACTTCAGCAAGATCCCGAATGGCTGTGGCGGCGTGGAAGAGCGCCTGGCCGTGATCTGGGAAGAGGGCGTGAACACCGGACGCCTCACGCCCAGCGAGTTCGTCGCCATCACCTCGGCCAACACCGCCAAGCTGTTCAACATCTACCCGCAAAAAGGCAGCGTTTCAGTGGGTGCAGATGCCGACCTCGTGGTGTGGGACCCGGCAGGCACCAAGACCTTGTCGGTCAAGACACAGCACAGCAAGGGCGACTTCAACCTGTTTGAAGGCCGCACCGTGCGCGGCATTCCCAGCCACACCATCAGCCAGGGCGAGCTGGTGTTTGTGCAAGGCGATTTGCGCGCCGTGCAAGGCAAAGGGCGTTACATCAAACGGCCTGCCTTTGGCGCCCCGTTCGCGGCCACCAAGCTGCGGGCCGAGACGCTGATGCCCACCGCCGTACAACGTTGAAGGACCCGACATGACCACCACAACCGCCATCAATATTGCCGCCATCGACAAAACCGCCATCGACATGTCCACGCTTCGCATCAACGGCGAGCGCCTGTGGGCCTCGCTCATGGAGCTGGCGCAAATTGGCGCCACGCCCAAAGGCGGCGTGTGCCGCCTGACCCTGACCGACCTGGACAAACAGGGGCGCGACCTGGTGCTGCGCTGGGCGCGAGAGGCGGGCATGAGCATCACCATCGACAAAATCGGCAACGGCTTCATGCGCCGCGCCGGCCGCAACAACAGCCTGCCACCCATCATGACCGGCAGCCACATCGACACCCAGCCCACCGGCGGCAAGTTCGATGGCAACTACGGCGTGTTGGCGGGCATCGAGGTGGTGTGCACGCTCAACGATCTGGGCATCGAAACCGAAGCCCCCATCGAGGTGGCTTTCTGGACCAACGAGGAAGGCTCGCGCTTTGTGCCGGTGATGATGGGCTCGGGCGTGTTTGCCAAGGCCTTCACGCTGCAGCATGCCTACGCGGCCACCGACACCGAGGGCAAAACCGTGCAAGGTGAGCTGGAGCGCATCGGCTACATCGGCGACCAGGAACCGGGCAACCACCCGATTGGCGCCTTTTTTGAAACCCACATTGAGCAGGGGCCGGTGCTGGAAGACGCGGGCGTCACTATCGGCGTGGTCAGCGGTGTGCTGGGCATCCGCTGGTTTGACTGCACCGTCACCGGCATGGAAGCGCACGCAGGCCCCACGCCAATGGCCCTGCGCAAAGACGCGATGCAAGTCGCGGCCCGCCTCATGCAAGAGGCGGTCGCCACCGCCATGCGCCATCAACCGCACGGCCGTGGCACGGTGGGCATGGTGCAGGTCTTTCCCAACAGCCGCAACGTGATTCCCGGGCGGGTGAAGTTCAGCATCGACCTGCGCAACAGCACCGATGCGCTGGTGGATCAGATGGCCGATGAGGTCAAAGCCTTGGCCGCCAAGCTGGCTCAGGAAACCGGGCTGGAGGTGAAGATTGAAATGGTCTCCAGCTACAACGCCATCGAATTTCACCGCGACTGTGTGGATGCCGTGGGGCGTGCCGCCCAAAAGCTGGGCTACTCCAACATGCCCGTCGTCTCTGGCGCTGGGCACGATGCGGTTTACATGGCCAAACTGGCGCCCGCTGGCATGATTTTCATCCCCTGCAAAGACGGCATCAGCCACAACGAAATTGAAGACGCTTCGTCAGAGCACATCACCGCTGGCTGCAACGTGTTGCTGCACGCCATGCTGGAGCGCGCTGGCACGTAACCTGCTCCTCGTTTGAGTCGCCTGTTTCCTTCTTCCCCACAAGCCCACCCTGGAGTTTTTCAAGCATGAAACCCATTTCACGTCGCACCCATCTCGCCTTGGTCGCCTGCGCCAGCATGGCCGTTTTGGCGCCCGGTCTGGCAATCGCTCAAGCCAAGCCCAAGGTGGCGGGCATCTACACCGTGCCCTTTGAGCAGCAGTGGGCGGGGCGCTTGCACCAAGCCCTCAAGGCCGCCGAAGCCCGTGGCGAGATCGAATACAAAGCCACCGAAAACGTGTCCAACGCCGACTACGAGCGCGTCATGCGCGAGTACGCCACCGGTGGCAGCCAGCTGATCGTGGGTGAGGCCTTTGCGGTCGAAGCCGCCGCCCGCAAGGTGGCCAAAGA
The DNA here is from genome assembly GCA_038249735.1 of Burkholderiales bacterium. Classification (GTDB taxonomy): domain Bacteria; phylum Pseudomonadota; class Gammaproteobacteria; order Burkholderiales; family Burkholderiaceae_C; genus Hydrogenophaga. The sequence goes on from JBBSDB010000039.1 coordinate 16,003, forward strand.
CTTCCCCAAGGTCAATTTCCTGATGGGCTCCAGCGGCAAGCCGGTGGCACCCAACTTCAGCGTGTTTGACAACTACATCCAGGAGCCCGCTTACCTGTCTGGCCTGATTGCCGGTGGCATGAGCAAAACCAACAAGATTGGACTGGTGGGCGGCTTCCCCATTCCAGAGGTCAACCGCCTGATGAACGCTTTCATGGCGGGCGCCAAAGAAACCAACCCCAAGGTGGAATTCAGCGTCACGTTCATCAACAGCTGGTTCGATCCGCCCAAGGCCAAGGAAGCCGCCTTTGCCATGATCGACAAGGGCGCCGACGTGATGTACGCCGAGCGGTTTGGCGTGAGTGACGCCGCCAAAGAAAGAGGCAAGCTGGCCATCGGCAATGTGATCAACACGCAAGCCCAGTACCCCGACACCGTGGTGGCCTCGGCGCTGTGGGACTTCGCACCCACCGCTGACCGCGCCATCAAGCTCACCAGAGAGGGCAAGTTCACCGCCGAGGAATACGGCCAGTACTCCATGATGAAGCACAAGGGCTCGTCACTGGCGCCGCTGGGCACGTTTGAGACCAAGGTACCCGCCAACATCGTCGCCAAGGTCAGGGCGCGCGAAAAGGACATTCTGGACGGCAAATTCACCGTGAAGGTGGATGACAACCAGCCCAAGTCCACCGCCAGGTAACAGCGGCCTGTAACGGCGTCCTCACGCTCGCTGTTGCGTGCACATCGCTGCGCTGCAAAGGGCAGCGTTTTGTTTTTGGCTGCCCGATGGACACAACCTGACTCCTCTGCATGACCGATCCTGTCTTGCGTTTAAGTGGCATCACCAAGCGCTTTGGCAGTTTGGTGGCCAACGACAACATCTCGCTTGAGCTGGGTGCTGGTGAGGTGTTGGCGTTGCTGGGCGAAAACGGTGCGGGCAAATCCACCCTGGTGTCCATCCTGTTTGGGCACTACACCGCCGACGCGGGACACATCAGCGTGAACGGCCAACCGCTGCCGCCTGGCGACCCGCGCGCTGCGCTGGACGCTGGCGTTGGCATGGTGCACCAGCACTTCACCTTGGCCGACAACCTCAGCGTGCTCGACAACGTGATGATGGGCTCGGAGCCGCTGTGGCAGCCGTTCACCCGCCAGCGCGCCGCGCGCGACAAGCTGCTGTCGGTGGCGCACCAATTTGGTTTGACGGTGGACCCCAAAGCCCTGGTGGGCAGCCTCTCGGTGGGTGAACGCCAGCGGGTCGAAATCCTGAAGGCGCTGTACCGGGGAGCGCGCATCCTGATCCTGGATGAGCCCACCGCTGTGCTCACGCCCCAGGAGAGTGAAGCCTTGTTTGCCGTGTTGGGGCAGATGGTGGCGCAGGGCCTGTCGATCATTTTCATCAGCCACAAGCTGGGGGAGGTGCTCCGGGTCTCGCACCGGGTGGCGGTGCTGCGCGGTGGCAAGCTGGTTGCTCAGGCGGCTGCCGCTGGCACCACGCAAGCGCAACTGGCGCAGTGGATGGTGGGCCATGCCATCGCCGAGCCGGTGCGCCAGCCCACCGCGCATGTGGGTTTGAGCGTGGTGTGCGCTTTGCAATCGGTGTCAACCGGCAGCGGGCGCGAGCGGTTGGCGCATGTGAGCCTGGCGCTGCACGCGGGCGAAATCGTGGCGATTGCGGGTGTGTCAGGCAATGGGCAGCTGGCTTTGGCGGAGTTGCTGTGTGGCACTCGCCAGGCCCAGCAGGGCCGGGTGACTTACCTGGGTCAACCCTGGCCAGGGCAGCCCGCGCGGCTGGTGGCGCAAGGCGTCGCGCGCATTCCCGAAGACCGCCATGCGGTGGGCCTGGTGGGCGATTTGCCGCTGTGGGAAAACGCGGTTTCTGAGCGGTTGCGCACCCCCGCGTTTTCGCGCTGGGGCTGGGTGCGCCGCCAACAGGCGCGCGCCTATGCCCAGCGGGTGATGCAAGCCTTTGATGTGCGCGGCGGTGGCGCCACCTCCCCGGCCCGCAGCCTCTCTGGCGGCAACATGCAAAAGCTGATTCTGGGCCGCGCCCTGACACAGCCTAACCCTTCAGCGGCCCATGCAGCGGCCAAGCTCATCGTCGCCCACCAACCCACCTGGGGCCTGGACATCGGCGCGGTGGCCTATGTGCAATCGCAACTCATGGCTGCGCGCGATGCCGGTGCGGCGGTGTTGTTGATCTCTGACGACCTGGACGAGGTGATGACCCTGGGTGACCGCATTGCGGTCATGCACGCTGGCGAACTGACAGCGGCCTTGCCCGCGCAGGACTGGAGCCGCGAAAGCATTGGCTTGGCCATGGCGGGTGTATCGGCCAGTGTTTCAGTGGCTGTCACAGAAGAGCCTGCCCATGCGGCTTGAAAAGCGCCACCAGTCTTCTGCTGTTGCCCTGGCGCTGGCGCCGGTGGGCGCGGTGGGTTTTACCCTGCTGATTGCTTCTTTGCTGGTGCTGTGGGCGGGCGCGCCGGTCGGTCAAACCTATGC
>JBBSDB010000040.1:0-18419 GCA_038249735.1 Burkholderiales bacterium
ATCAACGGCACGGTGGTGCTGTTTTCAGCCAAGGGCGAGGCTGTGAGCACGGTGCACCTGCCAGCAAACACCGCCGAACTGCAAAAAGCCCTTGACGGCTTGTTGACGCAGCCTCAGCAATAGCGACCACAAAAGCAACAGATGCGTGCCGCGCCGATCGACGCGCACGCTCAGCGAGGCAGGTCGATGTTCACCAGACGGACGCCCCCTGGCGGAGTGGGGAAATCCTGCAGCGCGGCGTCCAGCATGGCGCCCCAGAGTTCGGGTGAGCTGTTCCAGCGGCCATCGTGCGCCGCGTGGGTCTCGTACACCACCTGGCCGTTGCCCGCGTTGCGGATCAGCAACGACACCTTTCGTTGGTAGTAAGGCAGGTCCATGCGTATGAACACCGGCGCCCAGATGACCTGGCCGCTGCCCGTCACCACATAGTCCCGACCGGGGAGGCCGAAGCCACCGAAACCACCGCCGTAGCCAAAGCCGTCCCAAGGCTCTTCCCAAGGCGCGCGGGGCAGCTTAACGGTGCCTGCGCCCACCTGCACCGACCATCGGGCTGACACACCCGGCTCGGCTGGCGTCCAGCCACGTTTGGCCAACGCGGTTCGGGCAATCGACTCCAGATCGGCCTGCCCGCGCGCCGCGTTGTCGGCGGCCTGTGACGGCAGGCGCTCGAAGCGGTAGAGCTGGGGCGCCTGCGGAATGGCGCTGGTCGCCGCAGCGGTCGGGGCCGCTGGATCGGTCCAGCGTGCAAAGCTCTGCACCTGGCTGTCCACCCGGTAGACGCTGGCGCAGCCCGTCAGCAGGCCGAGCGCGAGGCCGGCGACCAGCAGCGCGACGCGGCGCGGGCCTCTGGTGGCATGCCGTTTGGGTGAGGGACACATCAGCTTCATCTTGCTTCCTTCAGGGTTGCAGGGTCGAACTTGCTGGCTCATGGCTTCGCCTTAGGACACCGCAATGGGTATGACCGCGCGACGCGCGGCTTCGTTCCCGACTGGTATCGGCGCCGCACTGTCTTCGTCCACGCGGGGCCGCTGAACAAGCGCTTCTGGCAGTGGCTCATCGTCGAACGCCTTGTCGCCGTTCTCGTCGGCCATACCGGTGGCGTGCAGGGTTTGAAACGGGTGCAGGCTGCGGTCCATCAGGTGGCTGGGCACCACGTTTTGCAGAGAAGAGAACATGTTTTCCAGCCGGCCTGGAAACTTGCTGCCCCACTCGCGGAGCATGTTCCCCACCTGCTTGCGCTGCAGGTTCTCCTGGCTGCCGCACAGGGTGCAGGGAATGATGGGGAAAGCGCGGATCTCTGCCCAGCGCGCCAGGTCTTTCTCGGCCACGTAGGCCATGGGCCGGATCACCACATGCCGCCCGTCGTCGCTCACGAGTTTGGGCGGCATGGCCTTGAGCTTGGCGCCGAAGAACATGTTGAGCAGCAGGGTTTGCAGGATATCGTCGCGGTGATGGCCGAGCGCGATTTTGGTGGCGCCCAGTTCGTCCGCCACCCGGTACAGAATCCCGCGCCGCAACCGCGAGCACAGGCTGCACATGGTTTTGCCCTCGGGGATCACGCGCTTGACGATGGAGTAGGTGTCCTGGTTCTCGATGTGGAACTTCACGCCCAGTTTTGTGAGGTAAGCCGGCAGGATGTGCTCGGGAAAGCCAGGTTGTTTCTGGTCCAGGTTGACCACGATCAGCTCAAATCGAATGGGTGCTCGCGCCTGCAATTTTTGCAGGATGTCGAGCATGGCGTAGCTGTCCTTGCCGCCCGAGAGGCAGACCATGACCCGGTCCCCCTCTTCAATCATGTTGTAGTCGACGATGGCGCGGCCGACCTCGCGGCATAGGCGCTTTTCAAGCTTGTGGTTGTCGTGTTGGATTTTTTCGATGGTCATGGTCGTGCTCTTTTGATTTTTCAGTCGGGTGCACGGCGTGTCACCACTGGCCGCTTTCCATCCGTATCGCGACCTCGCAGTCCTCGAAAATCTCCAGCTTGGCGATCTTCACCCGCACGCCCAGCACGCCTGGGAGCTGCATCAGCCGGCGCGTGAGCTTGCCGATCAAGCTCTCCAGCAGGTCCACGTGTTCGGCGGTGCATTCGTCGATGATGATCTGGCGCACCTTGCGGTAGTCGAGCACGTGCGAAATGTCGTCGTCGTGGGCGCGCAGCGGCTGCGTGCCTTGGTTGAGTTCGGCGTCGACCTGGATCGGTTGCGGCCCGGTGCGCTCGGCATCCAGGATGCCGAGCTTGGCGTCAAAGCGCAGACCGCTGAGCGTGAGGATCTGGGTGCCAGCGTGTGGCGCGGTGGCTTGGGAATTCATAGAAATCGGCTTGCTTCACATCAGCGAAAAATCGCGCTCAAAGCGCATCAGGTGCTGGCCACCGTCCACCAGCAGCGTGGTGCCGGTGATGGATCGGTTGTCCAGCGCAAACGCCACCGTGGCGGCCACGTCTTCGGGGGTGGAAGAGCGGCCCAGCGGCGACTGGCGGTGCAGCTCGGCAAACTTGTCGTCGCTGAGCAGGTGGCTGGTGAGCGTGAGCCCCGGCGCCACGCCGACCACGCGCACACGCGGCGCCAGCGCCAGCGCCAGCATGGTGTTGGCCGCTTCCAGCGCCGCCTTGGACAGTGTGTAGCTGAAAAAATCCGGGTTCATGTTCCAGAGTTTTTGGTCCAGCAGGTTGACCACGGCGCCCTGGCCACCGCGCTCACTCAGGTGCGCATGCAGCGCCTGCGCCAGCAGCACAGGTGCACCGGTGTTGGCGCGCAGATGGGTTTCCATGGCGGCAAAGCCAAAGGATTCGGCGCTGTCTTGCTCGAAGGTGGACGCGCTGTTGACCACCGCATCGACCGCGCCGAACCGCGCCACCACGGCGGGCAGCAGGGCGCGCACGCTGGCCTCCTCAGCCAAGTCCGCAAAAAAAGGCAGGGCGCTGCCAGCGCGGCCGGTGAGCGCGTCGCAGTCGGCGGCTGTGTGTTGCGCCTCACCCACCGAATGGCGGTGGTGCACCGCCACATTCCAGCCGGCGCGGGCCAGCGTGAGCGCGATCTCGCGGCCCAGGCGCTTGCCGGCGCCGGTGACGAGCACCGTGCGCGGCGCGGGTTTTTCAGGGGAAGGCGTTGGGGTCATGGACGACAATCGGCGGGTGAATACCGGCACAGTGAACGAACCCCGCAGTTTAACGAGCGCCTTGCTGCAGACCGTGCGCGGGACAATCGCGTCAGCGGGCGGCTGGCTGCCGTTTGACCGCTTCATGGCGCTGGCCTTGTACGAGCCGGGCTTGGGCTATTACGCCAACACCACCCCGAAATTCGGCCACCTGCCGCAGGGCCAGGCGGGGCAGGGCAGCGACTTTGTCACCGCGCCCGAACTCACCCCGCTGTTTGGCCAGACGCTGGCGCGCCAGGTGGCGCAGGCGCTGGCAGCGACCGGCACCGATGAGGTCTGGGAGTTCGGCGCTGGCACCGGCGCGCTGGCCTTGCAGCTGCTGAACGCGCTCGCCGCCCAGGGCCAGCCGCCACACCGCTACACCATTGTCGACCTCTCGGGCAGCTTGCGTGAGCGCCAGCAGGCCACACTCGCCGCTCACGCCGAGCGCGTGCGCTGGGTGGACGCGCTGCCCAACGCCATGCAAGGCGTGCTGCTGGGCAACGAGGTGCTCGACGCCATGCCGGTGCAGCTGCTGGCGCGCGTGGGTGGCATCTGGCACGAGCGCGGCGTGGTGTGGGACGAACGGCACGGGCTGGCCTGGGCCGATCGCCCGACCGCGCTGCGCCCCCCGCTTGCCATCGAAGGCGATCACGACCACACCACCGAAATCCACCCGCAAGCAGAAGCGTTCGCGCGCACCCTGGCCGAGCGGCTGCAGCGCGGCGCCGCGTTTTTTCTCGACTACGGTTTTCCCGAAACCGAGTACTTCCACCCGCAGCGCCACATGGGCACGCTGATGTGCCACCGCGCCCACCAAAGCGACAGCGATCCGCTGGCCGATCTGGGCCAAAAAGACATCACCGCCCACGTGAACTTCACCGGTATCGCGCTCGCCGCGCAGGACGCTGGCATGGACGTGATCGGATACACCAGCCAGGGCCGCTTTCTCTTCAACTGCGGTCTGCTCGATCTGGCGAAAGACGCTGGGCCGCGCGAGAACGCGATGATGCAAAAGCTGGTCAACGAGCACGAGATGGGCGAGCTGTTCAAGGTGCTGGCGTTTGCGCCACCGGCCAGCAGCGCGGGCTGGTCGCCGATGGGTTTTTCTGCGGGCGACCGCATGCACAAACTGTGAACGGAGCCCGCTGATGATTCGCTGGATGCTGGTGATATTTCTGGCGCTGATGCTGATCAGCTGGTTCACGCCGTTCCTGCACAAACTGGGCCTGGGCAAGCTGCCAGGCGATTGGCGGTTCACGGCGTTTGGGCGGGAATGGTTTGTGCCGTTCACCACCACCATCGTGCTGAGCATGGTGGCGAGTTTGATTGCGCAGTTTATTTAACAAGCGGTTGAAAGCCCCACATCCAGCGCCAGCCACATCGAAGTTCGAGGATTTTCAGGAGACCCACCACCATGACCACCGACCCGCTGCACATCGTCTGTCCTCACTGCCACACCACCAACCGCGTCGCTGCCGATCAGCTGAGCGAGGCGCCCGATTGCGGCAAATGCCACCAGCCGCTGTTCACTGGACACCCGGTGGCGATGGACGAGGCGGCGTTTGACAAACACATCGCGCGCTCGGCCCTGCCTGTACTGGTGGATTTCTGGGCGCCTTGGTGTGGCCCCTGCCGCACGATGGCGCCGGCTTTTGAGAAAGCCGCGCAGCAGCTGGAGCCGACGATGCGCCTGGCCAAAGTGGACACCGAAGCCGAGCAAAGCCTGGGCGCGCGGTTCAACATCCGCAGCATTCCGACGCTGGCGCTGTTCGTGGGTGGCCGCGAGGTGGCGCGCCAGCCAGGTGCGATGGGTGCGGCCGACATCGTGCGCTGGGCGAAATCGCACGTCGCCTGAGGCCCCGCAGACTGTTGAAAATCCAACTTGGCACTGGGTTGCCGTTGGCACAGGCTGCACCGGCCCGCAAAACCCTGCGTCTCGCGTCCCACCTTTGGCCATGAACCACTCCGCGCTTCGCCATGCCCGACTCCTCGGTGACGTCGGTGGCACCAACGCCCGCTTTGCCTGGCAAGACGGGCCGGGTGCGCCGCTGCGCGACATGGCGGTGCTGCGGGTGGCCGATCACCCCCGCATGCAAGACGCTGTTCGCCATTACTTGGGCGGGCTGGCCCGCGGCGTACCTGGCTCGGTGGCCATCGCCATCGCCAACCCGATTGTTGGCGACTTGGTTCACATGACCAATGCAGACTGGTCGTTTTCTCAATCGGCGGTGAAAGCCGAATTCGGCTTTGAGACGTTTCGCCTGCTCAACGATTTCACCGCGCTGGCGCTGGCCTTGCCCGACCTGCCCGCGCAGCAGCTGCGACAGGTGGGCGGCACGGCGGCTGTGCCGCGTGCGGCCATCGGGCTGGTGGGTGCGGGCACCGGCCTGGGTGTCTCGGGGCTGCTCCCTGTTGGCGAGCGGGGCTGGGTGCCGCTGGCCGGGGAGGGCGGTCATGTGACGCTGCCGGCTGCCACGCCGCGCGAGCGGCTTGTCATGGATGGGCTGGCCCACCGCTACGGCCACGCATCTGCCGAGCGGCTGGTTTGCGGCCAAGGCCTGCTGGATGCCTTTGGGCTGTTGTGCATGGCCGATGGCGTGGTGCCGGCTTCAATTGCCAGCGCCGCCGATGTCACCGAGGCTGCCCTCCAGGCCCGCCATCCACAGGCGGTGGAGGCGCTGACCCTTTTCTGTGCGGTGCTCGGCTCGGTGGCAGGCAATTTGGCGCTCACCCTGGGCGCGCGCGGTGGTGTGTACGTGGGCGGTGGCATCGTGCCCCGGCTTGGCGGTTGGTTCGACAGCTCACCGTTTCGCGAGCGTTTCGAGGCCAAGGGCCGCTTCAAGTCCTACCTGGCCGGCATTCCGGTGTGGGTCATCACCGCAGCGCAGTCACCGGCTTTGCTGGGCGCTGCGCGCTCGCTCGATCTGCTGAGCTGAGCGGTGCGGGAGGGGTTCGCGATCTGCAAGCGAGGGCAATCGCCAAGTCAGAAGTTTTGTCTGATGGATGGCTTCATCAATTGATGCAGCTGGCTCACCACTCACTCGCGTTGGGTCAGATCAATCGCTTGTCTGGCCAAGCCAGACCCGCCACGGCGTTGGCTCGTGAAGCGTGGATGGCGCGTGCAATCTGCTCGCCCACCGCGCCGCCGCTGGCCCGTTGCAGCGCCTGCTGCGCCACCGCGTCGGTGTTGACGGTTTGTGCCGCGTGCAGCGCGGCCAGCAAGTGGGCGCGTTGCGGATACGCGCTGTCCTCGTGCCCTGAGCGTCCGCGCGCATCGCATTCGCAGGCCAGCAGCACCTCGGCAAAGCGCTCGGGCCTTCGAAACGCATCGCAACGCTCCAGCAAGCGCACCACGGCAGTTGCGCTCAGGGTGCTGCTGCGGTGGATGTTGCCGTGCTCGCGCGCCACCACGTCGGCCAGCTCGCGGCTTTCGCGCGGTACCCGCCAGCGGTCACAAACAGCCATGAGCAGGTGCGCGCTGCGCTGTTCGTGGCCGATGTGGCGCGGCAGCTGGTCGGTGGGTGTGGTGCCTTTGCCGAGGTCGTGGCACAGGCAGGCAAAACGCACCGGCAGGCTCGCCTGCAGGCGCGCACTCGTGTCGAGCACCATCATCAGGTGCACGCCGGTGTCGACTTCCGGGTGGTACTCGGCGCGCTGGGGCACGCCCCACAGCCGGTCCACCTCGGGCAGCAGCCGATCCAGCGCACCGCAGCCGCGCAGCACCTCGAACATGCGGCTGGGTTGCTGCTCCATCAGCCCACGCGCGAGTTCCCGCCAGACCCGCTCGGGCACCAGGTGATCAACCTCTCCGTCGCGCACCATGGCTTGCATCAGCGTCTGGGTTTCGGGGGCAATAGAAAAGTCAGGGAAGCGCGCCGCAAAACGCGCCAGCCGCAGGATGCGAACCGGGTCCTCGGCGAACGAATTGGTCACATGGCGCAGCACGCGGTCGCGCAGATCGGCCTGTCCGTCGAACGGATCGATCAGGGTCGCCCGCGCCGGATCGTCCGCGTTTTCCTGCGCCATTGCCATCGCGTTGATGGTGAGATCGCGCCGCGCCAGGTCTTCTTCCAGTGTCACGCCGGGCGCGGCCTGAAACGCAAAGCCGTGGTAGCCCGGCGCGGTCTTGCGCTCGGTGCGAGCCAGCGCGTATTCCTCGTGGGTTTTGGGGTGCAAAAACACCGGGAAGTCGCGCCCGACCGGCAGGTAACCCAGATCTTGCATGGCTTGCGGTGTCGCGCCCACCACCACCCAGTCGCGGTCCACATGCGCCGGTTGTGAGACGGTTAGAGCGGGGGCCATCAAGGCATCGCGCACCGCGCCGCCCACAAGGTAGATCTTCATGGTCGTACCTGCGGATTCCACCCCGGTTCAGCGGCCCAGCCGATACGGCTCCTCGAAATCGAGGAAGTCGTGCTCTGTGCGCGCGGCGTCTGTCCAAGCCTTGACACCTGGCAGTGCCGCCACCCGCTCCACGTAGGCGGCCAGGTCGGCTGGCAGGGGCAGGGCGTAGGTTTTCAGGCGCATGCAGACGGGTGCAAAGTAGGCGTCGGCGATGGTGAAAGTGCCAAACAGCAAGGGCGTGTTGCCGTCGGGCATCTTGGTTGGCTGAGCCGCCAGCAGCTCGCCCCACAAGCCACCAAGCCGCGCCATATCGGCACGCACGCTGGGCTGGTCGCGCCAGATCAGCCGGCCCATCTCGGGCAGCGCCGCCTCGATGTTCATCGGGCAGTGGCTGCGCAGCGCGGTGAAGCCGCTGTGCATCTCGGCGCAGACGCTGCGGGCACGGGCGCGCTGCTTGGCATCAAGGGGCCACAGAGCTTTATCGGGAAAGCGCTCGGCCAAGGTTTCCGCGATCGCTAACGTGTCCCACACCGCCAAGTCGCCGTCGACCAGCACCGGCACCTTGCCCACCGGGCTGATACCACGCAGCGTTCTCTTAAAGGTGGACCCGGCCTCGAACGAGTCGAAGCGCACCATCACTTCGTCAAATTCGATGCCCGTTTGTTTCATGAGCACCCAAGGGCGCATGGACCAGGACGAGTAGTTCTTGTTGCCAATGTAGAGCTGCAATGCCACGAAGGCCTCCTAAAAAGAGGCTTGATGCTACGGCCTGCGACGGGTGCGCCGCTTCAAGCGTACTTTTCCAGAATCTTCGTCGAGCGCTCCACCTCGCGCAGCGTGTCGCTTTCCGACTCTGCGTTGGAAACGGCCTCCATCACGGTGCAGGCCATCATCCGGTAGAAGGCCTTGTCCATCGCCTTGCGCGCGGCCGACATCTGCTGTGCCACGTCTTCGCAGGGGCGGCCCTGGTCGACCATGTCGATCAGCCCGCGCACCTGCCCCTCAATGCGTTTGAGCCGGTTGATCACATCGCGCTGGTGTTCGCTGCGGTAGCTCGACACCGCGTCGGCTCTCGCGGTGTTGATGGGGATCGATGGTTGGGTGCGGGAAGCGGACATGGGGATTCCTAGTGGGGGTATCGGAGTGTGCCAAATAACGCGCTGGTTTGTCACGCAGTTGCACACGCTCCACCAGCTTCAACGGGGCGTGCCGCTGCGCGCTTTGAGCAGGCTGCTGCGTCCGCCTAGGGTACCGAGGTAGGTGGGGGCAACGGTGTGCACCGACGCCGGGTGGATACCCAATGCAGACAGATCGGGCCACTGGCCGCTGGACACGTTGTCGACCGACATCGCGGCCAGGTTGTCGCGGCTCATCAGCGGTTCGCCGGGCGCCAGTTCCATCAGCATCGCCTGCAGCCGGCCCAAGGCCATGGGCAGCGGCAGTATCGGCCGCTGGTGGCTGCCATAGCGACCGGCAATGCGCACCAGATCGGCCAGCGTCAACACGTCAGGCCCGGCGCACTCAAAGGTCTGACCGATGCTGCTGTTCTGCTCCAGGCTGGCGACCACCGCCTGCGCCACGTCTTCCACCCACACTGGCTGAAACCGCGCATGGGCGCCAGCCAGCGGCACCACGGGGAAGATGGATTGCAGCTGCGCAAACAGGTTGAGAAAGCGGTCGCCAGCGCCAAAGATCACGCTCGGGCGCAACACGGTGAGATTCAGCGCAGCAGCCCGCAACACCGCCTCGCCACGCGCCTTGCTGCGCTGGTAGCGCGATGGACTGTCCAGCGCCACACCCAACGCGCTCACATGCACCAACCGGGTCACGCCGGTGGCCACGCAGGCGCGCGCCAGCTTGCTCGGCAGCTCGACATGGACGCGCTCGAAAGCCGCTTGCGTGCCGTGCAGGATGGCGATCAGGTTCACCACCGCGTCGTGGCCGGGGAGCAGGCGCGTGAGCGCGGCTTCGTCGTGCGCGTTGGCCTCGATCACGGTCAGGCGGGGCAGGTGTTGCACCGACTGGGCGTTTCGCGCCCGGCGCGTGGGCACGGTGATGGCCCAACCCTCGCGCTGCAGCTTTTCACACACGTGGCGGCCGACGAACCCGGTACCACCAAGAACCAGGATATTTTTTTTCATGTGTTGTGCTGTTGTTAGGGCAGATCGCGGTTGACGGGCGCGGGGTCCACACGAGGCCCCACCTGGCCCAACCGCGCGCGCAGTGACTGCGGCTGGCCGGTGATCAGCGCTGCGTAATTGGTGGTGTTCGACAGCACGCGTTGCACGTAATCGCGCGTTTCATCGAACGGGATGTTCTCGGCCCAGATCTCTGCCGCCAGAACCGGGCCATTGCGCCAGGCGCGCGGTCTGCCAGGGCCGGCGTTGTAGGCGGCTGCCGCCAGGGACAGCGAGCCCTCGAAGTCGTCGAGCGCGAGCTTGAGGTAGGCGGTGCCAATCAAAATGTTGGTGTCCTTCTCGGTGATCTGGTGCGGCTGGAAGTCGGTCAGGCCGATCTTGCGTGCGGTCCAGCGCGCGGTGGCGGGCATCACCTGCATCAGCCCAGAGGCGCCAACGCCCGATCGCGCGTCGGTGATGAAGCGGCTCTCTTGGCGGATCAGACCGTACACATAGGCTGGGTCCAGGCCAATTTCTTTCGAGCGCTTGACCACCGCGGCCTCGAAGGGCATGGGGAAACGCTGCGCGTGGTCGCGCGACAGGCGTGTGCGCTCACTGGTGTTGATACAGCGGTCCCACACCTGGTTGTCGCAGGCCAACTGAGCGGTTGCCAGCAGCTCGCGCTCGGTCATACCGCCAGGCGTGTGCAGGGCCACCTCGTAATTCCATTCGCGCGTGCCTTCGCTGCGCAGACCCAGCCGGATCGCTGCCAGCGCGCGCTGCAGCGCCATGTCGTTCGTGGCACCGGCGATCTCTTGCGGCGTGAGCGGCGCGGGTGACAGCGGCACCGTGATACGACGGCCCAGCTGCTCCATCGCGAGCTGCTCGTAAAAGCCTTGCACCGAGGCGATGGACGCGTACAGGTCGTGCGCCTCCACCAGCGCCAGCTGCGCGTTGGGCTGGCGCAATGCCTCAATTGACTGGGCGCGCCAGTAAACCCACACCGCCTCGCGCTGCTGCTCGGCGCTCATCGCCGCGATGGCGTCGCGCACCGTGGCCCAGTTGGCCGCGCGCAGCGCAGCTCGCGCTTTCCAGGCCAGGTGGTCGTCGTCCATGTAGCGCGGCTGGGCGTTGGCGAAGTAGCTGAGCGCGTTGTCTTGGAGGCGCTGCGCGGCGCGCTTGCCGATCACACCCCACACCCAGCTGCGCTCCTCGGTAGTGAGCTGGGCCTTCCAGCGGGTGCGGTCCATTTCCTGCGCGGCGGCGTCTGCGTCTTGGCTGGCCAGGCGGATCATGCCCAGCGTCACCAGCTCTTTGGTGCGCGGGCGGATGGCGGTGATTTTTTCGTCGAGGTATTTCGCTGGGTCTTTGGCGATGGCCTCCACCGTGTCGGCCCAGGCCGGGTCGAGCAGCGCCACTGCTTGCACTGCGGCGCGGGTGCGGCCCACCTCCATCGTGAGGCGCGCGCGCTCCCACGCGGCGGCCGGCTTCAGGTGGCCGCTATCGAGCAAGGACTTGGCGGCGGTGGCGCAACCGTCTTCGGCGTCGCGCTGCGCCAGCCAGCGTTGTTGCACCTGCGGCGCTACCTCGGCCGCAGGCGTGCGCTGTTGCACCGCGTCGAGCATCAGCGCGTAACACTGCACCTGCCGGTCGTCGTTCATGCGAAAACGCGGCAGCTCGGCGCTGAAATTGGCCCAGTCGCGTTGCTTGCCCAGATACAACAGCCAGTCGTTGCGCAGCCGGTCTTCCCAGTAGGTGCCGGGGTGGCGCCCCAGCGCCTCTCGCATTTGCTCGGGGCTGGCGCGCTCGAGGCGCGCGCGCGCCTCCCAGTAAGCGGCCAGTGGCTCCAGCGCGTGGCCGCTCACGCGCGGCAACAGCGTGGTCAGTGCGGTGGTGTTGCCACGCCGAAAGGCATCGCGCATTTCCAACACGGTCGAGTCCCCCGCGCTTTGCGCCCCGCTCGTGGCGGGGAGGCAAAGCAGCACGGCCATAATGGCTGAGAGTCCCCGCCATGGGGTTTTCAGGTGTCGAACGTTACGCAAAGTCATAGATGATTATGGACAACAAAGACGGCCAGAGTTCCCCACACACCCAGAAGACGGCGTGGCGCAAGGCGTTGATCGACAAACGCCAAAACCTGGCCGACCGCGCTTGGCGCAATGACATGCTGCAGCGTGTGATGCGGGTCTGGCTGATCGAGCGGCCCGAGGCGGTGATTGGAGCCTACTGGCCGATCAAGGGCGAGTTCGACCCGCTGCCCGCGCTGTTTCGCTGGCAGGAAGCAGGGTTGGAGGAGGACGCCAAGGCCGCACAGCGCCAGCGCCGCATTGCCCTGCCGGTGGTCAACAAGCTGCACAAGACCCTCACCTTCCACACCTGGTACCCGGGCTGCCCGATGGAAGAAGACGCTTACGGCATCCCCAAACCCAAAGACACCGAGGTGGTGAGTCCCACGCTGATTTTTGTGCCCTGCGTTGGGTATGGGCCAGATGGATTTCGGCTGGGTTACGGCGGCGGGTTTTACGACCGCACCCTGGCCAGCCTGCAGCCCAAGCCGTTCACCGTGGGGCTCGGCTACGACTTCGCTTGGCTGCCCGATCTGCAGCCCGAAATCCACGACGTGCCGCTTGACGCCATCCTCACCGACACCGGCGCCATGTGGCCGGAGCGCCGGCGATGATCGCCGGGCTCTGGCGCTGGAGCCGGCGCGCGCTGCTCGCGCTGTTGCTGCTGGTTGTGCTGCTGGCGGCCTATGTTCAGTTCGGCGGCCACCGCTATTTCTGGACCGCGCTGAAATACACCTACCTGCAAGGCCACAACACCGCCCACATCGACGACGCCGCCAACTTCCCGCAGGCGGCGGTGGCCTCGGGCATCCCCAAGCCCTGGGCGCTCGACCCGCGCGCCGCGCAGACCACGATCTCGGCCGATCTGCTGCAGTTTCTGACAGCGGAGCGCTCGGCCGCGTTTCTGGTGATCCACCAAGGCCAGCTGCTGCACGAAACCTACTTCGCGCCCTACACCGCCAGCAGCCGCACCAACGCCTTTTCCATGGCCAAAACGGTGGTGACCCTGCTGACCGGCGCGGCTGTGGCCGACGGCTTCATTCCCAGTTTCGACACGCCGCTGGCAGCCTACCTACCCGAATACGCCGCCGAGCCGCGGGGCGCCGCCGCCACGCTGGCCCAGCTTTCGGCCATGACCTCGGGCCACGAGTGGACCGAACACTACTACCTCCCGCTCAACCCGACCACGAAGCTGTATTTCGGCGGCGATGTCACGGGTACCGTGCTGGCCCAGGGCTTCGAACGCGTGCCCGGGACTGCCTTCGAGTACAGCAGCGCCTCCACCCAGGTGCTGGCGCTCGCGCTGCAACGCGCCTTGCAAGCGCGCCAGCCCGACCTCACGTTGTCCGGCTACCTGTCCACGCGGTTCTGGCAGCCCATGGGCATGGAGGGCGACGCGAGCTGGAGTCTGGACCGCCCACGCCCCGAGGGCGGCATGGAAATGGCCTAGTGCTGCATCCACAGTTCGGCCCGCAATTTCGCGCGCTTCGGGCAACTGCTGTTGCAAGACGGCCGCTGGGGCGACGAGCAGCTGTTGCCGGCCGACTTCGTGCAGCGCATGACGCGCCCCAACGGCTTTGTGGAGTACTACGGCCACAGCCTGTGGATGGACCCGAACTACCGCGCGCCGTTCTATTTTCTGCAAGGCCACCTGGGGCAATACGTGATCGTGGTGCCCTCGGCGCAACTGGTCGTGGTGCGTCTGGGCCAGGTGCGTCACCGCACCTACAGCCAGCATCCGCTGATTCCCGACGAGGTTTATCGCTATGTCGAGGAAGGCCTGCGCATGGCGCAGCCCTGAGGCATCTGAGACATTGACCTATGGACGTTCGGCTGTGGCGTGCGCCTCGGTGATGCGCTTTTCGCGCCGTACCAGAAACAGACCGCTCCCGACGATGATCGCCGCGCCCAGCCAGGTGTGGGACTGCGGCAGCGTCTGCCAGATCAGCCAGTCCAGGCCCACCCCCCAGGCCAGCGCGGTGTACTCGAACGGCGCCACGGCTGAGGCCTGGCCGTGGCGAAACGCCACGGTGATCGCGAGCTGGCCGCAAAAGCCTGTGATACCCAGCGCCAGCAGCAGCGGCCAGTCGCGGGTCTGCAATGGCACCCAGTTCGGCCACGCCAGCGCGCTGGCGCCCACCGCCACGATCACCATCATCCACAGCACCATGCTCTCGGTGCTGTCGGTGCGGCTGGAGAGCCGGCCCACCACGGCGGCCACCGCGTAACACACGGCCGCACCCAACACCGCCAAGCCGCCAGCGGTCACAAAGCTGGTCTGCAGGTCGTGGCCGCGCGGTTGCAGCGCGATCAGCACGCCGACAAAGCCGATCGCAATCACCCACCAATGCGCCGCCGGTACCCGCTCCTTCAGCACCGGCACCGAGAGAATGGTGATCAGCAGCGGCGCGATGAAGAACAGCGTGTAGGCGGCGGCCAGCGGCAGCTCGCGCACACCGGTGGTGAAGAGGGTGAGCATCGCGATGCCGAGCACGCCGCGCAGCAGATGCAGCGGCCAGCGCACGCGCCAGACTGTGCCCCAGGCGCGGCGCGCGGTGATGAACGCCAGGATCAAGGGCAGGCCGCACAGACCGCGCAGCGCCGCGATTTGCAGCGCTGGGTAGCGCGCCGAAAGCAGCTTGAGCACCGTGTCCATCAGGGCAAAACAGCCCACCGCGATCACCATCGCGGTGATGGAGCGCAGGTTGCCGGCGGCGAGGGATGTGTTGGTGGGCATGGGGCGAAGGGGAGCCGGGCAGTGTGCCAGAACGAACCCCAGCCCCAGCCGACCCAAAACCCGCCGTTGCCTGACCGGTCACCGCCGCGTGGCACAGCCCAGGTGACTCATCGGCGAGCGCGTGGGATTGAAGTTGTCGGTGGCTTGCGCGCCGTCGCTTTCGCCACTGGCTTGCGCGCCGCCAAGGCCGCCTGCCACGCCAGCCGCGCCCAGGGCAGCATGAGCGCGGGCGACTCCAGCGCTTCGGCCGGCGGCGTGTGGTAATTCAACTTCATCGGCTTGCTCTTGGCGTCGTACATGAAGGGCTCACCGCCCGCAGCCAGCCACTGTGGCTCGGTCAGCGCGTTCGTCTTCAAGTACAGCGTGTCCCAGGCGATCAGTCCCAGGTTCATGCCGTCCACCGACAAGCCCCAGCCGCCAAACATGCGCTTGGCCACACAAGGCCCGAGGCACGACAGCAGCTCGCAGGCGTGCAGCACGAAGGGGTCGGTGATGGGCTTGGACATGCCTAAATCGTAGAGCGCTGCACGAGATTCGGCAACGAATGAGGCAAACGGAGACGCGAGCATCGAGCGGTCCGAAGGCCGCTCAAACCCAGAACGCCGCCGATCCGGCTCTGCCACTCAGTCAGCGTTGTCCCCTGGGGGGTGACGCGCGCAGCGCGGCGCGGGGGGAGACAATATCCACCCATGGCACGCCCCATCTCCGCCACCCACGACCGTCAGCGCGAGCAAATCCTCGACCTCGCCGCCGAGTGCTTCGCGCGCCAGAGCTTTCCTGCCACCAGCATGAACGCGATCGCTGCCGCCTGCGGCACCAGCAAGGCTCGGCTTTACCACTACTACGAAAGCAAGGAAGCGATCCTGTTCGATCTGCTGGACCGCTACACACAGCGCCTGCTGGCCGTGATTGGTGAGTCGGAAGCGCGGGCGCAGCGCAAGAACCTGAGCGAGCGCGACGCGCTGCACGAGCTGGTGCGCGCGTTCTTGGTGGAGTACGAACACTCAGCCACGCGCCACGCGGCCCTGGTCTCCGACACCAAATTCCTCGGCGACGAGCAGCGCGAGCGCATTCTGGAGCGCCAGCGTGACGTGGTCGCCGCCGTCACCCGGTTTCTGCGCCGCGCCTACCCGGCTCGCGTCACGGCAGCCAACCAAACCGCCGTCGCCATGATGCTGTTTGGCATGATCAACTGGACCTTCACCTGGCTGCGCCCTGGCGGCGCCATGAGCTACCGCGCGTTTGCCGACGAGGTGGTCTCGGTGCTCGAAAATGGCCTGGGCTGAGCGGCCCAAAAGTCCACACCTGGCCGGCGTTGAATTCACGGATGCGTAATTCGTTTCGTTTAGTTAAAATGTCCGCCAACCCGAACGCGCCCGCACACCCACACCGGAAAACCCCAGATGAGCAAAGCTTTCGCTTCCCAGGCCGACCTGGAAGACAAGAAAATCACCTTCGAACAGCTCAGCGCCCACTGCTGGGCCTACACCGCCGAGGGCGACCCCAATTCGGGCGTGATCATTGGTGAAAAATTCATCATGGTGAGCGACGCCACCGCCACCCCGGCCATGGCGCGCGATTTGATCGCCCAGATCCGCACCGTGAGCGACAAGCCGATCAAATACGTGCTGCTCACCCACTACCACGCGGTGCGCGTGCTCGGCGCCAGCGCCTACGCCGCCGAAGGCGCCACCGAAATCATCGCCAGCCGGGGCACGTATGAGCTCATCGTCGAGCGCGGCGCGCAAGACATGCAAAGCGAGATGGAACGCTTCCCGCGTCTTTTCCGTGGCGCCGACTCTGTGCCCGGCCTCACCTGGCCCACCCTTGTCATTGGCGACGGCAAGCCTGGCCGCCAGGGCAGCCTGGAGATTGATCTCGGCGGCGTGAAAGTGCGGATCTGGCATCCCGGCGCTGGCCACACCCGTGGCGACACCATCGCCTGGGTGGAAGAAGAGAAGGTGCTGTTCAGTGGAGACCTGGTGGAATACGAGGCTGGCGTCTACACCGGCGACGCCCAGCTCGAAGAGTGGCCCGCCACCCTGGAAGCTTTGCGCGCGCTGAACGCCGAGTACATCGTGCCCGGCCGGGGAGAGGCGATGAAAGGCAATGTCGACGTCAACAAGGCGCTCGACTACACCCAACGTTGGGTGACCACCTTGTTCGCCGCTGGCAAAGAAGCGGCAGCAGCCAATATGGACCTCAAAACAGCCATGGCCCACACCCGCAAGACCATGGACCCGGTCTTCGGCCACGTCTTCATCTACGAGCACTGCCTGCCGTTCGACGTGTCGCGCGCCTACGACGAAGCCAAGGGCATCAAAAACCCCCGCATCTGGACTGCTGAGCGCGACAAAGAGATGTGGGCAGCTTTGCAGGGCTGAACGCGCAGCGGGCAGACCTACAAAACCCGTAGGGCGCTGCAGGGCTGGGCACCTCGCAGCCCCTGCCGCTTCACTGGCCAGAACGCCACGTCGGGGTGGCCTTCTGGCCTCTTGGTGCGGGTCAGGCAAGCGTTCGAGGTTCTTGGCGGGATTGGGCACGAGGAAGCGGCCTTTCTGTCTGGCCATAGCCAAAGGTCGCTGTCCGGGAAAATCGTCAAAAAGTGGTGCTAGAATTCAAGGCTTCGCGGCTGTAGCTCAGTTGGATAGAGTACTTGGCTACGAACCAAGGGGTCGTGGGTTCAATTCCTGCCAGCCGCACCATACAAAAAGCCCGCAGCCACAAGCTGCGGGCTTTTTTCTATGGGCCTTGCTTTCTCCCGCAGCATTTGCCAGCATCGCCCCATGAGCAAGGCATTCACCCGCGAGACCGACCAAGAGGACGATGAGCTGCCGTCCGAGCCGCAGGTCCCCAGTGGCAAAAACTACATCACCCGCGCGGGCTACCAGCGGCTGCGCGCCGAGCTGTTTGCGCTGATGGACGAGGAGCGCCCTCGCATCGTGGAAATCGTGCACTGGGCGGCGAGTAACGGGGATCGCTCTGAAAATGGCGACTACCTTTATGGCAAGAAGCGCTTGCGCGAGATCGATCGCCGAATCCGCTTCCTGACCCGCCGTCTGGAGATCGCCGAGGTGGTGGATGCGTCGGTTCACCAGGGGTCTGACCAGGTGTTCTTTGGTGCCACCGTGGTCTACGCCGACCCGCAGGGCCAGGAAACCGAGGTCACCATCCTTGGGGTTGACGAGGCCGACACCGCGCAGGGCCAGATCAGCTGGGTGTCACCGGTGGCGCGCGCGCTGCTCAAAGCACGCGAGGGCGACGTGGTGAAACTGATGTTGCCCGATGGGGCGCAAGCGCTCGAGTTGCTGTCGGTCGCTTATCCCAGCGCCAGCTCTGGTTGAACTGCTTCACGTGTTTCAGTTGCGCGTGCTTTTCGCGCGTTGCGCTTTCAGCACCGAAGGCGTGCGCTTGAGGCCGCGCAGCACGGTTGCCAAGTGCACCCGGTCTCGCACCGCCACGGTGAAGCGAATGTCGGTCGCGCTCTGTGCTGGCTCATCGCCCATGTCCACGTGGGTGATGTCCGCCTCGGCTGCCGCCATCGCCGATGCCACCCGGGCCAGTACGCCTTTGCCGTTATTGACAGTGACGACCACTGTCGTTTCAAACGGGCGCACCGGTTCATCGGCCCATTCCACCTCCAAGAAGCGTTCGCGGTCGCGGTGCAGCAGACGTTTGCCGGTGGGGCAGTCCTCGGCGTGCACCATCAGACCTTCGCCGCGCCCCAGGTAGCCCACGATGCGGTCGCCGGGGATGGGCTTGCAGCACGGTGCATATTGCACCGACACGCCCTCGCTGCCATCGAGCGGTACCACACCTTGCGACGCCGCTTCGTCGTGGCCCGTGGCGTAGCGCTCGTGGCTGATCAGCAGAACATCGGGCTTGAGTCCACTGTCGGACAACAACACCGCGAGCTTCTTGCCAATCATGCTGGCGATCCGCCTGCCGGTACCGATGTCGGTGACCAGTTCTTCGCGGTTTCGGCTGCCGGTGAATCGCAGCAGTTTCTCCCAGGCA
>JBBSDB010000041.1:0-17794 GCA_038249735.1 Burkholderiales bacterium
GCCCCACACCGCGTTGAGCGAGGTTTGCACCGCGCCCTCGACCCAGGCGGGCGTGAACGACACGTCGTCGCCCGCGATAAAGATGCCGCGTTCGGCCGAGGGCAGTTGTGCCTGCATGAAGTGGCCGTACATTCGGTGGTTGTAGCGGTAATGGCCGGGCAACGCACCCTTGAACGCGCCGAGGAAATAGGGGTCGGCTTCCCAGGAGATGGTGATGGGCTCACCGATGATGTGGCTGGCGATGTCCACCTTGGGGTAAATCTTCTTCAGCGCGGCCAGAGCCAGCTGCACCCTTTTCTCGGGCGGGTGCGGCAGCATCTTGAGCGCGTCGCCCATCCAGGCGTAACTCAGGCAGATCACGCCGGGTCGGTTCGGGCCGTGGTCGAACAAATAGGTGCCGCGCGTGAGCCGGTCGGTGAGCGTCATGCTCATCACATCGCGCCTCGTCTCGGGGTCTTTGTCTTTCCAGAACGGGCGGTCCACCATCACAAAGGTTTTGCTTGACTGCATGTAGCGGGTGCGGTCCAGCGCCATCCACAGCTTGTGCGAAAACAGCGATTCTTCCACCGCGATCTGCGTGGTGAGCAGCCAGCTCTGGCAGGTGACCAGCACAGCGGCGTACTGCCGGGTGGTGCCCCAGGTGTCGGTGACAGCGAGCCGCAGGCCATCGTCGGCGCGCGCGATGGCGGTCACGCCCGGGCGCGGCGCGCCTTGGTGCAGCGCCGCCAGCGTGGTGCCGGCGGGCCAGTGCGCGAGGGTCTTGGGCGCGTGTGCCCACAGCCCCATCGGCACCTGCTGCGCGCCACCATCGATGAGATGCTGGTCGTCATCGCAGCCGGTGAGCACCACGCGCAGAATTTCCAGCATGGAGTTGGGAAAGTCCGAGTCCCAGCCGCCGGTGCCAAAACCAACCTGGCCGAACACCTCGCGGTGGTGGAAGGAGAGCTTGGCGAACGCGTCGGACCGTGCCACAAAGTCGTAGAACGTGCGGTCGTCCCACAGCGGCACCAGCGCATTCCACAGGGCCTTGAGCCGTGGCACATCGCGCTCGCGCAAAGCCTGTTGCAAACCCGAAAACCCCGCTCCGCTGTCCAGCGCTTGCGCCCAGGCGTCAGCGACCTCGTGGAACAGCGGCGGCAGATCGGCCAGCGTGCGGGCGTAGTGGGTTTGGCCCTCGATGTCGATCACGGTGCTGCCAGCGGCGGGCGTGAGCGGATTGGGGAACGGTTGGTGCTTCAGCCCCAGCCGGTTGACGTAGTGGAAGAACGCGGTGCTTGACGCCGGGAAACGCATGCCACCGAGCTCGGCCACGATGCCCGGCTCACCGGCTGGCCCCGCGAAAGCCTGCGAGCGCAGCCGACCCCCCATGCGCGAAGCCTCGTACACCACCGGCTTTACTCCCAGCTTCATCAACTCATAAGCGGCCACCAGGCCCGCCATACCAGCGCCAACGATCGCCACCTCCTGCCCATACGCAGCGGTGGGTAGCATGCCCAGGCCTTGCGGATGGGCCAGCCAGTCGTCGTAAGCGAACGGAAAATCGGGGCCGAAAACGGTGACCGGCGCGGGCGGGCTGGGGCGCGTCATGCGAACAGGCTTTTGAGCAAAAACGCCGCTGTGCCCCACATCATCAGCGCCACCGCGCCATCCAGCGCGCGCCAGAGGTGCAGTGAGTTCAGGCGGCGGCCCAGCCAGAAAGCGGCGAGGCCCAGGCCGGTGAACCAGACCAGCGAGCCGGTGGCTGCGCCGATGCCAAAGCTGTTGGCGGCCGCGCCGTAGGCCAGCGAGGCGCTGCCGATCAGCACGGCGGTGTCGAGCCAGGCGTGGGGGTTGAGCCAGGAGAAGGCGAGCGCGGCGAGCACCGCCTGGCGTCGGCTCATGCTCGGTCGGCCCGGCTGGTCGCTGCCATCGATCAGGGCAGGTACTTGGGGGTGCAGAAAGCGCTGAAACGCTTTCCAGCCGTAGACGGCGAGGAACAGGGCGCCGGCGCCGACCAGTGCACCCATCAGCTTGTCAGACAGCCCGCCCAGCTGCGCAAGCCCCAGCACGCCAATGCCGATCAGCAGCATGTCGGAGAGCATGCAGACGGCCACGGTGAGCCCGATGTGCTGGCGCTGCAAACCCATGCGCAGCACATGTGCGTTTTGCGGGCCGATCGCCATGATCAGCGACAGGCTCAGCACCATGCCGGCGGTGAAGGAGGGGAATGCGAAGCTCATGGCGACAAGGTGTGAACGGGCAATGAAGGGAAGCGCGAACTCCAGATTGTCGGGCCATCTGGCAGCCAGTTAATTCAGGTTAAATTAAACTACGATTACTCGAAAAATATTCAATCCGAATGCTCGACGCCCGCCAACTCAATGCACTCGCCGCCGTGGTCGAACACGGCGGCTTCGGCCCGGCGGCACAGGCTTTGTCGCTCACGCTGGGCGCGGTGTCGTTGCGCATCAAGGCGCTGGAGGAGCAGATCGGGCAGCGGTTGCTGGTGCGCGGCAAGCAGGTGCGGGCCACGGCAGCAGGGCAGGCGCTGCTGGCCCACATCAAGCAGGTGCGGCTGATGGAGTCGGACGTGCTCGGTGCGTTGCAGAGCGGCCGTGCGGTGGGCAGCAAGGCGCGCTGGCAAAGCCTGTGTGTGGCGATCAACGCCGACTCCGCCGTGAGCTGGTTCCTGCCCGGTGTGGCGCCGCTGCTGCTCAAGCAGCGGCTGCTGCTCGACATCCTGCTCGACGACCAGGACCACACCCACGACCTGCTCAAAAGCGGCGATGTGATCGGCTGCGTGACCGCGCGGGCCGACCCGCTGCGTGGCTGTGTGGCCGAGCCGCTGGGCGTCATGCGCTATCGCTGCGTGGCCACCGCTGCGGTGGTGCAGCGCTGCCGCACACCGGCTGGCGCGGTGTCGCCGCACAAGCTGCTGGCCCACCCGGCCGTGATCTTCAACCGCAAGGACGCGCTGCAAGACGCTTTCCTTGCGCAACACTTTGGGTTGCGCCAAGCCCACTACCCGCGCCATTTCGCGCCGGCGGTGGACGCGTTCGAGGAAGCGCTGGCCTTGGGCATGGGCTGGGGCATGGTGCCCGAGCAAAGTCTGGTGAACCGCCCGGTGTTGCAAGAGGTGCTGCCCGGCGCCACGGTGGATGTGGCGCTGTATTGGCAGCACTGGGCGCGCGAATCGCCCTCGGCCCAGCGGCTGACCCAGGCGGTCAAGGCCGCCGCGCTGGCCCGTTTGCCGCCGCTGGCGGCAGCGGCTGGGGCCTGACGGGCGCCGGTGTCGTCGCCGGCGCCCGTCAGGCCGCGCCGGGCTCAGCCTTTGAGGCAGCTGCTCATGAAGGTTTTCCGTACGTCACCAGACAGCGCCTTGGTGGCGGCCTGGGCATTGCAGGTTTTCATCTTGTCCTGCTGCGCTGCCTGGACTGGGCTGGTGGTGGCGTGGGCCACGCCCAGCGAGAGCGCGCCGGCCAAGGCGAGAAAAGAAAGTAGGGATTTCATCATGCGTCCTTGCTGGTTTCATGCCCAGTGCGCCGGGCAACGGAGGCCGCAAACTTGCGGACTTGAGCGCAGTGTCTGGCGACCCGCTTGGACCGGGGTGACTTCCTGGCTCACCAGGTATCGACAGCGCGCTGGGCCCGCGGGTGCCGTGGGATGCGGCGACCAGGGCCAGCGGGCGGTCCAGCCAGCGGCTTCGGGTGCTGCCGAAGCAAGCTGCCTGGCGTTCAACAGCAGCGGACTTTCCAGCGGCGCACGGTCCGCACGGGCCAGAACCTAAAATCCCTGCCCTATGCTCAAGATTCAACAAGACCTGCTGGCCGGCCTGGCCGCCGCCCTGGAAACCGTTTCCCCCGGCGCCGGCCCCAAAGCCGCGTTCGAATCGCCCAAGGTGGCAGCCCATGGCGATCTGGCCGTGACCGCGGCCATGCAGCTGGCCAAACCACTCAAACTCAACCCGCGCCAGGTGGGCGAGCAGTTGCGCACCGCTCTGCTGGCGCAGCCGGTGTACCAACAATGGGTGAGCGAGATCGACATCGCTGGTCCCGGCTTCATCAACATCCGGCTCAAGCCCGAAGCCAAGCAGCAGACCGTGCGCGAGGTGCTGGCTGGCGGCCCGTGTTTTGGCGAGGCACCAGCCAGCGGCCAGCGCCTTTTGGTGGAGTTCGTCTCGGCCAATCCCACCGGCCCGCTGCATGTGGGCCACGGCCGCCAGGCCGCGCTGGGCGACGCGATCTGCAACCTCTTCGCCACCCAGGGCTGGCGCGTGCACCGCGAGTTTTATTACAACGACGCGGGGGTGCAGATCGGCACGCTGGCCAGCTCCACCCAGTTGCGCGCCCAGGGCGTGAAGCCGGGCGATGCGGGTTGGCCCAGTGGCGAAAATGCAGCCGCTTACAACGGCGAGTACATCCAGGACATCGCCAACGATTTTCTGGCGAAAAAGACGGTGCACGCCGACGACCGCGCCTTCACGGCCAGTGGCGATGTGAACGACCTGGACGGCATGCGCCAGTTCGCGGTGGCCTACCTGCGCCACGAGCAAGACCTCGACTTGCAGGCGTTTGCGGTCAAGTTCGACCACTATTACCTGGAGTCCAGCCTGTACACCAGCGGCCGCGTCGAGGCCACGGTCAACAAATTGATCGCTGCTGGCAAAACCTACGAGCAAGACGGCGCACTGTGGCTGAAATCCACCGACTACGGCGACGACAAGGACCGCGTGATGCGCAAGTCCGACGGCTCGTTCACCTACTTCGTGCCCGATGTGGCGTACCACATCGCCAAGTGGGAGCGCGGATTCACCAAGGTGATCAACATCCAGGGCACCGACCACCACGGCACGATTGCCCGGGTGCGCGCCGGCCTGCAAGCGGCCGATGTGGGCATTCCCGCCGGCTACCCCGACTACGTGCTGCACACCATGGTGCGCGTGGTCAAAGGCGGCGAAGAGGTGAAGATCAGCAAACGCGCCGGTAGCTATGTGACGCTGCGCGACCTGATCGAATGGACCAGCAAGGACGCGGTGCGCTTCTTCCTGCTCAGCCGCAAGCCCGATACCGAATACACCTTCGACGTTGATCTCGCGGTGCAGAAGAACAACGACAACCCGGTGTACTACGTGCAATACGCCCACGCGCGCATCTGCTCGGTGCTCGCGGCTTGGGGTGGCGACGTCGCGCAGCTGAAGGACGCCGACCTGTCTGCGCTCACCAGCCCAGCCGCGCAAGCCCTGATGCTGCTGCTGGCCAAGTACCCGGCCATGCTGACGGCGGCGGCGCGCGATTTTGCGCCGCACGACGTCACTTTCTACCTGCGTGAGCTGGCGGCCAGCTACCACAGCTACTACGACGCCGAGCGCATTTTGGTGATCGATGAAGCAGTGAAACTGGCGCGCTTGGCCCTGGTCAGCGCCACCGCGCAGGTGTTGCACAATGGTCTCGCGGTGCTGGGCGTGAGCGCCCCGCAGAAGATGTGAACCGGACTTTTCTGATGATGAAAAAACCAACCAAAACCACCTGGTCGCAGCGCGG
Organism: Burkholderiales bacterium; assembly: GCA_038249735.1. Classification (GTDB taxonomy): domain Bacteria; phylum Pseudomonadota; class Gammaproteobacteria; order Burkholderiales; family Burkholderiaceae_C; genus Hydrogenophaga. The sequence continues at coordinate 5,520 of JBBSDB010000041.1, forward strand.
CGGCACCTTGATTGGGCTGGTCATTGGCCTGCTGATCGGCCTGGGCGCGGCACTGGCTGTGGCGATCTACGTGACCAAAGTGCCGGTGCCGTTTGTGGACCGCAATGTCTCGCGCAACCCGGCGCAAGACGCTGTCGAGGCCGAGCGCAACAAAGGCTGGGACCCAAACGCGACACTTAACGGCCGCTCGGCCACCGCGCCGCCGGCCACCGCCCCAGCGCCTGCTGCAGCTGCAGCTGCAAGCGATGGCGCCATCGTGGTGCCCCCCGCCGACGGCCAGCCGCTGCCCAAGCCCGGCGTCACCCGCCCCGCCGCAGAGACACCGGCCGCCGATCCCTTGGGCGATCTGGCCAACTCGCGCCTGGAGCCACCGGGCACCCAGTCGGCTGCGGTGACGCCTGCGCCAGGGCCCGGTGCCGACCCTTTCATCTATTTTGTGCAGGCCGGCGCCTTCAGAAGTGCTGAAGATGCCGAGGCGCAGCGCGCCAAGCTGGCGATCCTTGGTATCGAGGCGCTGGTGACCGAGCGTGAGCAGTCAGGCCGCACGGTGTTTCGTGTGCGCGTGGGTCCGTTCAACCAGAAAGCCCTGGCCGACCTCACCCGCGAGCAGCTGGAGGTCAACGGCACCGAGGCGGCGCTGGTGCGCGTGCAGCGCTGAAGCACCGCCTGCCACGTGGGAACTTTGTTCCTGGCTGATGTCCCAAACAATCCAATCAAGGAGTCCGATCTGATGCAACGCCGCGATTTTTCCCACTCTGTCCTGGCCGTTGGCGCCACCACCACCCTGGGCGGCCTGGCCGCGTTCGGCCACACGAGCGCCCATGCGCAGCTGGCTGGTCTGAAAGAAGGCGCAGACTTCGTGCGGCTGGGTCGGCCCGCGCCGGTGGACGCGCCCGCCGGGCAGATAGAGGTGCTCGAGTTCTTTGCCTACACCTGCATCCACTGTTTCAACTTCGAGCCGCTGATGGCAGCCTGGATCAAGAAGAAGCCAGCCAATGTGGTGATCAAGCGCACGCCGGTGAAATTCAGCGAAGCCTTTGTGCCCATGCAAAAGCTTTACTACGCGATCGAGGCCATGGGCCTGGTCGATAGCCTGCACGAAAAGGTGTTCAGCGCGATCCATGTCGACAAACAGCGCCTGACTTCGAATGAGGCCATCATCGATTGGGTGGCCAAGCAGGGCGTGGACCGGGCGAAGTTCACCGGTGTCTACAACTCGTTTGCGGTGGCTGGCAAGTCCAACCGGGCGGCCCAGCTGCAAGACGCCTACCAGGTCGAGGGGACGCCCGCCTTGGGCGTGGCCGGTCGTTTCTATGTGCCGGGCCAGGGCCCACGCTCCATTGTGGTGGCCGAAGCCTTGATCGCCGAGGTGCGCAAGGCCTGACGGTTCCCATCGCCGCCCGCTCCAAGCCCGCCTTGCGCGGGCTTTTTTTCCTGCCTCCGCCGGGTGCATGAACAGTTTCGCATGGCGGCAAATGTCACGCGGTGGGGTGCTCTTGTGGGGTGCGCGCCGTTACAATGAATGCAAGTTTCGTGCCCCACACGCCATGCCCTTGAATCACCCCTTGCTCTCCCGTATCTGCGCCTCGGTGCCCCTGATTGCGCTGTGTCTGGCCCTGCTGGCGGGCATGGGGCCGGCTTGGGCCGAGAAGGCCGATCGCGATCAGCCGATGAACGCCGAGGCAGACGCGCTGCGCTACGACGACGCGCGCCAGACCAGCGTGTTCACCGGCAACGTGGTGATCACCAAAGGCACGATCGTGATTCGTGGCGCCCAGGTGGAGGTGCGGCAAGACGCGCAGGGCGGTCAGTTCGGCGTGGTCAACGGCAGCCCGGCTTTCTTTCGTCAGAAGCGCGATGGCGTCGACGAATTCATCGAAGGCACGGCCCAGCGCATCGAATACAACAGCCAGGCCGACACGGTGCGCTTCATCGGCAACGCGGTGCTTCGCCGCCTCACCGGCACCCGCATCAGCGACGAGACCACCGGCGCGCTGATCGTCTACAACAACAGCAGCGATATGTTCACCGTGGACGGCGGCCCGAGCAACCGAACCGCAGGCAACCCCACCGGCCGGGTGCGGGCCATGCTCACGCCGGTGCCCAAAGCCGCTGACCCGGCCAGCCCGGCGCCTTCGCCGGTACCGCCCGCGGTACTCACTCCCACCGACAAGCTCGGCGAGGGCCGCCCGTGAGGGCGCTCCAGCCCGACGCGGCGATCGCCCCTCCCGCCGGCAGCGCTCCTGAGGCCACCAGCCGCCTGGTTGCCCGTGGGCTGAAGAAAGCCTATGGCAGCCGCGTGGTGGTGAAAGATGTGTCGCTCTCGGTCGACAAGGGCGAGGTGGTTGGCCTCCTGGGCCCCAACGGCGCGGGCAAGACAACCTCGTTTTACATGCTGGTCGGCCTGCTGCGTTCGGATGCGGGGCAGATCCTGCTCGACGGCAAGGCGATCGAGAAAATGCCGATCCACCAGCGCGCCCGTCTTGGCCTGGGCTACCTGCCGCAAGAGGCGTCGATCTTTCGCAAGCTCAACGTGGCCGACAACGTGCGCGCGGTGCTCGAGCTGCAGCAAGACGAAGCCGGGCGAGCCCTCTCAAATGCAGTGATTGAGCAGCGGCTGACTCAGCTGCTGGCCGATCTGCACGTGGACCACCTGCGCGATTCGCCGGCGCCCGCGCTCTCCGGTGGCGAGCGGCGCCGGGTGGAAATTGCGCGCGCGCTGGCCACCAGCCCGCGCTTCATTCTGCTCGACGAACCCTTCGCCGGTATCGATCCGATCGCCGTGATCGAGATCCAGCGCATCATCGGTTTCCTCAAGTCGCGCGGCATCGGTGTGCTGATCACCGACCACAACGTGCGCGAAACGCTCGGCATCTGTGACCGCGCGTACATCATCAACGAAGGCCATGTGCTGACCAGCGGCACGCCGGCCGAGATCGTCGAAAATGCCGACGTGCGCCGCGTCTACCTTGGCGAACACTTCCGGATGTGACGGTCATGAGACCCGTTTTTAACGCTCGCGCAGCGGGCTCGATTTGCGGCGATCCCGCTTCTCAAAGGTGGCTGGCTTCCAAGGCGGTCAGCCGGAGAAAAAGCATCCAACCCAGGGCACCCGATGAACCGGCTTTGCCGGGCCTCAGGGTGCGCCCCCGTCATGGGGGGTCGCGCGCAGCGCGGCGGGGGGAGGCCGTGTGAAGCCCGGCCTGTCCTTACGCGTCTCCCAGCATCTGGCGCTCACGCCCCAGTTGCAGCAGTCGATCCGCCTGTTGCAACTCTCCACGCTGGAGATGGCGCAGGAAGTCGAGCAGATGCTGGACGACAACCCCTTCCTGGAGCGCACCGAGGACGGTGCAGAGCGCGAGGATTTTGGCCTGGAGCAGGCCGACGCGCCGGTGAGCACCAGCGAGCAGATCGCTGAGTCGGCCGAGCCCGTTCTGGCACCGCAGCAGAACACGCTGGAGCGGGTAGGCAGCGAGCGCAACGACAGTGAGTCATCGGACAGTGTGGAAAGCCGCGCCGATGGCGAAACCCCGCTGGAGGAAAGCTGGGACGGTGACGGCTCGGTGGACATGGCGCCTGACGACAGCGAGTGGGGTGGCGACGCGCCCCCGCGCAACAACGCCAGCAGCTCGGGCGGCGACGAGGAAACCGCCAGTGCCGCCGAACTCGCGCGCGCTGGCACCCGGTTGCAAGACCATTTGCACAGCCAAGCGCTGGGCTTGCGCCTGAGCGAAGAAGACAGCGCTGCGCTGTATTTTCTGATCGAGTCGCTGAACGACGACGGGTATTTGGAAGACAGCCTGAGCGATCTCGCCAGCGCGTGGCTGCAGATGAGCGCCAGCGCAGCGGCGCTCTCTCCCGATGAAGTGCTGCAAGCCGTCGAGGCCGCGCATCAGCGCCTCGCCATTTCCTTGCGGCTGCTGCAACACATGGAGCCGGCCGGTGTGGGCGCGCGCGATCTGGGCGAGTGCCTGCGGCTGCAGATCGAGGAACTGCGCAACAGCCCCGCGGCCCGGGCCGCGCTGGCCATCTGCTCGCAGCCGCTGGAGCTGATGGCCAAGCGCGATGTGAAGCGCCTCTGCGCCAACTGCGGACTCGACGAAGACACCACCCGCGCCGCGCTCGCGCTGATTGCCCGCTTGGAGCCCAAGCCGGGCCGCCGCTTTGTCGAAGTCGAGCGAAACATCGTGATCCCCGATGTGTTGGTCACCCGCGCCGGGCGCGGCTTCAAGGTGCAGCTCAATCCCGAGGTGATGCCGCGCCTGCGGGTGCACGATGTGTACGCCAACGCCATGCGCCAGAACCGAGGTGGCAAAGACAGTGGCACCGGTGCCGGCCACGCCGCCATGCAGCAGCGGCTGCAGGAAGCCCGCTGGTTCATCAAAAACATCCAGCAGCGCTTCGACACCATCCTGCGTGTCTCCAGCGCCATCGTGGAGCGCCAGCGCAATTTCTTTCTCCATGGCGAGCTGGCCATGCGTCCGCTGGTGCTGCGCGAGATTGCCGACGAGCTGGGGCTGCACGAGTCCACCATCAGCCGCGTGACCACCGCCAAGTACATGGCCACGCCCTTTGGCACCTTCGAGCTCAAGTATTTCTTCGGCTCCTCGCTGGGTACCGAGACCGGTGGCAACGCGTCAAGCACCGCTGTGCGCGCCCTGCTCAAGCAATTCATCGCGGCCGAGCAGGCAGACAAGCCGCTCTCGGACAACCAGCTCGCCGATCTGCTCAAAGAGCAGGGCATCGAGTGCGCGCGGCGTACCGTGGCCAAGTACCGTGATGCGCTGCGCATCGCGCCGGCGAGTTTGCGAAAAGCACTGTGAACACCCCCTGCGCCGCTCCGCGTCTCCCCCCTGAAGGGGGGCCACACCAGCGGCCTGGCAAAGCCAGTTCCGCGGTGTGTGTTGAAGGTGTGTCCGCGGGTTTGCCATTTTTCGCCGCTCTGTGCGCGCACCAACGCCTCCATTTGCCGTGAACCAACTCAAACTTTTCCTTCCCTGCGCCGCCGGCGTCGAAGACTTTCTGGGCGCCGAGGTGCAGCGCATCACCGGCGAGCCGCTGGCGTTCAGCTCGCGCGGTGGCGTGGGCGTGCAGGCCTCGTGGCGCGATGCGATGCGCTTGAACCTGCACAGCCGGCTCGCTCAGCGCGTGCTGGTGCAGCTCTGGCACGGCGACTACCGCAGCGAGCAAGACCTGTACAGCGCGGCCAGCGATGTGGCGTGGGAGATCTGGTTCACGCCCAAGCAAACCATCAAAGTCGACATCACCGCGCAACACAGCCCGCTGACCAGCCTGAACTTCGCCGCGCTCAAGATCAAAGACGCCATCTGCGACCGCTTTCGCGCCAAGCGCGGTGAGCGCCCCAGCGTCGACACCACCTGGCCCGACGTGCGCATCCATGCCCACCTCACCACCGACGGCCTCACCCTCTACCTCGACACCTCGGGCGAGCCCCTCTTCAAGCGTGGGTGGCGCGAAGACGTGGGCGATGCGCCGCTGAAGGAAACCCTCGCCGCGGCCATGATCGCCGCCACTGGCTGGGACGCGTGCGCCGGGCAGCCGCTGGATGCCATCGTGCCGCTGTACGACCCCTGCTGCGGCAGCGGCACGGTGGTGATCGAGGCGGCGCAGATCGCGCTCAACATCGCCCCGGGCAGCCTGCGCCGTTTCGCGTTTGAGAAGATGCTGCCTTTTCAGCCCCACGTGTGGCAGGCGATCCGCGACGAGGCGGTGCGCGCGCAGCGCGACTGGCCCGCTGGCCAGCGCCCCATCGTGTTCGGCAGCGACGTGTCGTTTCGCATGGTCGATTTCGCCCAGCGCAACGCCGAGCGCGCCGGTGTGGCCCACGCCATCGAGCTGCGCGGCGGCGACGCGCTGCAGCGGCTGCCGCCCAGCGAGAGGCCCGGCGTGATGCTGCTCAACCCGCCGTATGGCGAGCGCATCGCGGCGGCTGGCGTGGCTGGTGAACGCGCGGGCGAACGCGCCAGCGCGCGGCCCTCGCGCAGCTTCTCGGCCGGCCGCATTCCGCAGGAGATTGCCCGCCAGGGACGCGAGAGCGCACAGATGGAAGACGGAGGTGACGGAGCCGAATTCTTCGAGCGCCTTGCCGCGCACTGGAAGAGCCACTACGCCGGCTGGAGCGCCTGGCTGCTGACGCCCGACCTCAAGCTGCCCGGCAAGATGCGCTTCAAGGAATCGCGCCGCGTGCCGCTGTGGAACGGGGCCATCGAATGCCGGCTGTTTCGTTTCGATCTCACGGCGCGCAAGGCACCCCAGCCGCCGGGCGATGCCCCAGCCCATCCGGCATGAACGCGCCCACCGCGTGGGTGATCGACACCAACACCGTGCTTGACCTGTTGGTCTTTGAAGACGCCGCCACCGCGCCGCTGCGCGAGCAACTCGCCCAACCCGCCAACCGCTGGATCGCCACGCTCGCCATGCGCGAAGAACTCGCGCGTGTGCTGGCCTATCCGCAGATTGCCAAGCGTCTGGCGAGCCGCGCGCTGCCCGCGGCTGACGTATTGGCCGCGTTTGACCAACGCACCCACACCGAACCCGCCGGACCCAGGGCGCCCTGCGTCTGCAAAGACGCCGACGATCAGAAGTTCATCGACCTGGCCGTGGCACACCGAGCCACGTTGGTGAGCAAAGACGATCAGGTGCTGCGCATGGCGCGGCGGCTGGCACCGCTGGGGGTGCTGGTCTGCCGCCGCTGGCCGGTGCCTGCGCCCGCAGTCCGAAACTTCACAACCCCTTGAATCTCCCGTTTCTTTCCACTTCACGCACGCCCAATCACACGCCCATGAAAACCATCGTCCGAGCCTTTTTCAAAACCCTGCGCCTGGTGCTGGGCCCGTTTGTGCTGCTGTTGGAGCGGCTGCGCCAGCCCACCGGCGTGGTGCGCGAGCCCGCCGCCCAAAAACTGGTGGACCGGCAGTGCGCCAGCCTCGCGCTTTACCAATACCAAACCTGCCCGTTTTGCATCAAGGTACGCCAGGAAATGCGCCGGCTGTCGCTGCCCATCGAGCGGCGCGATGCCCAGAAAAACGCCACCCACCGCAACGCGCTGCTAGAAGGCGGCGGTGCGGCCAAGGTGCCCTGCCTGAAGATCACCGATGCAGCAGGCAAAACCCAGTGGCTGTACGACTCAAAAGCAATCATCGACTACCTGCGCGCCCGCTTCTCGACCGCCTGAAACCGCCTTGGCTGGCAACGCCGAAATGCGGCGTCAAACCAACCCGAAGCGATCCGGCTGGGCCTGCGGCCAGTAGTACTGGAACACCTTGTGCTGTGCGTCCAGATCGCCCAGCAGCGCACCCGGGCGCACGGTGGGGAGCAGGGTGGAGAGCAGGCGCACGTCGTTCTCGTTCACCCGGCGCACGATGTGGTCGGCGGTGATGTCGCTGGGGTGTTGCAGCCCGGCGGCCTGCACCAGCTCTTGCAGGGCGTGCAGCGTTTGCTGGTGGAAGTTGTAGACCCGCTCGGCCTTGTCCGGCACCACCAGCGCCTGCTGGCGTATCGGGTCCTGCGTGGTCACCCCTGTGGGGCACTGGCCGGTGTGGCAGGTCTGGGCCTGGATGCAGCCCAGCGCAAACATGAAGCCGCGCGCGCTGTTGCACCAGTCGGCGCCGATGGCGATCGCGCGCACGATGTCGAAGGCGCTCACCACCTTGCCCGATGCACCGATGCGGATGCGGTCGCGCAGGTTCACCCCTACCAGCGTGTTGTGCACCAGGCGCAGACCTTCCTGCAGCGGCGCGCCCACGTGGTCGGTGAACTCCAGCGGCGCCGCACCGGTGCCGCCCTCGGCGCCGTCGACCACGATGAAGTCGGGTGTGATGCCGGTCTCCAGCATCGCTTTGACAATCGAAAACCACTCCCAGGGGTGGCCAATGCACAGCTTGAACCCGGTGGGTTTGCCGCCTGAGAGTTCGCGCAGCCGGGCGATGAAATGCATCATCTCCATCGGTGTGGCAAACGCACGGTGGGCCGCTGGGGACACACAGTCCTGCCCCACCGGCACGCCTCGCGCTGCTGCGATCTCGGGCGTGACCTTGGGGCCGGGCAACACGCCGCCGTGGCCCGGCTTGGCGCCCTGGCTGAGCTTGAGCTCGATCATTTTGACCTGCGGGTCCAGCGCATTGGCCTTGAAACGATCTTCGCTGAAGTGCCCGGCTTCGTCGCGGCAACCAAAGTAGCCCGAGCCGATTTCCCAGATCAGATCGCCACCATGCAGCCGGTGCCAAGCGGAGATGGAGCCCTCGCCGGTGTCGTGTGCAAAGCGCCCGCGCAGCGCGCCGGCGTTGAGTGCCTGGATCGCGTTGGCTGAGAGCGCGCCAAAGCTCATGGCCGAGATATTGAACACGCTCGCCTCATACGGCTGCTTGCACGCCGGCCCGCCGATGGTGATGCGAAAGTCGTGCGACTCCAGCACGGTGGGCATGAGCGAATGGTTGAGCCACTCGAACCCGTTGGCTTGCACATCGAGCTGGGTGCCAAAAGGCCGCTTGTCGGTCTCGCCCTTGGCGCGTGCGTACACCAGGCTGCGCTGGTTGCGTGAAAACGGGGTGGCCTCGGTGTTGTTCTCCAGGAAGTATTGGCGAATTTCCGGTCGTATCGTTTCCAGCATGTAGCGGAGATGGCCGATCACGGGGTAGTTGCGGCGCACCGAGCTCTTGCTCTGGCGCAGGTCGTACCACCCCACCACCGACAGCGCGCCGAACAGCACGAACCAGCCCATGCCGACGCCGAACGCCACCAGCGAGAACAAGCTCAGCAGCGCGAACAGCACACACAGCGCCAGCGCGGTGTAGCGAATGGGATAGAGGGCATTGAGGCGTTCGAGCATGGAGGCTTTCAAGGACGGCGGGCTGTGCAAACGGGCGCGCGTCGAATCGGGGAGCGCCTACACTGCCGGGCATCATAAAGTCCCGACACCCAGTCCCCATGAGCAACCCTGCAAGCCCCCTTGATCTCGAACAGCCCTTGGCTGCCGAGGACTTCGACACGCTCGACACCATCCTCGACGAGCTGCGCACCCGCGACGACGAGGTGCCCCAGTGGGAGTTCTGCGAAGGTGCTCTGGCGGCGTTGCTGTGCACGCGGCGCCTGATCCTGCCCGATGAGTTTCTGCCGGTGCTGCTGGGTGTGGACGAGAAAGACGGCGCGCGCTTTGCCGATGCCGCCCAGGCGGCGCAATTTCTGGCTTTGTGGGCGCGCCGCTGGAACGAGGTGGCGGCTGCCCTGGCGGCCGAGGTGGAGTCGCTCGAAGACGAGCAGAGCTACCACCCCGAGCTGCTGGACGTGCGCGGTGCTGTCGCGTCGTTGCCCGCGAGCGAGCGAGACGACATCGTCGACCAGGACATGCCAGCCTACGGCCAGGTGTGGGCGCTGGGTTTCATGTTCGTGGTGGAAAACTGGAGCGACGACTGGGCCTCGCCGCGCGACAAAGAAGCTGCCGAGTGGCTGAATGACGCGTTGAACGCCATCGTCGCCCTCACCGAAGACGACACCGCCAAGCCCACCCTGTCCATGCACAGCGAAGACGGCCCGCCCAGTGTGAGCGAAGCGCGGCTGAACCAGCTGGGCGCAGCGATCTGGGCGGTGTACGACATGCGTCAGATCTGGCAAAGCCTGGGGGAGCGCGTGGAGCCGGTGCGCCGCACCGATGCGCCGGGTCGAAATGATCCCTGCCCGTGCGGCAGCGGTAAAAAATTCAAGAAGTGCCACGGGGCAGGCTAGCCGCGCCCAGGGCAGGGCTGAATTGGGCTCGGTGAAGTGCCTACCCAGCGGGCGGCAAACGCTCCAGCAGACCCGTCAAGGCCTGCACCACCGTCGCTTGGCGCACGGCCGCGCGGTCGCCGGGGAACTGACAGCGTTCTGCGGTCACACCGAGGGGTGTGGCCCAGGCCAGCCACACCGTGCCGACCGGCTTGTGTGCTGAGCCACCGGTGGGGCCAGCCACGCCGGTCACGGCCACGCTGAGCTGCGCGCGCGAGTGCGACAGCGCGCCCGCGGCCATGGCGCGTGCCACCGGTTCACTCACCGCGCCGTGTTCATCAATGAGTGCGGCGGGCACGCCGAGCAGTTCGGTTTTCGCGGCGTTGGAATAGGTGACGAAACCGCGCTCGAACCAGTCGCTCGATCCGCTGAGCTCGGTGCACGCGGCTGCGATCAGCCCACCCGTGCAGCTCTCGGCGGTAGCCAGCATCAGGCCGCGCGCTCTGAGCGTTGCGGCGAGGGTTTCAACGAGTTCGTGAGCGGTGGCCATGTCAGAACCTCCAAGCGGCGATCACCAGCAAGGTGCAGCCGGCAGCAGCGAAGTCATCCAGCAAGATACCGAAACCTCCGCGCGGTCCGAAGCCCTTGAAGCGCTGATCGGCCCAGGCCATGGGGCCGAACTTCACTGCGTCGAAGAAGCGGAACAGCGCAAACGCGACCGTCTGCCCCACCAACCCAGTGGGTGAGACCAGCCACAGCACCAGCCAGAAGGCGATGATTTCGTCCCACACGATGTGGCCGGAATCGGCGATGCGCATGTGCCGCGCTGTCACCGTGCAGGCCCACCAGCCGATCAGCGTGCCCAGCGCGATCACCGCGCCCCAAGCCAGGTCGTTCATGATCGGCTGCAGGATCATGAACGCCGCCCAGGCCCACAAAGTGCCGGCGGTTCCTGGTGCCAGCCGCGACAGCCCCGAGCCGGCACCGAGGGCGATGAAGTGGGCCGGATGCGCCACCAGAAAACGCCAACCCGGGTGCGTCGGCGGGGCGGGGGCTTGTGCCAATTCGCTTGTCTCGGGGCTGGTGTCGGTGGTCATGGCCGGATTATCCAGACCGCTCACGCCGAGAAATGATCGTGGCCACGCATCGCCAAGGGCTGGCGCTGACCTTGGGCATCGACCAGGTACAAACCGGGCGCGGCCAACAGGCGGCCGATGCGCCGCAGCGGTATGCCGCTGGCCTTGGCCGCTGCTTGCATGGCCTCGCGCGCGGCGGGCGCGGCGGTAACCAGCAGCTCGTAGTCGTCACCGCCGTGCAATACGCATTCCTGTTGCTGCGCCAACGGCAGCGGTGCCAGCGCCGGCGCCAGGGGCAGGGCGGTCCAGTCGATCTCGGCACCCAGACCGCTCCCGCGCAGGATGTGGCCGAGGTCGCCTGCCAGGCCGTCGCTCACGTCCAGCGCGGCGTGGGCCAGGCCGGCCAGCGCCATGCCCAGCGCGAGGCGCGGCGTCGGCTGGTCCATTCGCGCTTGTGCCAGCGCCAAGCCATCAGGCTCGACGGCGCCCGCCCAGGTTTCGCCAAGCCGGTGCGCCAGCGCGAGCCGCGCCTCGCCGGTGCGCCCGCTCAGCCAGAGGTCGTCGCCCGCTTGAGCCGCGTCGCGTCGCAGCGCGCGGCCGGGCAACACCTCGCCGAACACGGTGATGCAGATGTTGAGCGGTCCGCGTGTGGTGTCGCCGCCGACCAGTGGGCAGGCGTGGGCGTCGGCGAGCGCAAACAGGCCGCGCGCGAACGCGGCGAGCCAGGCGTCGTCGACCGTGGGCAGTGCGAGCGCCAGGGTGAAGCCCAGCGGGCGGGCGCCCATGGCGGCGAGGTCGCTCAGGTTCACCGCCAGCGCCTTGTGGCCGAGCGACTCGGCGTCTGTGTCGGCGAAAAAATGGCGGCCCTCCACCAGCATGTCGCTGGAGATGGCGAGCTGGTGGCCGGGGGTGGGTTGCAGCAGCGCGCAGTCGTCGCCAACGCCCAGCAGCACCGCGCTGGGCAGGGCCCTGCCCGGGCGGCTGAAGTGGCGTGCGATGAGCGCAAATTCGCCGCCGCTGGGTTCAGGCGGCTGGGTTTTTGCTGTCATAGAGCGGGGCGCTTTGGGAGTCGGGTGCTTCGGCCAGCATCGGTTCCATCAGCGCGTCGGCCTGGGTCAGGCCGCGGTCTTCGTCGTCGCCATGCACCTCGCCGGCCCAGCGCAGCGCGCGCGCCACCACCGGCGGGCCGATGGTTTCCAGCACCGCCACCGCTGCGAACACGATGGCCACGACCTCGGCCGCGCGCACCGGGAACTGCGCACTCATGGTGTTGGCCAGCCCGATCGCCATGCCGGCCATGGGCATCAAGATCAGGCCCGCGTTGAGGTGGGTGCGCCGCTCCCAGCCCACCAGGTAGCCAGTGCCTGCCACGGCGAGCCATTTGGTCAGGCTGCGCGCCACCACGTAGACCGCTGCTGCGGGCGCGAAAGCCATGATTTCCTTCAGGTGCAGGCTGGCACCGGCGTAGACGAACAGGGC
>JBBSDB010000042.1:0-17735 GCA_038249735.1 Burkholderiales bacterium
GAGCTGGTCGCAGAGCAAATCAAAACCCGCACGGATGTCGCTGCCCTGCCCGGGCAGCAGCAGCGGCACCGACGCCAGATCCTCCGGGAAGCGAAATGCCCGCCGACTTTTGCGCGGCGGCCCCACCAAGCTGATCGGCTGGCGCGCAATGCGTCGGCAGCGCCATGGGTCGTCGGCGCTGCTGTGCACCCGTTGGTTGGACAACACGATGTCGACCGTGTGCACCCGCAGGCGCCCGAGCAGCTCGGCGAGGCTGCCCGACTGCAGCACCAGCTCCACATCGTTGCGCGCCAGCAGGGGGCTGAGAAAGTTTTCCTGAAAATTGCGCGACAGCGTGGCGACCGCGCCGATACGCACCACCTCGCGCTCCATGCGGCGCCCGTCGCGCAGCAGCGCCATCAGCTCATTGCCTGAGGTGAAGATGGATTCGGCGTAGCCCAGCGCGAGCTGCCCAGCTTCGGTGAGCACCAGCGTGCGGCCCTGGCGCTCAAACAGCGCCTGCCCCAGCTGCTCTTCGAGCTGTTTGATCTGGGTGGAAAGCGCCGACTGCGACACATGCAGCCGCGCCGCTGCGCGGGTGAGGTTGCCCTCTTTGGCGACCGCCCAGAAGTAGTGCAGGTGGTGGTAGTTCAGGCGCTGCATGGCGTGTACCGTTCTTTAAAAAAGAATGTTTTGTCAACAACAATGAATTTTACGGAATTGAAGAACGCGGGCACAGTCCCGTTGTCCCGTCTTTCTTGGGCAACGCGCCTTCGGTTTAGCACCCATCCACCTGCGCTCACAACAAAACCCATTCCCATGACACAAGCCCTTTTGCCCACCCTCCCGCTCGGCCAAGCCTTGCTGCTGCTCGCCCCGATCGCCACCCTGGCCCTGGCCGCGCTGGCGGCGGCCCGCAGCACCTCACCCGCTTGGGGTCTGGCGCGCGGCGCCAGCAAGGCGACGCTGTTGGTCAGCCTGGCCAGCGCGCTGATGCTGGCGTTTGCCCAGCCCAGGCAGGCCTGGGGTCTGCGGATCGACGCGGTCGGCGCCACCGTGCCGCTGCTGGTGAGCTTTGTGGGCTGGTGCATCGTGCGCTACTCGCAAACCTACCTGGCTGCCGAGCAGGGCGAGGCGCGCTACGTGTCTTGGTTGCTGGCCACGCTGGCCGCTGTGGTGGTGGTGGTCACCAGCAACCACCTGCTGCTCACAGCGCTGGCCTGGATGGCCACCAGCTTCACGCTGCACCGGTTGCTCACCTTCTTCTCGGAGCGGCCCGCAGCCCAGGTGGCCGCGCACAAAAAGCTCATCGTTGGTCGGGTCGCCGACGGCTGCATGCTGGCCGCTGCTGGCCTGCTGTACGCCGCCTTCGGCACGCTGCACATCGACCAGTTGATGCAAGCTGCCACCCAGGCGCCCGGCCTGCCGGTCATGGCGCAGATCGCCACCCTGCTGGTGGTGGTCGCGGTGCTGCTCAAGACCGCCCAGCTGCCATTCCATGGCTGGCTGATCCAGGTGATGGAGGCACCCACGCCGGTCTCGGCCTTGTTGCACGCCGGGGTGGTGAACCTGGGCGGTTTTGTGCTGATCCGCCTGGCGCCCCTGGTGGCCGAGCTGCCGCTGGCGATGGGCCTGCTGGTGGTTGCTGGCGCCACCACGGCGGTGATCGCCGCGCTGGTGATGACCACCCGCATCAGCATCAAGGTGATGCTGGCCTGGTCGACCACCGCACAAATGGGCTTCATGGTGATGCAGTGCGGCCTGGGGCTGTGGGAAATGGCGCTGCTGCACCTGGTGGCGCACTCGCTCTACAAGGCCCATTGCTTCCTCGCCGCGGGCGGCATCGTGCGCCAGCTCCAGGTGCGCCAGCTCGCACCCGCCGCTGCACCGGCCAGCGCGGGCAAGCTGCTGCTGGGTGCGCTGGCCGCGCTGGCCATGACCGCCACCGCTGCCTTCGCTTTGCAGGCCACCGGGGTGGACAGCCGCGCCACGCCCGCTCTCTGGGTCATGGGCGGCATCCTCACACTGGCGCTGGTGCCGCTGCTGCAAACCACCGGCCAAGGGGCGATCGGTCTGATCAAGCTGGCCGGCAGCGCCTTCCTGCTCGGGGCCATCTACTTCGGGCTGCACGCCTGGCTCACCACTTGGGCCAGCCCCACCGCGCAGGCGCCCGGCATGGCCGGTGCTGTGGTGGTGGCGGTCGCGTTTGCCGCTCTGTTCCTGTTGCAAAGCGCACTGGCCATGAAGCCACAGGGCGCTCTGGCCGCGCGGCTCTACCCGGCGTTTTATGGCGGTCTGTTTCTGGACGAAAAATTCAGCCGCTGGGTGTTCCGCCTCTGGCCGCTGCGCGCGACCGAGGTGCCGCGAACCGCCCAAGCCAGACCGCTGTCGACCGTCCGCACCTGAACCGTCACCCCATTGCCTTGCCGAGTCTCACCATGAACGCTCCTGTCGACCTCCACTTGAACAACACCCTTGGTGTGGCGGACGCCATCGCCCAGGCCTGCGACCGCATTGCACCCACCTGGCCACTCGACCAGTTCATTGCGGTCAACCCCTACTGGGGCTGGGTCGGCTCAACCGCGCCGCAAGCCGCCGCCGCACTCGGCGCGCTCGCCGGCACGCGGCTCACCATGTCGTGCGCTGACTTCTCCAAACACTGGAGCGCTGGCCAGTTCAAGGCCGAGCACCTGCAAACCGCGATCGATCGCCAGGGCAGCCCGCTCAGCACCAGCGAACTCATTGCTGCGATGCAGACGCCCGAGCCGCCGCTGCGCGCCCTGCCGCTGCTCACCGAGCGCATGCAGTCGCTGGTGCCCGCCGCGCCGCTGCCTTGGCGCGATCTGGTCACGCACCAGATCAGCCAACACTGTGCCGCCTTCTTCGATGCCGGCCAAGCCCGCTGGGGCATGGACCGGCGCGCTGGTCTGCTCGCCACCTGGCAACGCCAGATCGCCGCCGACCAAGGCCTGCCGTGGCACCAGAGCCAGCGCGCGGTGGCCGCGCGCATCGCAGCACTGCCCAGCGACCCGCTGCTGTTGATCACCGAAGCGCTGCAAACCCTGGGTATTCCTGCCAGCGCTCGCACCCACTACCTGAGCGCCCTGCTGCTGAGCATCAACGGCTGGGCCGCCTGGTGCGCCTTCGAGCGCTGGCAGGCGCGGTTGGGCGGCGCGGATGACGACCAGATCGTGTACCTGCTGGCGATTCGGCTGGCCTGGGAGGTGCTGTTGCGCGACGACGCAGCGGCTGCCAACACTGCGGCCGGCAATACGCCCGCGCTCACCGGCGACGGCTGGGCCGAGCAGTGGGCGGGAAGCGAGGCCGAGATCGCCCGCCATCACGCCGCGCAGGCGATCGACTGGCTGCTGCAAGCCGCGCTGGAAATCGCCTACCAGCAGCCGGTGTGTGACGGTCTGCTGGCGGCCTTGCAGCAGCCCGCGTCAACACCGAGCACACCCGACGTGCAAGCCGTGTTCTGCATCGACGTGCGCTCCGAGGTGTTCCGCCGCAACCTGGAAGCCGCCGCGCCCGGCATCGCCACCCGCGGCTTCGCCGGCTTCTTCGGCCTGCCGATTGCCTACAGCCCGGTGGGCAGCACGCTGACCCGACCGCAACTTCCCGGTCTGCTCGCACCTGCCATCACGGTCAGCGAAACGCCTGCCGACGGCAAGGGACTGGGCCAGGCACTGGCTGAGCGCCGGCAAGGCGCGCTCGCTTGGCGCCAGCGCTGGGCCGATCTGCGCGCGGCAGCTGCCTCGGGCTTCAGCTTCGTGGAAACCTGCGGCCTGGCCTACGGCCCCAAGCTGTTGAAAGACACCCTGCCTGGCACCGCCAAACCCGCGGCCTGGGAAGACACCGGCTTGAACCTCGGTGCCAACGCCAGCGAATCGGGCCACATCCCGCGCGTGCCGCAAGCCAGCACCGACCCGGTCGCCGCTGCGGGCATGGCCAAAGGCATCCTGGGCGCCATGGGCATCACGCAAGATTTCGCCCCACTGGTGATGCTGGCCGGCCACGGCAGCCAGACCGCCAACAACCCGCACGCGGCTGGCCTGGACTGCGGTGCCTGCGGCGGCCAGACCGGCGAGGTCAACGCCCGCGCCCTGGCCGATCTGCTCAACACCCCAGCGGTGCGGGCCGAGGCGGCCAAGCTGGGCTTGGTCATTCCCAACACCACCCACTTTCTGCCCGCACTGCACAACACCACCACCGACGAGGTGCAGCTGTTCGACACCGACGCCGTGCCGCCCAGCTTGCACAGCGCGTTGGAAAAACTGCGTACCGCGCTGCAGGCCGGCAGCCAACGCGCCCGCGCCGAGCGAGCGCCTTCGCTCGGCCTCTCTCACCTTGTCAACGATGCCCCCGCGCTGGAGCGTTCGCTGCAAGAGCGCGCCAACGACTGGGCGCAGGTGCGGCCCGAGTGGGGCCTGGCCGACAACGCCGCCTTCATCGTCGCGCCGCGCGCACGCACGAAAGGCATGAACCTGGGTGGCCGCAGCTTCCTGCACGACTACGACTGGCGGCAAGACGAGGGCTATGGCGTGCTCACTCTCATCATGACCGCGCCCATGGTGGTCACCAACTGGATCAACCTGCAGTACCACGCCAGCGTGCTCGACAACCGCCGCTATGGCAGCGGCAACAAGCTGCTGCACAACGTGGTCGGCGGTCGCCTGGGTGTGTTCGAGGGCAACGGCGGCGACCTGCGCATCGGCCTGCCGATGCAGTCGCTGCACGACGGCCAGAACCTGCGTCACACACCGCTGCGCCTCTCGGTCTTCATCGAAGCGCCGCGCGAGCCCATCGACGCCATCATCGAACAGCACGCGGTTGTGCGCGATCTGGTCGGCAACGGCTGGCTGAACCTGTTCCGGCTCGACGGCGACCACCCGGCGGTGGAGCGCCGCGCCGCGCAGGGCTGGGAGGTGGTGGGGAGCAAGGTGGCGGGTGTGGTGGTGGGCGCGCCAGGGGCCTGAAGGCGCTTGAGTCTCTGCTGTCGCCCATGCTGCGACACAGCGGGCTGGCCAGGTTCAAAATGGGCGAAGCGTCGCGGCAGGCGGCGTCTTTTCGCACCCCAGAACCAGGAGACAAGCCATGGAACACCGCGCCACTTTCACGCGCATGGAAGACAGCACCGCCGCCGACTGGCGGACCATCGGCGGCGAATTCATGCAGTTTGCGTCCCAACTGCCGGACCGCGTCATCACCCACCTGCGCCTGCTGGAAAACGACTATGGCGGCTTCCCGGTCGACCGTTACACCCACTGCCTGCAGACCGCCACCCGCGCGCTCAAAGACGGCCGCGACGAGGAGTACGTGGTGTGCGCGCTGCTGCACGACATCGGTGACACGCTGGGCAGCTACAACCACGCCGACATCGCTGCTGCCATCCTCCAGCCCTTCGTCAGCGAAGACAACCACTGGATGGTGAAGCACCACGCGATCTTTCAGGGCTATTACTTTTTCGAGCACATCGGCCTGGACCGAAACCTGCGCGACAACTTCAAGGCGCATCCCGCCTTTGACCGCACGGCCGAGTTCTGCGCTGTCTACGACAACCCGGCGTTCGACCCCCAAGGCGAGGCGCTGCCGCTCAGCGAGTTCGAGCCCATGCTGCGCCGCGTGATGGCGCAGCCCAGGCAGTCGCTCTACAAAGCCGCCACCGTCCTGAAAACCCCGGAGCACGCCGCATGAACGCCCACACAGCCATCGAACACGCCGCTTTGAACATCCCGCCGCTGCAAGGCCAGGTCAGCGATGCCGAATGGCAACTGCGCTGCGACCTCGCGGCGGCCTACCGGCTGGTGGCGCTCTACGGCTGGAGCGATCTGGTGTTCACCCACATCAGCGCCCGCATCCCCGGCCCCGAGCACCATTTCCTGATCAACCCCTACGGGCTGATGTTCGACGAGATCACCGCCAGCAGCCTGGTGAAGGTCGATCAGGCGGGCAACAAACTCAGCGACTCACCCTTTGTGGTGAACCCGGCTGGCTTCACCATTCACAGCTGCATCCACGCCGCGCGCGACGACGCCGCCTGTGTGCTGCACACCCACAGCCGAGCGGGGGTGGCCGTGAGCGCACAAAAGTGCGGCGTGTTGGCGATCAGCCAGCAGTCCACCTTCGTGCTCGCTTCGCTGGCGTACCACGGCTACGAGGGCGTGGCCTTGCGCGACGACGAGCAGCCGCGCCTGCAAGCCGATCTGGGCAGCCACAACTACCTGATGCTGCGCAACCATGGCCTGCTGACCGTGGGCAAATCGATTGCCGATGCGTTCCTCTCGATGTACATCTTCGAGAGCGTGTGCCGCATCCAGATCGACGCCCAGGCCGGTGGTGAGCTGGTGATGATCCACCCGAAGATTCTGGAAGGCATGGCGCAGGTGATGAAGACCGCCACCGCCGGCCAGGGCGCCAACATCGCCTGGCCGGCGCTGCTGCGCAAGCTGGAGCGCACCGACGTCAGCTACCGCAGTTAATGGCTTGTTGCCATCAAGCCCGCACGGTGGCGAACTGTTTGGCCATGAACGACCAGATCATGCGCGAGGCGTCGGGGCCTTTGGGATCGCTGTGAGACTGGCTGGCGGCGCCTCCGCTCCACGCGTGGCCCAGACCGCTGATCTCACACAGCGTTGCCACCAGCCGACCAGGGGCTCGGTAGTCAGTCACCTGCATCGCGTAGCGCGTGCCGCGCTGCACGATTCGCGCGGTGCCAGGCTTCGCGCCTTCGACCTCAGCCCACAGATGAGCGGCCTCAGGGCCGTTGCTGGGCGCCACCACGTGGTCGGCACTGCCGTGAATCACCAGCAGCGCAGGCAGGTGGATGCCGGTTGCCAGCGGCGCGGCTGGCGCGGCCTTGACGCGGCGCCCGAGCATCGCACTGAGCGCGGTCGCGGATGAATGGGCCACCCCTGGCGCGACACCGGAATGCATCGCGACCGCCCGAAACCGCTCTGGTCGGCGCATGGCCAGCAGCGCTGCCATGCTGGCGCCCGCCGAGAGCCCGGCCACCGCGATGCGCTTCGAATCCACCGGCTGCGTCAGACAGATCTGCGTGATCGCAGCGTCGATAGAGGCGGCCTCGGCGTGTGCGCGGCCAGTGCGGGTGTCGTACCAATTCCAACAACCTTGAGCGTTGGCGGTGCGGTCCTGTTCCGGATAGAGAACCAAAAACCGTTCGCGTGCCGCGACCCTGTTCATCCGGCTGCTGGCGCTCAAACCGCGAGCGTCTTGAGCACAGCCATGGAGCATCACCAGCAGCGGCAGTCGCTCATGGCGGCCCATGCCAGGCGGTTTGAACAGCCGGTAGCGGCGTGCGCCGGTAGGGCCGATGGCAACGCTCGCCCGCTCACGCCCCGCCGCTGCAACGACCCGCTGGGCTTTCGCGGTGACATGCAAAGCGAGAGCAGCAGGGCGTTTTGCAGGGACTTTGGCGGGGCGTTTCTTTTTGGGTGTCGCGAGCAGCGCCTGGGTCATGGCCTTGGAGCCCGTCCGCACAGCGGAGCGGGTCAGGGCTGAGAGGGAGCGCTGAAAAGACCGATTAAAAAAAAGATTGCGGATTCGTTTCGCCATAGCGTGCAAGGAAGCGAAAGAGGCTGCCTACAGCAGCCGCTTTCTAACTGGCGAAAAAACCAAGGTCTTGAGGGCGCGAAGCTTCAACGCAATCCAAAGAAGCCCAGCACAACGAGGACCACGACAACCAAACCTACGATGTAAATGATGCTGTTCATATCGACTCTCTGCGTGTATTAAAAGGCCCATCCTAGGTATGACTGCTGGCTTGTCGTGTGCGCGCTCACGACCTGTTGCTGTAGGACAAGAACGGGTCTGCCGAGGGCAGCGCAAGCTGCGCGATAGAACGAATGCCCGGCTTGCTGAGCCGGTAGATCACCCGCCTGGCGCTGGCCACACACCGCGCGCAGCGCAACGACAACCTGCGGCTCCCCGGTGTCTGTTGGCCTCAGAGGCTGAGCGTTTTTTGAGCGTGTCCGAGCAGCGCGCCAAAAAGCGCCTGATCTAGGCGCAAAGCGCAGACATAGCTCGGGCTATGGCGAGCATTTGCTACAACGAGCAGGCGCTTTTTCGCGTGATGAGCGGGCATGATCGAAAGACTCTCAGCCTCTCAGGTCTTGGCATGACAGTCCTCAGCCACCATCAGGCAGAGTCCCGCGACATCGCGGCATCGTTGCGAGCCAGGTCCGGCTCGCTCTCTACAGCCGGTGCCAGCAACATGTTGCGAAAGGTGCTCGCCGCAGCAGACAGCCGCTTCTGCGTGCGATGCGCCACAAACCACTGGCGCACGATCGGGAAGCCTTCGACCGACAGCACCGCCAGGCAGCCTGTTTGCAACTCGAGCTCGATCGTCTGCGCTGGCACCACCGCCAGGCCCAGCCCGGCGCGCACCGCCTGCTTGATGCCCTCGTTGTCGCCCAACTCGCAGCCCGAGCGGATAACCAGGTCATGCGTGGCAAAGTGGCGCTCCACGGTGGCGCGCGTGCCCGATCCCGACTCGCGCACGACAAGTGTTTCTTGTGCCAGGCGCTGCAAGCTCACCTGTCCTTGACCGACCAGTGGGTGGCTCGGGGCGGCGATGACCACCAGCGGGTTGTCCTTGAAGTGCTGCGCCTCGATGTCCACGTTGTGCGGTGGCTGGCCGATGATGGCCAGGTCGGTGATGCCGTCGGCCAAGGCGGACAGAACGAACTCCCGGTTGGCCACCTGCAGGCTGACACGCACACCCGGGTGGCGCGCGCTGAAACGCGCGATCAGCGCGGGCAGGAAGTAGTTGGCGGTAGACAACACAGTCAGCCGCAGCAGACCGCGCTCCAACCCCTGGAACTGCGCCATCGAGGCGCTGAGTTCGACCATGCCAGCGGCGATGTCGTTGGCATGGACGCGCAGCGCCTGGCCGGCCTCGGTGAGGCACATGCGCCTGCCGATCTGTTCAATCAGTGGCAGGCCGATCTGCTCTTCGAGTTGCTTCATCTGCATCGACACGGCGGGCTGCGTCAGGTGCAACTCGCTGGCCGCGCGCGAGACCGAGCCGTGCCTGGCAACAGCCTCGAAGATGCTCAGGTGGCGCAGCGTGATGTGCATGGCGGCTGGCCTCAACCCAACGTTGCAGACGCCACCAGTGCCGCCGTGCCGTCCGGGCCTTGGGCCTGCAAGGCCAACTCATCACCCGCCAGCGTGGCGACCAGGCGCACCGGCCCGAGGTCAAACAGCGGCGCCACGCCGCGAAAGCTGAAGGCGCGCATCGGCCGAGCGGTCGAATACCGCACCAATTCTGAGAGCAGGATCGCGGACAGCGGGCCATGCACCACCAGCCCCGGGTAGCCTTCAACCTCCGACGCATAGGCCCGGTCGTAGTGGATGCGGTGCGCGTTGAAGGTGAGGGCTGAAAAGCGAAACAGCAACCGGGTGTCGGGCTGGAGCACACGCGTCCAGCTGCCTTCGGGCACCGGGGGCCAATCGCTCGCCACCGAGGCGCTCACGCGGTCGCCCGGTTCGCGGTAGACGATGTCCTGCGCTTCCTCGATGCACAGCGCGTCCCCTTGCAGGAAACGGTTCGTCACCGTCACGAACGCCAGTCGGCCGCTCTTGCCCGACTTCATCAACACGTTGCCGATGCTCGCTTCGCGCCGCGCCGACACACCCATGACCAGCGGCCGGTGCCACTGCACGCGGGCCCCGGCAAACATGCGGCGCGGGTACGGGATGGGTGGCAGGAAGCCGCCCCGCTGCGGGTGACCGTCGGCGTCGAGCCCGGCCTGAGGCGCGCGGGGCAGAAAGTAGAACCAATGCCACAGCGGCGGCAGCGCATCGCCATCTGCCAGCGCAGGGCCGAGGTCGTCGAGCATCGCTTGGGCCGACAGCGCCTGCACGCAGGACATCGGGTCGGTGGTTGTTTCGGTGCGGCCGATCCAGGCCTGGAAGTTGTCATCCATCAGCGATTCCATCAGAGATTTCTATACCTGCTTCAGAAAGTCTGAATGAAGGCACGGGAAATTACCCAGCCTTCTTTGCGTTGCACGAATCTAACCTGAGTCTCCTACAAATAACAGGCCACGCGGCAACAGAACCGCTGGGTACGGACAACATGCCCGAGACAACATCCGACAACGCTGCGCCCGCGCCCCAAGCGCTGGACGGTGTGCGCGTGGTCGATGTGGGCAACTTTCTGGCCGGGCCATTCGCTGCTTCTGTGCTGGGCGAATTCGGCGCTGACGTCATCAAGGTCGAGCACCCGATTGGTGGTGACCCGATGCGCCGCTTCGGTACCGCCACCGATCGCCCAGACGCGACACTGAAGTGGCTGAGCGAAAGCCG
Source organism: Burkholderiales bacterium (assembly GCA_038249735.1). Lineage (GTDB taxonomy): Bacteria > Pseudomonadota > Gammaproteobacteria > Burkholderiales > Burkholderiaceae_C > Hydrogenophaga. The sequence continues at coordinate 10,312 of JBBSDB010000042.1, forward strand.
CAACAAGCGCTCGGTCACGATCGATCTGCTGCAACCCGACGGCGTGCAGCTGTTCCTCAAGCTGCTCGCCAAGAGCGATGTGCTGATCGAGAACTTCCGCCCGGGCACGATGGAAAGCTGGGGCCTCACCTGGGACGCCATTCACGCGGCCAATCCCAAACTGGTGATGCTTCGCGTCACCGGGTACGGCCAGACCGGGCCCTACCGCCGGCGCCATGGCTTTGCTCACATCGCGCAGGCCTTTGGTGGCTTGAACTACCTGGCTGGCTTTCCCGGCGAGACGCCGGTGCTGCCTGGCACCGTGCCGCTGGGGGACTACATCGCCAGCCTGTTCGGCGCCATCGGCGTGCTGATCGCACTGCGCCAGGCCGAGAAAACCGGTTGCGGGCAGATCGTCGATGTCGGCATCTACGAGGCGGTTTTCCGCGTGCTGGAGGAACTCGCTGCCGCCTACGGGCTGCACGGTACGGTGCGCGAGCGCGAAGGCTCAGGCAGCTTCGTTGCCTGCCCTCACGGCCACTTCCGCACCAAGAACGACAAGTGGATCGCGATCGCCTGCACCACCGACAAGATGTTCGAGCGCCTCGCGGTCGCCATGGGGCGCCCCGAACTCGCCTCGGCGGAGATGTACGGCGACCAGCGCAAGCGGCTCGCTGCGCGCGACGAGGTCAACCGCATCGTGACCGAATGGGTCGGGTCGCACGGCCGCAACGAAGTTCTCGCTATTTGCCTGCGGGAAGAGGTGCCTGTGGGCAAGGTGAATTCAATCGCCGACATCTTTGCCGACGAGCACTTCCAGGCCCGAGGCAACCTGGCCAGCGTCCCCGTCGAGGGGTTGGGCGTGGTGGTGGTGCCGGGCGTGATCCCGCGGCTCTCAGCGACGCCGGGGCGCATCACCCACCTCGGCCCGAGCCTGGGCGACGCCACCGAAGCGGTGTTGGGCAGCCTGTTGGGGATCGAGGCCGCCGAGATCCAGCGACTTCGCCAGCAGCGCGTCATCTGAAGGGCCCGCGATGAACGCCGAACCGAGCCTCCCGACCACCGACGCGCTGCCACTCAAGGGCATCCGCGTGCTGGACATCGCCACCATCATCGCGGCACCGTTCTGCGCCACGGTGCTCGGCGAGTTTGGTGCCGACGTGATCAAGCTGGAACACCCCGAGGGCGGCGACGGGCTGCGCAAGTTCGGCACGCCGTCGATGCGCGGCGACACGCTGACCTGGCTCAGCGAGTCGCGCAACAAGCGCTCGATGACGATCGACCTGCGCACGCCCGAGGGTGCCGATGTGTTTCGCAAACTGGTGGCCCAGGCCGACGTGCTGTGCGAAAACTTCCGCACCGGCACGCTGGAGAAGTGGGGCCTGGGCTGGGAGGCGCTGAAAGAAATCAACCCGCGCCTGGTCATGCTGCGCGTGACCGGTTATGGCCAAACCGGGCCGTACAAGGACCGCCCAGGTTTTGCCCGTGTGGCGCACGCGGTGGGCGGCATCGCCTACCTGGCCGGCATGCCCAAAGGCACGCCGGTCACGCCCGGCTCCACCACCTTGGGCGACTACATGACCGGGCTGTTCGGGTGCCTGGGTGTGCTGATGGCCTTGCGCTACCGCGACCTCACAGGCGAGGGTCAGTTCGTCGACGCAGCGCTGTACGAATCGGTCTTTCGCTGCACCGAAGAACTCGCGCCCGCCTATGGCATGTACGGCGTGGTGCGCGAGCGGGCGGGCTCATCGCACAACGACTTTGCTGTGCCGCACGGTCATTTCTCGACCAAGGACGGCAAGTGGGTCGCGATCACCTGCGCCACCGACATGCTGTTCGAGCGCCTGGCCAAGGCGATGGGCCGGCCCGAGCTGGCCACGGAAGACACCTATGGCGACCAGAAAACCCGGCTCGCCCACCGCCACGACGTCAACGAGATCGTGCGCGACTGGTGCGGCGCGCTGACCCGCGAAGAGGTGCTGGAGCGTTGCTATGCCACCGACACGCCAGCCGGCCCGCTCAACAACATCGCCGACATCTTCGGCGACCGCCAGTTCCATGCCCGGCGCAACCTGGTCGCAATCGACGCGCCCGACACCGGCGAGCAGGTCATCGTGCCCGCTCCCGTACCGCGCCTGTCTGACACGCAGGGCAGCATCCGCGCGCTCGGCCCCAAGCTGGGCGAGCACACCGACGAGGTGCTGCGGGAGCTGCTGGGCCTGAGCGACGAGCAGATCGCCACGCTGCGCGAGAGGAAAGCGATCTGATGGGCACGCAGAACAACGGCGGCATCCTGCAAGGCCTTCGCGTTGTCGAAGGCTCGGCCTTCATCGCCACCCCGCTGGGCGGCATGACGCTGGCCCAGCTGGGCGCTGACGTGATCCGCTTCGACCCGATTGGCGGCGGACTGGACCATGGCCGCTGGCCGGTCACCGCGCTGGGCGACTCGCTGTTCTGGGCGGGGATGAACAAGGGCAAGCGCTCGATCGCGGTTGACCTGCGCTCGCCACGTGGGCAGGAACTGCTCACCGCCCTGATCGCCGCGCCCGGCGCCGATGCCGGCCTGTTCAGCACCAACTTCCCCGCCCGTGGCTGGCTGGCCTACGAGCAACTGGCCCGGCACCGGGCCGACCTGATCATGGTCAACCTGGTCGGCCGGCGCGACGGCGGCTCGGAGGTGGACTACACCGTCAACCCGCAGATCGGCTTTCCAGCTTTGACCGGCCCTGCCGATGCGCCCGGCCCGAGCAACCATGTGATGCCGGCCTGGGACGCGATCACCGGCCACCTGATCGCCACCGCCATGCTGGCCGCGCTGCGCCACCGCGACCGGCACAGCGAAGGCCAGCTGGTGACGCTGGCGCTGAAAAACGTGGGCCTGGCGATGCTCGGCCACATGGGCATGCTGGCCGAGATGCAGGTCAATGGCGTGGACAGGCCCCGCTATGGCAACGACCTGTACGGCGCCTTTGGCCGCGACTTCGGCACCGCCGACGGTCGCCGCGTGATGGTGGTGGGTTTGACCGACCTGCAGTGGCGCTGCCTGGTCGAGGCCACCGGCATCGCTGAGGCGCTGGCCGCGCTGGCTCAGCGGTTGCAACGCGACCTGAACGACGAGGGCCAACGATTCGAGGCACGCGAGGCCATCGCCGCGCTGCTCTCGCCCTGGTTCGCCGAGCGCTCGCTGGCCCAAGTGCGCGAGGCCTTCGAGGCCCACCGCGTCACCTGGGGCCCGTACCGCACGGTGCGCGAGGCATTGGCGGAAGACACCGACCTGTCGACCGACAACCCGATGTTCAACCAGATTGACCAGCCCGGCATCGGCCCCTATCTGGCACCCGCCACGCCGCTGGACTTCAGCCGCGTACCGCGCCTGCCGGCGATGCCGGCGCCGCGCCTGGGTCAGCACACCGACGAGATTCTGCTCGGTGTGCTCGGCCTGTCGTCCGCCGAGGTCGGCGCGCTGCACGATGCCGGCGTGGTCGCCTGAACAACTCAACAACAACGAGGCCCGCATGAAACTGCCCAACCATTTCTACAAGCCGCTGGCCATCGGCGCGCCAGCGCCATTTCGCGAGCTACCGGTGCGCCCCGAGCGCGTGGTGCACTTCTTCCCGCCCCATATCGAAAAGATCCGCGCCCGCATGGGCGAGACCGCGGCCCAGGTCGATGTGCTGTGCGGCAACCTGGAAGACGCGATCCCGCTCGACCAGAAGGACAACGCACGCCGCGGCTTCATCGAAGGCGTGCAAAAGGCCGACCTCGGCGACACCGGCCTGTGGGTTCGCGTGAACTGCCTCAACAGCCCGTGGATCCTGGACGACCTCTCAGAGATCGTCGCCGGTGTCGGCAACCGGCTCGACGCGGTGATGATTCCCAAGGTCGAGGGCCCGTGGGACATCCACTTCGTGGACCAGTACCTGGCGCAGCTGGAAGCGCGCAACGGCATCAAAAAGCCGATTCTGATCCACGCGCTGCTGGAAACCGCCGAGGGCGTGGAAAATGTGGAGCAGATCGCCCGCGCCAGCCCGCGCATGCACGGCATGAGCCTGGGCCCCGCCGACCTGGCCGCATCGCGCGGCATGAAGACCACCCGGGTTGGTGGCGGTCACCCGGGTTACGGCGTGCTGGCCGATCCGGTGGAGGGTCAGACAACACGCAGCCATGCACAGCAGGACCTCTGGCACTACACGCTGGCCAAGATGGTCGACGCCTGCGCCGCCAGCGGCCTGCGCAGCTTTTACGGCCCGTTCGGCGATCTGAAGGATGAGGCCGGCTGCGAAGCCCAGTTCCGCAACGCCTTCATCATGGGTTGCGCGGGGGCCTGGTCGCTGGCGCCGAACCAGATCGCGATCGCCAAGCGGGTGTTCAGCCCCGACGTGGGCGAAGTGCTGTTCGCCAAACGCATTCTGGATGCCATGCCTGATGGCACGGGTGTTGCCACCATCGACGGCAAGATGCAGGACGACGCCACCTGGAAGCAAGCCAAGGTGATGGTCGACCTGGCCCGGCTGGTGGCACAGAAGGACCCAGCGCTGGCCGAGGCCTACGGGTTCTGAGGGTTGGCACCGATGTCCAGCAAGACCCGCCCAGGCAACTTTTTTGAGGACTTCCGCATCGGCCAGCGCCTGGTGCACGCCGTACCGCGCACCGTGAACACCGGCGATGTGGCGCTCTACACGGCGCTGTTCGGCAACCGCTTCGCACTCGCCTCCAGCGATCCGTTCGCGCAATCGCTCGGCCTGCCGCGCGCACCGCTGGACTCGATGCTCGCCTTCCATCTCGTGTTCGGCCGAACCGTGGCCGACATCTCGCTCAACGCCATCGCCAACCTGGGCTATGCCGGTGGCCGGTTCGGCGTGCCGCTGTACCCCGGCGATACCATCACCAGCGATTCCGAGGTGGTAGGCCTGAAGGCCAACAAGGACGGCACAACCGGCGTCGTCTATGTGCGCTCCACCGGCACCAACCAACACGGCGAGATGGTGCTCGACTACTGGCGCTGGGTGATGGTGAAGAAGTTCGACCCCAGCTCGCCGGCGCCCGAAACGGTGGTGCCCGAGCTGCCGTCGTCGGTGCCAGTAACCGATCTTCAAGTGCCGTTCGGCCCGGTGCCAGTCGACTACGACGCGGTGCGCGCCGGCAGCCAGTTTCTCTGGGACGACTACGAGGTCGGCGAACGCATCGACCATGTGGACGGCATGACGGTGGAAGAAGCCGAGCACATGCTGGCCACCCGGCTGTATCAGAACACCGCCAAGGTGCACTTCAACCAGCATGTTGAGCGCGAAGGCCGCTTCGGCAAACGCATCGTCTACGGCGGGCATGTCATCAGCCTGGCGCGCTCGCTGTCGTTCAACGGTCTGGCGAACGCGCTGTGTGTCGTCGCGCTCCACGGCGGGCGCCACAGTGCGCCGTGTTTTGCGGGCGACACCGTCTACGCCTGGTCGCAAGTGCTGTCGCGCGACGCCCTGCCAGGGCGCGACGACCTGGGCACGCTGCGCCTGCGCACGGTCGCCACGAAAGACCGCTCCTGCCATGACTTCCCGGGCCACGACGGCGCTGCCGATCCTTCGGTGTTGCTCGACCTCGACTATTCCGTGCTGATGCCCAGGCGCCGTTGAAAGAACCCCCCAAATGTCCGACACAACCTTCGCCCTCAAAGCTGCCCCCATGCCGCAGGCCCGCGCCAACCCGTTGCGCAGCCGCGCCGACTGGGAGCGCCAGCGCGCTGCCTCCCTGGCCAACCCCGGCGCCTTCCACGGCGGCATCGCCAAGCGCGAGATCCACTGGTGGGTGAGCGGCGTGCCCGAAGTTGGCCCGGCGGGCGCCTGGTTGACTCTCAATGACGCCAGCGGGCGATGGACCGGCTGGGACGCCGCCACCTGCGCAGCTGTCAGCGCCGATCTGGGCGCTGCCTTCGAGCCCTGGACCACGGCGTTTGACGACAGCGACCCGCCGCACTGGAAATGGTTTTCCGGCGGCCGCACCAACGCCTGCTTCAACGAGGTGGACCGCCATGTGCTGGCTGGTTTTGGCGACGAGACCGCCTACTTCTTTGAGGGCGATCGCTGGGACATGTCGCAGGGCGAGGGGCGCGGCGCACCGGTAGACGCCTACCCGATCTCGCGCAAGCGCCTGCTGTTGGAGACCGCCAAGTGCGCGCTCGCGCTGCAGGCGCTCGGGTTGCGCATGGGCGACCGCATCGCGCTCAACCTGCCCAACATCCCGGAACAGGTGTACTGGACCGAGGCAGCCAAGCGCCTGGGCGTCGTCTACACACCGGTGTTCGGGGGCTTCTCAGACAAGACCCTGTCGGACCGCATTCACGATGCCGGTGCGCGCGTGGTCATCACCGCCGACGGTGGCTACCGCAACGCGCAGATCGTGCCGTTCAAGACCGCCTACACCGACCCGGCGCTGGACGACTACGTGCCTGTGGCCACCGTGCTGGACACAGTAGCGCAGCGGCTGAAGACGCTGGCGCTGAGTGATGCCGGCTCGCGCCTGGTGCTCGACACCGTGGCCGAGGTACTGGCTGGCGAAGTGACGGTGCAGCGCAGCGACGCCATGCGCGGTGTGGGCCGCGCGCTGGCCGAGTTGGGTCGCCAGGGCGTGCTCGACGTGGCCGGCGCCTCGCGCGTGCGCACCGCGATCGCCGAGGCGCTGGTGGCCACACCGCCGCGGGTGAGCGCCGTGGTCGTGGTGCGCCACACCGCACAGGCCGACCTGGTCTGGCGCAAGGACCGCGACCGCTGGAGCCACGAGCTGACCGACAGCGCGATGAGCACGCTGCTGAAGGGCGCCCGTGACGCCGGCATCGCGGTCAACGACGAGGCGGCGCTGATGGCGCTGCCCGATGGTGAATTCGTGCGCGCCGTCTGGGCCAGCAGCGCGCCGACGCCTGTGGATTCCGAGTTCCCGCTGTTCTTCATCTACACCTCGGGCTCCACCGGCAAGCCCAAGGGCGTGGTGCATGTGCACGGCGGCTTTGTGGCCGGGATTGCGCACACGATGAAGATCGCGTTTGACGCCCAGCCCGGCGATGTGGTCTATGTGGTCGCCGACCCGGGCTGGATCACCGGCCAGAGCTACATGCTCAGCGCCACCATGACCACGCGCTGCACTGGCATCCTCGGCGAAGGCGCGCCAACGTTCCCGCACGCGGGCCGCTACGCCTCGATGATCGAGCGCTATGGCGTGCGCATCTTCAAGGCGGGCGTGACCTTCCTGAAGACCATCATGTCGGAGTCAGAGAACCGGCGCGATGTGGAGCAGTACGACATGCGTTCGCTGCGCGTGGCCACCTTTTGCGCCGAGCCCACCAGCCCTGCCGTGCAGCAGTTCGGCATGGACCTGATGACGCCGCAGTACATCAACAGCTACTGGGCCACCGAACACGGCGGCATGGTGTGGACCCACTTCTACGGCAACGCCGACTTCCC
>JBBSDB010000043.1:0-17460 GCA_038249735.1 Burkholderiales bacterium
AGGGAATCGAGATCGTGGCCGTCGATCGGGCCGATGTAGTTAAAGCCGAATTTCTCAAAGAGGGTCGCCGGCACCACCATGCCCTTGGCCTGCTCCTCCAGCCGCTTGGCCAGCTCGAACAGGGGCGGCGCGTTTTTGAGCACCTGCTTGCCGACCTGTTTGGCGGTGGTGTAGAACTGCCCGCTCATCAGCTGAGCCAGGTAGCGGTTGAGCGCGCCCACCGGCGGTGAGATCGACATGTCGTTGTCGTTGAGCACCACCAGCAAACGGCCGTCGGCGATGCCGGCGTTGTTCAGCGCTTCAAAGGCCATGCCAGCGGTCATGGCGCCGTCGCCGATGATGGCCACCGCGTTGCGTGGATGGCCCTGAATCTTGGACGCCAAGGCCATGCCAAGCGCGGCCGAGATGCTGGTGGAGGAATGCGCGGTGCCAAAGGTGTCGTATTCGCTCTCGTCGCGGCGCGGAAAGCCGCTGATGCCGCCGAACTGGCGCAGGCTGTCCATGCGGTCGCGTCGGCCGGTGAGGATTTTGTGGGGGTAGGTCTGATGGCCCACATCCCACACCAAGCGGTCTTCGGGCGTGTTGAACACGTAATGCAGCGCCACAGTGAGCTCGACCGTTCCCAGGTTGGAGCTGAGGTGGCCGCCGGTGCGGGCCACGCTTTCCAGCAGAAAACTGCGCACTTCGTCGGCCAGGGGCAGCAACTGGTTGCGTGACAGCTTGCGCAGGTCCGCGGGCGAGTGGATGGTGGAAAGCAAGGAACTCATGAGCGTTGATCCATCGGTTCAGTGGTTGCGGCGACCGACCCAGTCGGCCAGAGCGTGCAGAGGCGCCACACGCGCCAACCCGGCTGCTCTTAAGGCTTCGTGGGCCGTTGAGAGCAGCTGGTCGGCGTAGGCCTGAGCCGATGCAAGGCCCAGCAAAGCCACAAAGGTGGGCTTGTCGGCCGCAGCGTCTTTGCCGGCGGTCTTGCCCAGTGTGATCGAGTCGGCGGTGACGTCGAGGATGTCATCGACCACCTGAAACGCCAACCCCAGGCTGGCGCCAAAACGCTGCAAATGATCCAGCGCGCGGGCGTCGGGGGTGCCGCAGGCGGCCCCCATCAACACACTGGCTTGCAGCAGCGCGCCGGTTTTCAAACGGTGCATGCGCTCCAGCGCCGGCTGGTCCAGCGCCAGGCCGACGCTGGCGAGGTCGACCGCCTGGCCACCAGCCATGCCATGAGCGCCAGCGGCGCGCGCCAGCAAGCGGCACCACGCGCTGCCCACAGCCGGGTCAACGCCGGTCTCGGGGGTGAGCAGCTCAAAGGCCAGGGCTTGCAAGGCATCGCCCACCAGCAGCGCCTGTGCCTCTCCGAACTGCACATGCACCGTGGGCTTGCCCCTTCGCATCACGTCGTTGTCCATGCACGGCATGTCGTCGTGCACCAGGGAGTACGCATGGAGCAGCTCAACCGCGCAGGCCGCGCGCATCGCAGCCTCCGGCGCACCACCAACCGCCTCGGCGGTGGCCAGCACCAGCAAAGGGCGCAGCCGCTTGCCGCCATCGAGCACCGCGTAGCGCATGGCCTTGCCCAGTCCGGCAGGTGCTTCGGCCGGGATCCAGTCGGACAGCGCACTCTCCACCGCGGCCTGCTGGCCTTGGCGCCAAGCCTCCAGATCGAAAAGGGAATGTTCGGCAGCGCTCAATCTGCGGTCCATGTCTTCCGCTCACCGCCTTCGAGCACCTGAATCTGGTTTTCAACCGCATCCAACTTGGAACGGCAGAACGCCAGCAGCGCAGCGCCTCGCTGGTAGCGCGAGAGCAGCTGGTCAAGCGGCAGCTGGCCGGCATCGAGCTGTGCGACCAGTTGCTCCAGCTCCTCAAGCGCAGCCTCGTAGCTCGGCGCGATTTTTTGGTCGGCATCCAGGGGGCTCGGGCTCTTGGCGGTGCGGCTTGTGGGAGGGGTCATGTAGCTGTGTGGGAAGGTGACGAAGAAACGGGCCGACAAAGTGGGCCAGAAGGGATCGATATGGTCGAAGCTCCGACAGCAGGGCACCCTGTCGATGCATGCAAATGATTCTAGCCGTCTGCCCCTGCTGAAGGCCACCATGCCCACGCTGGGCGCAGCGCCATGCCTGCGCCAGAGACCGCGAATGGGGGCATGCCCACACACCGTGGGGTAAACTGAATCTTCCTTTTTTTCTTCACTGACGGGCCCTGGCTGCCCGGAGGGACGCACCACTTCACCCATCCCGCGCGAATTCGTTTTTCGACCAGCGCTTACCCTGCCCCTTCATAGGGGGAGCCTCTAGGTCAGGACCTCATGTCTGATTTAAGTCTTCAACTTCAGCAGGCCAGAAGCCAACTCCCGGTTTCCAGCTATTTCGACCCCGCGCTGTTCCAGCGCGAAGTGGAAACCCTGTTCCAGCAAGGGCCCCGTTATGTGGGGCACCAGCTTGCGGTTCCCCACCTCGGTGACTACCACGCCCTGCCCCAGGAGGCTGGCGGACGCGCGCTGGTCAACACCGGGCGCGGTGTGGAGCTGATCTCCAATGTTTGCCGGCATCGCCAAGCCATCATGCTCAAGGGCCGCGGCAACCTTGGCTCGACCCAACCGGGCAGCGCCGGCGGCAACATCGTCTGCCCGCTGCACCGCTGGACCTACAGCGGCGGCCAGGGCCCGCAGCCCGCCGGCGGTCTGATCGGCGCACCACACTTCTCTCACGATCCCTGCCTCGATCTGAACAACTACGGCCTGCGCGAGTGGAACGGCCTGCTGTTTGAAGACAACGGGCGCGACATCACGGCCGACCTGGCGGGCATGGGGCCGCGCGCCGCGCTCAGCTTCGACGGCATGGTGCTCGACCACGTGGAGCTGCACACCTGCCACTACAACTGGAAGACCTTCATCGAGGTCTATCTGGAGGATTACCACGTTGGGCCGTTCCACCCCGGCCTGGACCAGTTCGTCACCTGCGAAGACCTGCGCTGGGAGCTCAAGCCGGCGTACTCGGTGCAAACCGTGGGTGCGCGAAACCTGCTCGGCAAGGCTGGCAGCCCAGCCTACCAACGCTGGCACGAAGCACTGATGCGGTACCGCAGCGGCCAGCCACCAGAGCACGGTGCGATCTGGCTCACCTACTACCCGCACATCATGGTCGAGTGGTATCCGCACGTGCTCACGGTCTCCACGCTGCACCCGGTGAGCCCGACCGAGACGCTCAACATGGTCGAGTTCTACTACCCGGAAGAGATCGCCGCCTTCGAGCGCGAATTCGTCGAGGCACAGCGATCGGCCTACATGGAAACCTGCGCCGAAGACGACGAGATCGCCGAGCGCATGGACGCGGGCCGCAAGGCGCTGCTGGCGCGTGGCGACAACGAGGTGGGCCCTTACCAGAGCCCGATGGAAGACGGCATGCAGCATTTTCATGAGTGGTATGCCCAGCGAATCCCCCCCGCGCAGCCTTTGGCGTCACCCCCCCAGGGGGACGGCGCACTGCGGCCCGGCTGAGCCGGTTTCGCTGCGCCACTGGGCTGGGCGCCTCTTCGCCGGAGAAACCAGGCGGGTCGCACAGGCGCGCCAACGTCGCCACGCGCTGGCTATCATCGCGCACGCTCCGATCCCGCCTCTTCTCCTTACTCTCACGTACCACCTCATGCAAGCCCTCTGGATGCTGCTCGCGTCCTTCTTTTTCGCCAGCATGGGGGTGTGCATCAAGTTCGCCTCCGAGCACTTCAACAGCTTTGAGCTTGTGTGCTACCGCGGCGTGTTCGGCGTGTTGTTCTTGTTTGGTTTGGCGCGGGTGCGCGGTGTGTCGATGCGCACCCGGCTACCCATGATGCACTTCTGGCGCAGCCTGGTCGGCGTGATCGCGCTGACCTCGTGGTTCTACGCCATCGCCGCCCTGCCCTTGGCGACTGCGGTGACGCTGAATTACATGAGCAGCATCTGGATTGCAACTTTCCTGCTCGGTGGGGCGGTGCTGCTGCAGAAACACCAGATGCCGTTGCGCCACCAGAGCCCCTTGTTCATCACGGTGCTGATCGGCTTTGCGGGTGTGGCGCTGATGCTGCGGCCTACCTTCAACCCGGAGCAGATGACCGGGGCGCTGGTGGGCCTGTTCTCCGGTGTCTTCTCAGCGTTTGCGTATCTGCAGGTCGCGGCACTCGCCCGCGCGGGTGAGCCCGAGACCCGTACCGTGTTCTATTTTTCGATCGGTGCAGTGATCGCGGGTGCGTTCGGCATGGTGTTCGCCGGCGTCAGCACTTGGCACTGGCCCAGCGCATTGTGGCTGCTGCCCATCGGCCTGTTGGCGGTGCTGGGCCAGCTGTGCATGACGCGGGCCTATTCGCGCGGCGCCACCATGGTGGTGGCCAACCTGCAGTATTCGGGCATCGTGTTCGCCGGCATCTACAGCCTCGCCTTGTTTGGCGACCGGTTGCCTCTGATCGGTTGGCTGGGCATGGGGCTGATCATCGTCAGCGGCATCACCGCCACCGCCCTGCGGACGCGCGCCATTCCCAACGCGCCGGCCGAAGAACACTGAGACCGTGACGGCCTGCGCACGGCCAGCCCACGACGAGTACTTTGGTGGAATACCGCAGCGCCAGCGGGCGCCGCACAATCGGGCGCATGTACCTGACCCTGATCTCCCCCGAGCAGTTGCAAGCCCTGGACCCGGCTTCGGTCCGGGTTTTTGATTGCAGCTTCAACCTGACCGATGCCGCTGCCGGGGACGGTCAGTTTCAGTCCGCTCACCTGCCGGGTGCGGTGTTTGCCGACCTGAACCACGACCTCAGCGGTCACGATGCCGCGCACAACGCCAGCCGCGGTCGTCACCCCCTGCCCGATCGATCTCATTTCGCCGTCTGGCTTCGCCGCCAGGGATTGAACGCGGAGATGCAGGCCGTGGTGTATGACCGCCAAGGCGCGAACTATTGTGGCCGGTTGTGGTGGATGCTCAAGTGGTGCGGCCACGAGCCAGTAGCGGTGCTCGATGGTGGACTCGCCGCCTGGCAGGCGGCTGGCGGCGCGGTGGAGACGGGCCCGTCGCGAGCTCAAGCCGAAGGCAGCTTTGCGCTGGGCGAGCCTCTGGCGGTGGTTCGCCACACCACCGACCTGATGAAGCGACTGGGTGACCCCGCGCAAACCCTGGTCGACGCCCGGGCCAGCGCCCGGTTTCGTGGCGAGGTCGAGCCGCTGGATCCGGTGGCGGGTCACATCCCCGGTGCGCTCAATCGGCCGTTTGCCGCCAACATCGGACCTGACGGCCGATTCAAACCAGCCGCTCAGCTCCGCGCCGAGTTTGAGCAGCTGCTCGCTGGCAGGGATCCGGCGTCAGTGGTGCACCACTGCGGCAGCGGCGTGAGCGCCATCCCCAACCTGCTGGCGATGGAGCTGGCCGGACTGGGACGGACAGCCCTGTTTCCTGGCAGCTGGAGTGAGTGGTGCAATACGCCCGGCCTGCCCTTCGCTCGGGGTTAACACTCTGGCCGTTCCGAGTCGGATGCGGGCTAAATCTCGGCCGTTTTCGGTCGATATCTCGAACAAGCGCCCCGTGCGCCATCGACGCGCAGGCGCCAAGACCAAAACTTGCTACTTCACGATTGGAATTCCGTTAAGCATGCCCGTCCTTTCCCATTGCCTTGCGCACGCCCAAGGGGTTCGGTGCGCCAGTGACCTCAATGTTGGCATGAGCGCGGCACCCGATTCGCAAGGACTTGCAGGGACATCAGGCTGGTGTGGTGCCCTGATCTGTCGCAATGCCCGACCGGGCGAAAGTGCCACCTTGCATTTCACCCTTCGCAGCATGGCTAAGGCCATTTGTCCACCCCAAGCTGTAACCACCTAATGCCCAAGCAGCTCTCACCCCAGCCGGGCGAGCATCGACCCGGCGACCCGTCTGGCGCGCTCGACCAGCACCGCGTCAGAGCCCTGCGCACGCTGTTGCTGGCAGCGGGCGTCGCAGTCCCGACGATCGCGCTCGCCATCTTCCTGCGCGACGGGATCACGCTGGTCACCCTGCTGACCGTTGCCACTTCTGCGCTGGTATGGCTGCTGGGCTTCCTGCTCCATCGCGGGCGCGTGGTCCTCGCCGCACATGGCCTGGTGCTGATCGTGCTGGTGGCCGCCACCGCCACCACCCTGCTCACCGGTGGCGTGCGCAGTGCAGGGGTGTTCGTCATGCTGGCGTCCATCGCGCTGGCGGGCACCTTCCTCTCAAAGGCAAAAATGAACGCGGTGGTGCTGTACACCATCGTGGCGCTCGGGGTGATCAACTGGCTCGAACAGCGGGGCATGCTGCCGGGCACGCTGCCGCCCACCGGGTGGACCGTCTGGGTGATCCAGACCGCGGTGATCGTGATCCTGCTGGTCAGCGCACAGGCGGGTCAGTACCGACTCCAGGAAGCCTTCGAAAAGCAAGAGGATGCGCTCACACTGGCTCACGAGGCGGAAACCGCGATGCGCGCCACCCAGGAACGATTCAAGTCCCTGTTCCGAAACAACCCGGCGGCCTGCATGGTTCAGTCCCTGGAGACACGGCTGCTGGTGGACGCCAACGAGGCCTACAGCGCGATGTACGGCTGCTCGCGCAGCGAGTTGCTGGGCCAACATCCACCGAACCTCTGGGCCGATCTGAACGAGCATCAAGCCTTTCGGGCCACCCTGAAGGCCAACGGACGGGTACGAGGCATGCACGCACGCGGCCTGCGCCGCGACGGCTCCACCTTCGATTCGCTGGTCTACGCCGAGATCATCCAGCAGGGCAACGAGCGGCTGATGATCGGCATGGTGCTTGACATCAGTGCCGAAGAGACAGCGCGCAAGGCGCTCCAGCGCTCAGAGGAGCGATTCTCCAAGGCCTTCCATTTCAGCCCGCTCACCATGGCGATCAGCCGCCTGTCCGATGGCACCTATCTGGAAGTCAGCACGGCACAGGGTGGCAGACAGGGTTACGGCGCAGATGAGCTCAAAGGAAAAACCTCCCTTCAGACCGGTGCCTGGCTGAGCCAGCAAGACCGCGACGCTTTTGTCGCCCAGCTGCGCCGAGAAGGCAGTGTGCACGGCGTTGAAACCCGCATACGCAACAAGGACGGCAGCATCTCCGATGCGCGCTTCTGGGCCGACATCGTCGATCTCGATGGGGAGGCGTGCGTGCTCTCGTGCATGCTAGACATCAGCGAGGAAAAGCGCCGCGAGGCTCAGTTGCTGGACATCGCGCGCGGCGTGTCAGGACATAACAGCGAGGCCTTTTTCACCGAGTTCACGCGCCACATGGCGCAAGCGCTCAAGGCCGACCTCGTGGTCATCGGCGAACAGGTGCCAGGCCAGCGCATTCAAACCCTGGCCGTGCACTTCGATGGCGCACCTGCCGACAACTTTGTCTACTCACTGGAAGGCACGCCCTGCAGCACCGTGGTGGGCGAGGCCAATATGTGCGTGTTTCCCTCCGGCCTGTCGGCTTTGTTTCCGAACGACGAGCCGCTCGTGGCCATGGGCCTGCAATCCTATGTGGGCCAGCGCTTTCTCGATGCCGACGGCAGCCCCATTGGTCTGATCAACGCCGCATGGAAACAACCGCTCGTGAAAACAACGGAGTCCGAGGCCCTGATGTCGATCTTTGCCAGCCGGGCCAATGCCGAGCTGCTGCGCCTGATGCGCGAGCGCGATATCCGAAGCCTCAACACCACGCTGGATCAGCGCGTGCGCGCACGCACCGCCGAGTTGCACAAGCTCAACGCCGAGCTCGACTCATTTGCCTACTCGGTGTCGCACGACCTGAGGTCACCTCTGCGCGCCATCGACGGCTATGCCCATCTGCTGCGCGAGCAGCTCAGCGAGCGCCTGGACCCCGATGAGCAACAGCTGTTTGAGCGCGTGCTGGCCTCGACGTCCCGAATGTCGGCCATGATCGCCGACATGCTGGCGCTCGCGCGCATCAATCAGAGCACACTGAAGCGCGAGGACACCGACCTCAGCGCCATGGCGAATGCCATCATGGTCCTGGAGCTGGAGAAGCAGCCTGGGCGCACCGTCGAATTGCGCATCGGTGCCGGACTGTGTGCGTCATGCGACCCGAGCCTGGCCCGTATCGCGCTCGAGAATCTGTTGAGTAATGCGTTGAAGTACACGCAGCACCAGCCTGTGGCCCGGATCGAGTTTGGTCAGGTCAAGGGGACGGACGCCACCCAGGGAGAGTTTTTTGTCCGCGATAACGGTGCAGGCTTCGACATGGCCTATTCGGACAAGCTGTTCAAGCCCTTCCAGCGCCTGCACATGCCGACCGAATTCGAGGGCTCTGGCATTGGCCTGGCCACGGTGCGGCGCATTGTCGAACGCCATGGAGGCCAGATAGGGGGCGAAGCGGCTCCCGGCCAGGGCGCGACCTTCAGCTTCAGCTTCGGCGGCGAATTCGCTTGAAGCTTGCGCTGGCGCCAGGCGCGGTCAGGGCAGGGGTTCCTTACCTGGTGCTCCGCAGCGAGTGGGTGCAGGTTGCGGGGCTGTGGGCACCTTGACAGCCAGCCATTCGGCCTGTCGTCACATGAGGGACGCTTTTCAGTGCCCGTGGTGGGCCACCTGGCTGACCAGCGTCACCAGCGCAATGCCCGACAGCAGCCAGGCCACCTGCGCTGCTGTCTCGCGCAGCCCCAGACGTCTTTGCAGTTGAGGAATGAGATCGGCCAGGGCCACATAGAGAAAGCTGCTGGAAGCCGCCACCAGAAAGTACGGCAGCAGGCCGTCGAAGTGCGACAGCAGGAAGTACCCCAGTACGCCGCCCAACGCGGTCACTGTGCCGGCCAGCGACACCTTGACCACCGCCGCGCGCTCGGAACCCGAGGTCTGGCGCAGCACCACCAGATCGCCCATGTGGTGCGGTACTTCGTGCGCCAGCACCGCCAGCGAAGTGATCACACCCAGGCGGGCGTCAGCGAGAAAGGCCGAGGCGATCAAGATGCCATCGCCAAATGCGTGCACGCTGTCTCCCGCGAGCACAGTCCAGCCGCCGATCCGTACCTCGCGGTGATGATGGCCATGGCCAGGGTGCGCAGGTCCTGCAGGTGGGTGGTCGTGGGTGTGTGCGGCCTTCGGGTGTTCAGCGTGCACATGCTCGTCATGAGGATCGGGCTGGTGGTGTTCGTGGCCGTGGTGCCAGAGCTCGGCCTTGTCGAGCAGAAAGAAGAACACCAGGCCAGCCAGCAGCAGCGCAAACAGCTCTTTGGCGCTGGCCTGGCTCTCGAACGCTTCGGGCAACAGGTGCATGAACGCGGTGGCCAGCAAGGCGCCTGCAGACAGACTGAGCATGTGCTGGGTGTAGCGGGCGAGCATCGCAAAACCAAACAAGGCGGCCAGCCACACGCTGCCCACACCGGCTGCCACCGTGCCCACCAAAATCCAGAGAAGCGTCATTGCGCGAGATCCATGAACAAACACAGGCCGGGCACAGGCAGGACACCAGCCACCCGGCAACCGACCACAAAAAAGGGCCGCAAAGCGGCCCCGGCCACGCAGGCGACAGCCGTCAGGCCACGCCGTTCGCCTTGAACCAGGCCGTGGCCCGCTTCCAGCCGTCCTCGGCCGCCTCTTTGCGAAAACTCGGCCGGTAGTCGGCGTGAAACGCGTGAGGCGCGTCGGGGTACACCACAAAAGTAGACGCCTTGGCTGCAGCATTCCCTGCGGCCAACGCGGCTTTCATTCTATCGACCGTGTCCAGCGGGATGCCCGTGTCGGCGCCGCCGTAAAGCCCCAGCACTGGCCCGTTGAGTTTCGCCGCCACATCCACCGGATGGGTGGGGTTGAGCTCGCTGGTCTGGCCGACCAGTCGTCCGTACCAGGCCACGCCGGCTTTGACCGCCGGGTTGTGCGCGGCATACAGCCAGGTCTGGCGCCCGCCCCAGCAAAAACCGGTCACGCCCAGCTTGGTGGTGTCACCGCCGTTGGCAGCGGCCCATTGAACGGTCGCATCCAGGTCGCCCATCACCTGCGCGTCGGGCACCTTGGAGATCACCTCGGCGATCAGCTTGGCCATCTCGCCGTAGCTCTGGGCATCGCCCTGACGCACAAAGAGTTCGGGCGCAATCGCCAGATAGCCCGCTTGTGCAAAGCGGCGCGCGGTGTCGGCGATGTACTCGTGCACGCCAAAAATCTCCGACAGCACCAGCACCACCGGCAGCCCGGTCTTGCCAGCCGGCGCAGCCCGGTAGGCCGGCATCTTGAACCCGTTCACATCGATCATCACCTCGCCCGTGGTGAGGCCGGTGGAAGGGGTCTTGATCGCCGTCTGCGCCATCACGGGGAGCACGGATGCGGCGTATCCCACGCCCAGGGCTGCTTTCAATGCCGTGCGGCGGGTGGCGCCGGCCGCGCTGGACTGGCCGGGCAACAAGGCGTCGAGGTCTTGGGTGAGGTTGTCGTTGAGCATGGGTGTCTCCTTCTGAGGTGTCTTGGTGGGCTGAAAACCGGGGAAGAGTGTGTCACAGCGTCTGTGGTTCCGCTGGCGAGGCATCAATGCGCTTGGTCCCAGTTCGGCCCGACGCCGACCTCGGCCAGCAGCGGCACCTTGAGTTCGGCCACGCCCGCCATCAGGCGCGGAATCTCGGTCTTGATCCAGTCCACCTCGGCCTCTGGCACCTCGAACACCAGCTCGTCGTGCACCTGCATGATCATCTTGGTGTCCCTGCCCTGCCCGTCCAGCGCGTTTTGCACGGCGACCATCGCGAGCTTGATGAGGTCGGCCGCTGTGCCTTGCATGGGCGCGTTGATCGCCTGGCGTTCCAGCGCGGCCAGCCGCGCGCCGGTTTGGCTCTGGATGCCGTCGAGCACCAGGCGACGGCCAAACACGGTTTCCACATAGCCCTGGGACTTTGCCAGTTCGCGGGTGTCGTCCATGTATTGCTTGACGCCGGCAAAGCGCTCGAAATAGCGGGTGATGTAGTTTTTGGCGGCGGTGTTGTCGATGCCCAGCGCCTTGGCCAGGCCAAAGGTGCCCATGCCGTAAATCAACCCGAAGTTGATCACTTTGGCGTAGCGGCGTTGCTCGTTGCTGACCTGCGCGGGCTCCAGACTGAACACCTCGGCGGCGGTCGCCCGGTGCACGTCTTCACCGGCCTGGAAGGCGCGCAGCAGGGCGGCGTCGCCGCTGATGTGGGCCATGATGCGCAGCTCGATTTGTGAGTAGTCGGCGCTCGCAATCACGCTGCCGGCCGGCGCTACAAACGCCTCGCGCACGCGCCGGCCCTCGGGCGTGCGGATGGGGATGTTTTGCAGGTTGGGGTCGTTGCTGGAGAGGCGCCCGGTCACTGCCACGGCTTGGGCGTAGTGGGTGTGCACCCTGCCGGTGCGCGGCAGCGCGAGCTGGGCCAGCTTGTCGGTGTAGGTGCCTTTGAGTTTGGCGAGGCTGCGGTGCTCCAGCAGCTTGGCGGGCAGCGGATAGTCTTCGGCGAGCTTTTCCAACACCTCTTCGTCGGTGCTGCGCGCGCCGGTGGCGGTCTTCTTGACCACGGGCATGCCGAGCTTGTCGAAGAAGATTTCGCCGAGTTGCTTGGGGCTGGCGAGGTTGAAGGGCTGCCCGGCGATCTCGTAGGCTTCCTGCTCCAGCGCGTGGATGCGCTGGCCGAGCTCGTGGCTTTGCTTGGCGAGCGTGGGCGCGTCGATCAACACACCGTTTCGCTCGATGCGGTAAAGCGCTTCGCTGCTGGCGATCTCCAGCTCGTAGATGAAGCGCAGCTTGTCGTCGCCTTCCAGCTGCGGCCAGAGCACGCGGTGCACGTCCAGCGTCTGGTCGCTGTCTTCACAGGAATACTCGGCGGCCTTGGCCACATCGACCTGCGCAAAAGGGATCTGGTGCGCGCCCTTGCCGCACAGATCCTCGTATTGAATGCCGCTGCGGCCCAGGTGGCGCTCGGCCAGGCTGGCCAGGCCATGGGGCTTGTGCACTTCGAGCACGTAGCTTTGCAGCATGGTGTCGTGCGCGTAGCCCTGCACCTCGATGCCGTGGTTGGCGAACACATGGCGGTCGTATTTGATGTGCTGACCGAGCTTGTGTTTGGCCGGGTTCTCCAGCCAGGGTTTGAGCCTCGCCAGCACCTCGTCAAACGGCAGCTGCTCGGGCGCGTCCGGCCCGGCGTGGCGCAGCGGGATGTAGGCCGCTTCGCCCGGCGTCACGCTGAAGCTGATGCCAACGATCTGGGCCAGCATCTCGTTGAGTGAGGTGGTTTCGGTGTCCACGGCCACCAGGTCTGCTGCCATGACGCGCTGCAACCACCCGTCGAACGCGTCCCAGGTGAGCACGGTGTCGTAGGCCGTGGTCGATGCAGCGCCGGGTGTGTCGGTCGTCGCCTCGTCAAACAGCCCCGGCGCAGCAGAGGTGCCCGCCTTCGCCGCTTTCGGCGCCGGCGCGGCCTTCGGTTCGGCGCCAGCCACCGCCTTGGCCAGCCCCTTGAAGCCGTAGGTTTCGTAAAAAACACGCAGCGGCTCGGTCATGGGCTGGCCCATGCGCACGGCTTCCAGCGATGGCAGATTGGGCACCCAGCCATTGAGATCGCAGTCGGTCTTGATGGTGAGCAATTGGCGACCGGTGGGCAGCCAGTCCAGCGCCTGGCGCAGGCTCTCGCCCACCGCACCCTGGATGTTCGCCGCGTTGTCCACGATGGCCTGCAGGGAGCCGTATTCGGTCAGCCATTTGACCGCCGTCTTGGGGCCAACCTTATTGACGCCGGGCACGTTGTCCACCGTATCGCCCACCAGGATCTGGTAGTCCACCATCAGGCTGGCGGGCACACCAAACTCTTCCTGCACGCCAGCCAGATCGCGCCGCTTGCCGCTCATGGTGTCGATGATGGTGATCTGCTCGTTGACCAGCTGTGCCAGGTCTTTGTCGCCACTGGACACGATCACCTTCATGCCCTGCTGTGCCGCGGCCACCGCCAGCGTACCGATCACGTCGTCGGCCTCCACGCCCGGTACATCGAGCACCGGCCAGCCCATGAGCTTCACCACCTCGTGAATCGGCGCGATCTGCGAACGCAAATCGTCGGGCATGGGGCTGCGCTGCTCTTTGTAGGCCGGGTAGAGGGCGTCGCGGAAGGTGGGGCCCTTGGCATCAAAAACACAGGCGGCGTAAGCGCTCGGGTAGTCCTTGAGCAGCTTTTGCATCATGTTGATCAGGATGCGAATGGCGCCCGTCTTTTGTACCGTGCCATCCGGCAAGATGGTGCTCATGCTCTCGCCGCCGGCAAAAAATGCGCGGTACAGGTAGCTGGAGCCGTCCACCAGCAGCAAGGTGGGGCATTGGGGAATGGGATGGGGGTCGGTCATGCGGGCATTGTCAGACAATTTTTCGCAGCGCCAGCCCGCCTTGGCTGCCTGCAGGAACGGCCTTGGGCGGCAGGTGAGGCCGGCAGCCTGCCTACAATGGTGGATGCTTGTGCGTCACCACCTCCTGTCTGCCCTGGGCCTGGGTCTTTGTCTGTCCGCGGGAGCCCAGAGCCCGCCGCCCGTCGAGGCAGCGCCTGCCGATCCCGGCCAGCGGGTGGAGCGCATCACCCACGAAGACAAACTCACCCGCATCGACGAGCTGCGCGTGGGCGGGCAGACCCAGCGCATCGAGGTCCAGCCCAAGAACGGCGCGCCGGCCTACGAGATCGCGCCACTGCGCTCGACCGAGTCGGCCGGTCAGGGTGCCGGCGGCCGGACTGGCAACAGCGGCAAAAGCAGCTGGCGCCTCTTCGATTTTTGACCCCATGGCTGTTTACACCGACGTTTCCTTCGCGGAAGCAGCTGCCCTGCTGCACACGCTGAACCTGGGTGATCTGACCGAGCTCCAGGGCATCGAGGCCGGGATTGAGAACACCAACTATTTCGTCACCAGCGAGCGGGACGGGCAGACGCTGAAGCATGTGCTCACCGTCTTCGAGCGGCTCAGTTTCGAGCAACTGCCTTACTACCTGCACCTGATGAAACACCTGGCTGGCCGCGGCGTGCCAGTGCCAGACCCGGCGCCCAATGACGAGGGAGAAATTTTGTTGAGCGTGCAGGGCAAGCCGGCGGCGGTGGTGAACAAGCTGGCGGGCCGCAGCGATCTGTCGCCCAGCCTCGCTCATTGCGAAGCGGTGGGCGCCACGCTGGCCCGCATGCACCTGGCCGGGCACGATTTCGCCATGAGCCAGCCCAATCTGCGCGGTCTGTCCTGGTGGAACGAGACGGTACCGGTGGTGCTGCCGTTCCTCACGCCCGAGCACGCGCAACTGATCCGCGCCGAGCTCGCCTACCAAAACCATGTGGCCGCCAGCCCCGCTTTCGCCGCCATGCCGCGCGGAGCTGTCCATGCCGACCTGTTCCGCGACAACGTGCTGTTCGAGGGCGATGCCCTCAGCGGCTTTTTCGACTTTTACTTCGCGGGCGACGACAGCTTTTTGTTCGATATCGCCGTCTGCCTGAACGACTGGTGCGTGCAGCACAGCGCGGACGCTGACGACGGCACCCACGACGAAGCCAGCGCCAGCGCATTCCTCAGCGCTTATCAGGCGGTGCGACCGCTGAGCGCGGCCGAGCGCAGCCTGCTGGGGGCGATGCTGCGCGCCGGCGCCCTGCGATTCTGGTTGTCCCGCCTGTGGGACCTGCATCTGCCGCGCGAAGCCTCGCTGCTGCAAGCCCACGACCCTGCGCATTTCGAGCGCGTGTTGCGCAACCGGGCGGCGCAGGTGCACCAACAGGTCTCCGCGCTGCTGGGCAACACCCAACCGACCCACGCCTGCCTGACCGCCTGAGAACGCTCCTTCCCCATCGCATGAAACTCCAACTCGTTCCCGCTCGCACCGGCTTCACCTGGGTGCAGCTCGGTGTCAAAACCTTCATGCGCCAACCGCTGGCGCTGGCAGGCCTGTTTTTCATGTTCATGGCGATGGTCTCGGTGCTCTCCATCGTGCCGCTGGTCGGCAGCGCGGTGTCGCTGGCGCTGGTGCCTGCTGCCACGCTGGGCCTGATGGCGGCCACACGCGAAGCCACCGATGGCCGCTTCCCCATGCCCGTGACCCTGATCACCGCCTTTCGCTCCGGCCAGGCGCAGACACGGTCCATGCTCATGCTTGGCGGCATGTATGCGCTGGCCTTGCTCATGGTGCTGGGCGTGGCCTCGCTGTTCACCGGCCCGACGCCCTTGCCCACCGACCTCACGGGCAGCGAAGTCACGCCCGAGATGGTGCAGGCGGCTGTCTTCAGCACCAGTCTGTGGGTGGGCATGCTGTTCTATGTGCCGGTGGTCATGGCCTTCTGGCACGCACCGGCGCTGGTGCATTGGCACGGTGTGAGCCCGGTCAAAAGCCTTTTTTTCAGCCTCGCTGCCTGTTGGGCCAACCGCAGCGCAATGCTGCTTTATGGCGTGGGCTGGCTGGGCGTGTTCCTGCTCGGCGGGTTGCTCATGAGCCTGTTGGGTGCTCTGCTCGGCGGCGCGCAGGCGCTGGGTTTCTTGCTGTACCCGGTGGTGCTGCTGATGGCGTCGATGTTTCACACCTCGATTTATTTCAGCTACCGCGACAGTTTTTCTGACGACGCAGCCTTGCCACCAGCCACGGTGGCCTGATCAGCCGCCAGCCAGCCGAAGTGATATGGACGCAGCGCCGCCAAACGCTGCAGGCTGCCGCCTGGGTGGCAATGACCGCGGTGCCGGGCCGTGGCGAGCACACAGCTCACCCGAAGCAAGGTGGTGGATCTGCTGAGCATTGCGCATGCTCAGATGCATGCGCCTGGTGGCGCTGCCGCTTAGGCGAAAAAACACCGCAGCACGCCAAGAGAACATGGCTGGTCAGCCCGGGCTCTTGGCCCGATAGTCGCTCAAGGCTTTGGCCAGATCGACGTATTCGTCGCAAGTCTTGTTGCCGCACAGCTGCGCTAGGGTTGTCAGGTGCTTTTCAGCCTCGGCAGGCTTCTTGTCCATCAGATAGGCCTCACCGATGTACTCGTGTGCACCCAGGTGCTTGGGATCGATTTGCAGCGCGGTCTTGTAGTGCTCGAACGCCTTGGCGAGGTTGGGTGTGGCCTGTTTGCGGTGGCTGTAGCCCAAAAGGTTGTGCGCATCGGCGTTGCGCGGCTCTGACTTCACCACCCCATTGAGTTCAGCAATCGCCTTTCGCCAGTCTTTCGCGGCGATGGCTGCGCGCGCTGCACCCAGGCGATCCGGGGAAGCGGCAGGCATGTTCGAGGGCGTGTCTTCGGCATTGACAAAGCCAACAAGGCCCAAAGACACAGCGCCAGCCAACAGAAAAGTGAGCGAAAGATGTTTCACTGCGTCTCCATGACATGAGGGGCCTTGATTGAATCACGGCGACCCCAAAGGCCACCGCAATCCCCCAAGGTTTCCCTCAATCAAGCGCAGTCGGTCAGGCGCCGATCACGCCACCGTCGGTGCGGGTGATGGCGATGGTGGCTGAGCGCGGGCGGGTACCAGAGCCGTAGGCTTTGTTGCTTGGCCACTGGCTTTCCAAGGTGAATGGCCCTGCTCCGAACGCTGGCGTGTTTTCACCGGGGTGCTGGATGTTGACGAACAAGGTTTTGCCATCCGCCGTTTCGGTGATACCCGTGACCTCACAGCCTTTGGGGCCCACCAGGAATCGGCGCAGCTTCGTCTCACCCAATGCCGCACCGATGAAGGTCTGCTTGCTTCCTGTGGAACCACCCAAGCTGTTGTTCACAGTCACGGTGCGACCGTCTCCCACCTGCCCCGGGATGGCGGCCAGCAACATGCAGTTCGTTACGTCGGTGTAGGCGCCGTCGTCGGTCTGGATCCAGCAGATGCCGGAGGCCGGGCTGAACCACAAGCCATCGGGCGAGGAAAAGTCGTTGGCTGCGGTCAAACCGGAGAGGTTGATGCCGGCACCTGCGTCTTCTTCGGCACCGAAGAGGAAGATGTCCCAGGAGAAGGTTGCCGATGTCGGACGCACCACGCCCGTTTCCTTCAGGCGGATGATGTGGCCGTTGGGGTTGCCGCTGCGGATGCGGCCGTCGTTGTCGGCGTAGGCACGCGGATTGGCCGCATCGGTGTTGGCCACCGTGCGTGAACTGTTGTTCGTCATGGTGAAGTAGATGTCGCCATTCTTCGGATTGACCGCGCCCCACTCCGGGCGGTCCATGCGGGTGGCACCCACAGCGGTGGCGGCATGGCGGGTGTTGACCAACACGTCGCCCTGGTTGGCGAACACGTAAGGGATGTAGTCCCGGATCAGCGGATTGCTGATGTTGAGTTCGATCCACTCGCCCACGCCGGTGTCGCTGAACTTGGCCACGTACAGCTTGCCTTCATTCAGGTATTTGTCGCCAGCGGTGATGCCCCCGCCCACGTCGGCCGAGCTCCACACTTCAGTGGACACAAACTTGTAGACGTATTCGTTCTGCGAATCACAGCCCATGTAGAAGGCGATCGGCTGGCCCACCACGGGTGCTGCGCACACCGCCGCTTCGTGTGCGAAGCGGCCCATGGCCAC
>JBBSDB010000044.1:0-17201 GCA_038249735.1 Burkholderiales bacterium
GCCGCCTGCTCGGCACCGCGCTCACCGAGTTTCTGGTGGCGCGCGCAACCGGCGGCGACACACACGAGCGCGGTTTCGACGCCCGCGACTACGAGCAGGCCAACGGCGCCGCGCTCGATTTCAGCCTGCACCAGCCGCTCGACCACGGCCACGGCTACTCGCGGGCCACCCACGGCGCAGCGGTGGGCAGTGCACCGCTGGTGGCTTGGCTGTGGAACGAAGCCGTCAAGGAATGGTCTTGACTTGGCAGCCGCTGCCCAAGGGTGGCTTCACCGGCACCGACTGGTCGGCCCCGGGCGCCATCAATGGGCAAGACCCTTACCTGGCCTGGGCCGAGGCCGATGGCTTTGCCGGCTACGCGCGGCGCCACGGCGCTCAACCCCTGCACTGGCTGCCGATCGCTATCGAGCTGGCACCCGGTGCCGATGTGGCGGCGCTGGTGGCCGCCAGCCGCAGCCGCTGGCTGCAAATTCCGCGCGTCTACCTGAGCCTGCCCGGCCTGCGCTTTTGCAGCGCCCGGGTCAGCCCGGCCTTCTTCAAGCAGCTGCGCCAGCGGCCCGCGCTGCGCGCGCTGATCGCGCGCTTCGAGCTGGGCCTGCCGGTGGGCCAGCACACCCACGCGCTGCACGACCCCTGTGAACACCACCACCTCAAGAACACTGGGCCACAAATACCCCCCTCGGCCGGCCTGCGCGGCCCGGTGCTCGGCCTGATCGACGGTGGGCTGGCGCTGGCCAACACCGCCTTTCTCGGTGCCCAGGGCGCCCCGCGCGTCCAGCATTTCTGGCGGCAAGACAGCTGCTACGGCGGCCCCTGGCCAGCACAAAACCACCACGGCGATGGCCATGTGCCGCTGGACCCGGCGCGCGCCGGCCCCACGCCGGGCGACATGGGTTACGGCCACGAGCTCAATGCCGCCGCCATCGCCCGGGCCATGCAACGGTTCACTCCCGCCGGCGGCACGCTGGACGAGGAAGCGCTCTACCGCCACCTGCACCTCTGGGACCTGGCGCGCCCGGTGAACCACGGCACCCATGTGATGGGCCTGGCCTCGGGACGCGGCAGCCTGCTGCGGCCACACGACGACACCGCCAGCCATTGCGATCTGGTGGCGGTGCAGCTCGACTGGTCCAACATCCTCGACACCTCCGGCGGCGCGATGAACGTGAGCGTGCTTGATGGGCTCATGTACATCCTGGCGCGCTGCGCGCCGGGCGCCGAGGTGGTGGTCAACATCAGCTGGGGCACGCTGGCCGGCCCGCACGATGGCAGCTCGGTGCTGGAAGCGGCGATGGACCAGATCATTGAGTTGCTGGGCGGCCGGCTGCAGATCACCGTGCCCGCCGGCAACGCCTACCAGAGCCGCACCCACGCCAACGCCGAGTTGAAACCCGGCGCGTGCGAAACCCTGCACTGGCGCGTGCTGCCCGACGACCGCACCCAGAGCTTTCTGGAGGTCTGGTTGCCCGAAGCCGCCGACGCGGTGGCTATCGAGGTCACGCCACCGGGCGCAACCCAGCCTTTGCCGGCGCTGCACCTGGGCGAAGCGGGTCTGTGGGCAGGCGAGCCCGACGGCCACCCGGGCAAGCACAAGCCAAACCCGATCTGCGGCCTCATCGTGCCGCGCCGCTCGGCGCTCGGTGCCCGCGGCACCTGCGCCCTGCTCGCGCTCGCGCCCACCTTTGCCTGGGATGCCCACACGGCCACCGCGCCCTGTGGTGTCTGGCAGGTGCGTGTCATGAACCAGGGCCAGAACACCTGGTCGTTTGACGCCTACGTCGAACGCGACGATGTGGCATTGGGCCAGCACACCGGCGCGCGCCAGTCCTACTTTGAAGAAGCGCGCTACGACACCAGCGGCAACCTGGGCAGCTTCGTCGACGACCCGGGCAACCCCACGCCGATCCGCCGCAGCGGCACCTTCAACAGCCTGTCCACCGGACAACGCACCATCAGCGTGGGCGGCACGCGGCGGGTGTTTGACCCGGGGCTGGGTGCGTTGAGTCGATTCGCGCGCTACTCGCCCCAAACACCAGACCCGGACGCTGGCCGCCCGCAGCGACCCGGCGTGAAAAACGTGCCGGACACCCTGCAGCCCAGCGACGACAACGCTGCGCTTTGGGGCGTGCTGGGCGCAGGCAGTTTGAGTGGCAGCACGGCGCGGCTGGCGGGTACCAGCTCGGCTGCGCCGCAGGAAGCCCGGGCGCGCATCAACCGCCGCTGACGGTGCGGCTTACCAGCGCGCCGGCAAGGGCTTGAGCAGCCAGATGCAGCGCTCGCGCATGGCGACATAGCCGCCGGTTTCCAGGTCGCGCATGAGGCGGCTGACCATCTCGCGCGAACAGGCCAGGTGTTGCGCCATCGCCTGGTGGGTGATGCGCTCGCGCAGCGCGCGCAAACCCTCGGGATCGGGCTCGCAAGCCAGTTGGTTGAGCAGCAGCACCAGTCGGCCGTAGACATCGATCAGCGCCACACTGCGGGCGCTCTCGGTGGCGAGACGGGCGCGGCGGATCAGCCGGCCCATCATCTCCAGCGCAAATTCGGGGTGGCTGGCAATGTAGGCCAGCAGGGTTTCGCGGGTGACCACCGAGCACAGGCTGCTTTCCAGCGCCTCCACATTGGCCGAGCGCGGTCCGCCATCAAGCGACATCTCGCCCACATATTCCAGCAGGCCGTAGACACCCAGGGTGAGCTCCTTGCCGCTGTTGTCGGCCAGGTAGGCGCGCAAGCGGCCTTGCAGCACGATGTAGAGCGTCTCACCGGTCTCACCTTCCTGGATCAGCAGCGTGCCGCGCCGGTAGCGCCGCTGCACGCCCAGTGCCGCCAGGGCCTCGATGTGTTGGTGGGGACGAACGGGATCGGGGCGGGCGGCTGGGGGCATGCGGGATCAGGGGTGGGCGAACTCCGAGGCATTGTGGCGCATCGGCGCGATGATCCGCAAGGCGGGCACCACCGGCGGCAGGCTGTGGATGCGCTGGATCAGCCGGCGGATGCTCGGGCAGCCGGTTTTTTCGCGCAGCGACTTCACCTGGCTGCGCACGGTCGACTGCGCCACGCCATTTTCACGGGCGATGTCCGAGACCTCCAGCCCGCGGCACAGCGCAATCATCACCGACTCTTCACCGGGGCTCAGGCGCTGGGCGCGCGCGTACATGCGCACAGCGAGGTTGTCGCAGGCGCTTTGCCGCGTCAGCAGCACCAGCACGGTAGGCGAGTCGGTTTCCAGCGGGTGGCTCAGGGGAATGAAGGCCACCGGCATGTCGCCCCGGCTGCCGTCCAGAAACACCAGTTTGCGCTGGCCGCGGCGGGCGTGGTCCATGCCTTGCTCGATTTGCTCGCAAAGCCCGGTGCTGCGCCCGGTGAGCACGTTGTTCACCGAGGCCAGCAAATGGCCGGTGAGAAGCTCGTGGCGCGCCAGGTGGTTGGCTTGCAGGATCTCGCCCTGGGCGTTGATGACCAGGATGCCGTAATCGATTTCGTCGATCACCCGCAGCAGGTGGTCCAGACCAGAGCCCATGGCTTCAACGCGCTGCTGCGCGGCCTGAGCGCTGGTGCCCCATCCGGATTCGTTGACTTGCCACATGATCGGCTCCTTCGCTGGTGTTGAGTGCACCCAATGTAGGAGGTTGCCTGTGTTGCAGAAAGTATCCAGTTGCCGTTCAGTTTGTGACGCAGTTCCGGTTTTTTTGAACGCAGGGGCAGAAGACCACTCGGTGCCCGGCCAAGTCGCGTGGTCATCGCATGCTGCACATCACGCGGCGGACGGGATACGCCGACCCACACCCAGCGCCGCATACACCGACACCAACAATACCAGCGCCGCCCCGGCCAGGGTGAGCGCGTACCAGCCGCGGTCCATGAACAGGCCGAACACGATCGGCGACAACGCAAAGCCCACATCGAGGCCGGAGTACACCGTGCCGTAGACGCGGCCGGTCGCGCCCTTGGGCGTGGCCTTTTTGATCATCATGTCGCGGCTGGGCCCACCGATCCCGACCGCAAAGCCGGTGGCGGCCAGCGCCACCAGGGTGCCGCCTGCGCCCAGCCAGCCGGTGGCGCAGACCAGCAGCAACACGGCGCCTGCTGTCATGGCGTAGGCCACCACACGGTCGCTGGAGATGCGGTGCTGCGGACCGTAGGCAGCCACAAACCCGCCCACCAGCATGCCGAGCGCGCCACACAGCATGTAGGCGCTGATGGTGAGCGTGGCCACTTCCATGCTCACCCCATGCAGGTTTTTCAGAATGGAGGGCGCAAAGCTTTGCACCACGGCCAGCGTCATGGTGGACAGCAAGAAAAACGCAAAACACCACCAGATCACTGGGAGCTTGAGATACGCCAGCTCAGCGCTCTTGGGTGCGTCGGACTCACGCATCACCACCTCGGTGCGCAGCTTGTCGCGCTGCCAGAACAGCACACCCAGCACCACCACATACATCGCTGCTGCCGCCAGGTAGGCGGTGCGCCAATCGGCCAGGGCCGTGATTCCCACCAGAAACGCTGGTGCCAGCGCCCAACCCAGATTGCCCGAGAGGCCGTGGGCGCTGAAGGCGTGTCCCAGGCGCGGGGCTGAGACGCGCTGATTCAAGATGGTGAAGTCGGCCGGGTGAAAGGGCGCGTTGCCCAAGCCCGCGATGGCGGCGACCAGCAACAGGCCGCTGTAACCCGTGGCCTGCGACGCCACCAGCGAGGCCAGCAGAAAGCAGCCGATGGCCGCAAACAGCACCGGACGCGCGCCCAGCCGGTCGACCACAAAGCCTGAGAGCGCCTGGCCAGTGCCCGAGATGGCGAAGAACAGCGTCATGAGCAGCCCTACATCGGAATAGCTCAGGCCGAAATCGCGGATGAAGATGGGAAACAGCGGCGCCAGCAGCAGGTGAGAGAAATGCGAGGTGCCGTGTGCCAGGCCGACCAGGCCGATCACGGCAGCATCTTGCTTCAGCGGCACAGGGTTGTCGGGGGGAATGGCGTCTGCCGTGGCGGTTGTCATAGGAGGGGCATGTTACGCCGCCGCGCCGACACCGATCGCCAGACGCGCACAAGACCGGCGCACCCCCGCGCCCGCCACTGCACCGCCGCAGGGAGCGTGCGCCAGCTTGGCGCACACAAACAGCGGAAACCGCCGGTTTTGGCTGTCAAAGGCCTGTCACACCGGCCAGGTACGCTGGCCTGCATCTTGCAACGCACCTGAGCCGGCTACCGCCACCAGCGACAACCGCGCGAACCTGGAGACCACCCCATGACCTCAACACCCACCCGCTTGTGCAAAACCGCCAAGGCCTGGGCCATGCTCGCCCAGCCCGTGCCCATCGACCGCTCGGTCCGAGCGGTGCTGTTGCTGGCCAACGGCCAGCGCAGCGAGCAAGAGCTGTCGATGCTGCTGGGCACCGATGTCTCTGGCGTGGCGCATGGCTTGTGGATGGACGGCTATTTGCAGCCGGCGGCAAAGGAGCTGTTTGACGATGGGTGGGAAGACACGCAAGCGCCGTTGCCCGCCCAAACGCCCACCTCACGCCGGCCGGCCGAACTCACAGCCAGCGCTTGAGCAAGCCCATCACGCGGTTGAACTTCGCGCCGTACGGTGGGTAAAACAGATCGCCCATCGCATAGCGCGACTGCACCAGCACCGGCTTTTGCTGGGTGAATCGCAAGAAACCTGCCTCACCGTGGTAGGCGCCCCAGCCGCTCTCGCCGACGCCGCCAAACGGCAGGTTGTCGTGGGCGATGTGCATCAGCGTGTCGTTCACCGTCACCCCGCCGCTCACCGTGCGCTGCAACACACGATCGCGCGCAGCGGTGTCGCTGCCAAACCAGTACAGCGCCAGCGGCCGGGGCCGCTCGTTGATGTAGGCCACCGCATCGTCGGGCGCGCTGTAGCTGAGCACCGGCAGCACCGGGCCGAAGATTTCCTCGGCCATCAGGCGCGAGTCGGCCGGCGCATCGAACACCAGCGAGGGCGCCATCTGGCGGCCCGGTGAAGCGGCACTCTGCCCCAGCGTGACGACGCGCGCGCCGTGAGCCTGCGCCTCGCTCACCAGCGATTGCAGCCGCGAGAGGTGGCGATCGGTGAGGATGGCGGCGTAATCCGGGTTGCCGGCGATGGAGGGGAACAGGCGCGCAACGGCCGCGCCATAGGCCTGCTCGAAAGCCGCTTCCATGCCACGCGGCAGCAACACATAGTCGGGTGCGATGCAGGTCTGCCCCGCGTTGAGCAGCTTGCCGTGCGCGATCTTGAGCGCTGCGTCCGCCAGGTTGACCGAGGCATCGAGAATGCAAGGCGACTTGCCACCCAGCTCCAGCGTGGTCGGGGTGAGGTTGGCAGCGGCGGCGGCGGCCACCTTGCGCCCCACCGCGGTGGAGCCTGTGAACAGCAGGTGGTCAAACGGCAGGCTGGCGAACTCCTGCGCCACATCGGCGCCGCCCTGCACCACACACAGCTCGTCGGCAGCAAACGCCTGGTGCAGCAATTGGGCCAGCAAGGCCGAGCTGTGGGGCGTGAGCTCGCTGGGTTTGATCATCACCCGGTTGCCCGCCGCCAACGCGGTCACCGCCGGGCCCAGCGTGAGCTGCAGCGGGTAGTTCCAGGGCCCGATGACGCCGATCACGCCCAGCGGCTGGCGCTGGATGTGGGCGCTGGCCGGCTGCAGGTACAGCGGCGTGGACACACGGCGCGGCTTGGTCCAGGCGGCCAGGTGTTTTTCCAGATCGCTGATGAGGGCGCGCAGCACCAGGAAATCAGCCACCTCGGTGAGCTGCGGCGAGCGCACGCCGAAGTCGGCCTGCACCGCCTCGGCCAGGGCTGGGCCGTGCTGGTCGATCAGCTGGCGCATGCGGTGCATGCGGTCGCGGCGCAGTGCCAGCGGCACCTCAGTTTGATGGCGGCTGGCGTGGTACTGGGCGTCGAACAGGGCACGCATGGGGATGTCGGGGGGCGATTGGGTCATGGTGGTCATGATAGTCAGCCTGGCCGCCAGCCAGTAGACCCAACACCTCAGAGCCCGGGCACCTCCGAACCTGGAGGCTACAGCGGGCATTCACACGGTAGGCGGGTATCAGACCTCGACTGCCGGTACGGATTCGGTCGCTTCGGCCACCGCCTTGAGCGCCACCTCGACCACAGCACGCTTGGCGACCAGGCGCAGCCAGCGCTTGCGCACCAGCTTTTCGCAGCTGCGCAGCGTCATGGAATGCACGCGGCCGCCGTGGCTGGTGAACATGAACAGGGTGGAGCGGTTGCTCGCCCAGACCAGCTCGGCGCGGATCCACTCGCCTTTCGAAAACAGATCGACCCGGGTACCTTTGCGCAACTGCCCGATCACCGCCGCCACCGAGGCCTCGACCAGTTCGCTCGCTTGCACTGGCACCTGCGGCACCAGAGCCTCGGCAGGCGCTTCGCTGCGCTCCTCAGGCAGTGCCACCGTCTCATCGAACCCGGCCCCGGCCAGCTCCTGCGCCGTCAGCCAGGGTTGTGCGGCTGGCACCGGCCGCGCACCGTTGCCCACCACCCGTTTGATGGGTTCAACCAGGTCGCCCTCCCTCGGCGCCAGTGAAGCGGGCCCCGAATGGGCCGCGTCACTCTGGGCCCGGGTGCGGCGCAGAGTGAGTAGCGGCTGGTGCAGCCGGATCAGTGCGTCAAAAAAACTGTGGGTTTCCTGGGCTGGCTTGCCGAGCACCGCCAGCCCGGCGTGCAGCGTGCGCAGCAGGCCGGGAAGCGCCTCAAATACCTGCTTGGGCTGGCGCAGGATTTCAGGCCGCACGCTCCACAGCAGCGTGCCCACTGCCGCGCGGTAGCCAGCAGGGTCGAGATCGGCCTTGTCGGTCTGGCGCAACTGGGCTGAGGCGATCACCAGCGACCAGGAGCCGTACAGAAAGTCCAGCACCACCTCCGGCGCATTGAACACATCGGGGCGCAGGCTGGTCTCCCAGGCCACCTGATCGGCCAGTTCCTGGCGGTCCTGCGCAAACCGCAGCGCCTGCAGCTGCTCGTCGTGAGCGGCCTGCTCGGCGCTGTCTTCCGTCTGCCAGCGCGCCACCAACCCCTCCAGCGCCTGCGCAAACGGCGCGGTATCGGGGGTGTCGGCGGCATTGAGCTGGTTGACCGCCTCGCGCACCGGCTCGGCAAAGGCGGTGAAGTCGTCAGAAAACTCATCGTTGAAACGGAAGCTGCGCTGAGCGACCTGCTCCACCAGGCGGCGCGCCGGGTGGTCCGCCTCGCCGAAATAACGCGGTTGCGCCAGCGCCAGCCGCAGCAAGGCCGGCTCCAGCGCCACCACCGCCTCGCGCACCGGCGCGAGCAACAGGGGGTCACGCGCCACCTGGCCGACCAGCTTGCGCACCAGATCAAGCCCGACCGCCTGCGAGACCTGCCGGGCCTGCTGCTTGAGCCCCAGCAGCACCCGGGTGCGCTCCTGGGCCTGCCCGTAAGCACCCCAGCGGTCAGCGCGCAGCGGCGAATCGATGCCAACCTGGCGCGCCGGCCGATCCACCGCCGGCAGGTCCTGGTAACGCGTCTGCTCACGCGCCAGGGCTTCGTCGTCGGGCGCATCCTGGTCGGCGCTCTCGTCCACCTGCGCCAGCGCCTGATCGACCTGCTCGTAGAAGCTGGGGTCCAGCGGGGCGTCGAACGCGGCGGAGCGGCTGTGCAGAAACGCTTGGTAGACCGTTCCGCCCAGCGGCGAACGGGCCTGCCCCAGCGCCTGCATGCTGACCGCGGCGCCGGTCCCCGTCTCCGAACCAGAACCCGACCCTGATCCCGCTCCGGACCTCGGTCCCGGCGCACCCCAACCGCTGCCGATCTGGTCCATTTCGATCGGGGTGAAGCCGGAGCCGCTGCCGGTGCGGCCAGGTTCGGCGTCTTCCACCAGCCGGATGCGGTAGCTCGCCTCCTGCACGTTGGCACGCTGCAGCAGCAACGCAATCTGCTCATATAGCAACGCCAGCTCCCGACCCAGCGCGGGCGCGATGAACTGCAGCCACAGGCTGCGCACCGCCGCATCGGGTTCAAGCTCGGCCACCAGATCGCGCAGCTCGCGCACAAACACCGAGGGCCGCAGCGGGTTCTTTTCTACCTGCACCGAATCGAGACCGATCAGGGAGCTCATGCGCGCGTCCAGCACCGGCAGCACCTGTTCGACCTTTGGCAGCAGGTTTTGCAGCAGCCGAACCGATTCCAGCGACTCGCTCACCGCCAGATCGTCGACCAGCTGAAGCATGGAAGAGTCCGACATGCCAGCGAAGCGGGTCATGCCCTGCTCTTGGTCGGGCTGCGCGATGGCTTCGCGCAGCCGCCGAGGATAGGTGCGGGTCAACGCGGTGCGGTTCTGCGTCAGGCTCCAAGCGGCTTGGGCGAGCCGCTGGCGCTGCACACCGCTGTCGCTGGCGTGCTCCGCGCTCTGCATAGCGGCCACCGCCGCGTCAATGCAGCGCTGCAACAGCGCGGGCGCGCACCGCTCCACTTCCAGGGTGCATTGGTCTAGCAAGGGCGAGCGCTCGGAGGACATCGGCAAGAGGTCAGGCGGTGCGGTTTGTCAAGAAAACCCGAGCTTAACGCGCCCGGCCGAACGAAACGCCTGTGGCCCCCGCCAAGACGACAAAACCCCGGCTATTGGCGACAGCTCGGCCACCGCAGTGGGCGAGCCTTTCAGACGCAGGCCCAGCTCACTTGGAATCACGTCGGCGGCCTCAGGCCTGCAGGCCCGCAGGCCCGCAGGCCCGCAGGCCCGCAGGCCCGCAGGCCCGCAGGCCATTGGACAGGACGCGCTCTAGCGCCAGCGCTGACGGCCGGGCAAAATCGGGCCAGCGGCGAGTCCAGAGGGCAGGCCGGTGCACGCAAAGGAAAGAGCGATGAAGTGGCTTCGTTTCAGGCACAACGGCAAGGTGGTTTTCGGCACCCTCGACGATGAGCACGTTCGCCTCCACCACGGCGACCTGTTCGGCACCCCATTGGCCAGTGGCGCAACGGTGCTGCTGGCCGACATCGAGTGGCTGGCGCCCTGCACACCAGGCAAGGTCATTGGGTTGTGGAACAACTTTCGCGCCGCCGCCGAGAAAAACGGCTGGGCGCAGCCGGCCGAGCCGCTGTACTTCCTGAAGTCACCCGGCAGCGTCGTCGGCCACCAGCAGCCGATTCCTGTGCCAGCGGGCTACGACGGCCGCGTGGTCTATGAGGGCGAGCTGGCGGTGGTGATCGGCCGCCAGGCCCGCGCCGTGTCGGCTGCCGACGCGCCGTCCCACATCTTCGGCTACAGCTGCGCCAACGACGTCACGGCGCTCGAACTGCTGCAGCGCGACCCCTCGTTCCCACAGTGGACGCGGGCCAAGAGCTTCGACGGTTTCGGCGCCATCGGCCCAGTCATCGACACGGCCTTCGACCCCGCTGGCGCGCAATTGCGCACGCTGGTCGGCGGCCGCGAACGGCAGAACTTCGCCCTGTCCGACATGTTCTTCAGCCCGGCCGAGCTGGTCTCGCGCATCTCGCATGACATGACGCTGCAACCCGGTGACGTGATCCTCTGCGGCACGTCACTGGGCGTGCTGCCGATGAAGCCGGGCAGCACGGTGGAGGTGATCATCGAAGGCCTGGGAACGCTGACCAACACCTACGGCTGAATGCCGAAGAAGCGCTGGACTGCGAGACGGCTTTCGGTGGTCTTCAACTCCTGCGTGGCCGAACGCGCCACCGACGATGCCGATCAGCATTCAACCTGAGAACAAAGCAGTGATCGCTTTGAAGGCGAATCGGTGTCAAGCGCCTTCAATCCGCAATCGCCCGTGCCGCGCCGCCAACGAACGGCCGAGCAGGCTGGTGGCGGCATACATCGCCTCGATGGTCGGCGTCGCCGTGCCGGTGATCCGTCCGAGTTCGACCACCGAGCCCACCAGCGCCTCGAGTTCCAGCGCCCGCCCGTGCTCAACGTCCTGCAGCATTGAGGTCTTGTGCGCGCCCACGGCCTCGGCGCCGGCGATGCGCTGCTCGAGCGTGATCTTGAAGCGCACGCCCAAGGCCTCGGCCACCGTCTGCGCCTCCAGCATCATGCGAGAGGCCAGTGCTCGCGTGGCTGGGTATCGGCAGATGTCTTCCAGCGTGGCGTGGGTCAGCGCGCTGATCGGATTGAAGCTCAGGTTGCCCCACAGCTTGACC
The DNA here is from genome assembly GCA_038249735.1 of Burkholderiales bacterium. Taxonomy (GTDB): domain Bacteria; phylum Pseudomonadota; class Gammaproteobacteria; order Burkholderiales; family Burkholderiaceae_C; genus Hydrogenophaga. Next base: position 11,141 of record JBBSDB010000044.1, read on the forward strand.
CAGATCTCGCTGCGGATGTCTTTGGCCACCGGTGCCTTGAAGCCGGCGCGCATCATCACCGTCGACAACTCGCTGATCCGTTCGCTGCGCGAGCCATCAAGTTCGCCCAAGGTGAAGCGGTTGCCTTCAATCAACTTCACCACACCCGGCGCCACCAACTCGGCCGCTGGGTAAACCACACTGCCGATGATGCGTTCGGGCTCAATGTGCGCGGCCAGCCGACCACCTGGATCGACACTCTCCAGCCCCAGCCCCTCGTGAGCGCCGGACAGCTTGTGGAAATACCACCAGGGGATGCCATTGATCATGGTGACGACCACCGTCTGCGGACCGAACAGCTCGCGCAACTCGGGCAGCAGGTCGCCCACCTGGTGGGCCTTGACGGTCAGCAGCACCACGTCTTGCTGACCGGCTTCGGCCATGTGCTGAACGGCCTTGGCGGTGGGCGCGTGCTCCTCGCTGCCGTCCTCCAAGATGAGCCGAAAGCCGTTGGCACGTATCGCCTCCAGGTTGCGGTTGCGGGCGATGAAGGTCACGTCTTCACCGGCTCTCGCCAACTTGGCGCCCAGATAACCACCGATGGCACCCGCACCGACCACTGCAATTTTCATCGATTCACCTTCAAAATCAGGGGGACGAGCGGCGTCTGGTTCAAGCCGCCCTCGCCTCGCTGGCACGCGCCAGGTTCTTGGCCACACCCCACAGCGGCCAGACCAGCAGCGCAAGAGCCAGGAAGAACAGCGTGCCGACCAACGGATTCGACCAGAAGATCGACAGACTGCCCTGGCTGAGCAACATCGACTGGCGGAAACTGGTTTCTGCCATATCGCCCAGCACCAGCGCCAACACCAAAGGCGCCAGCGGGTACTTCAGCTTCTTGAAGAGGTAGCCCAGCACGCCGAAGACCAGCATCATCACCACATCGAACATCGAGTTGTTGACGGTGTAAGCGCCGATGGCGCAGATCACGATGATCACCGGCGCAATCACCGAAAACGGGATGCGCAAAATAGCCGCCCACCACGGTACGGTGGTCAGCACAATGATCAGGCCGACGATGTTGCCCAGGTACATGCTGGCAATCAGTCCCCAGACAAAGTCTTTCTGCTCAACGAACAGCATGGGCCCAGGCTGCAGGCCCCAGATCAGCAGGCCGCCCAGCAGCACGGCGGCGGTCGGCGAGCCGGGAATGCCGAGGGTGAGCATGGGCAGCAGCGCGGCGGTGCCAGCCGCATGCGCGGCGGTCTCGGGCGCGATCACGCCCTCGATATTGCCCTTGCCAAAGCTGTCTGGGTCTTTTGCAAAACGCCGCGCCATGCCGTAGCTCATGAACGAGGCCGGCGTGGCGCCGCCGGGGGTGATGCCCATCCAGCAGCCAATCGCGGTGGAGCGCAGAAAGGTCCTCCAGTACTTGAAGATTTCACGCCAGGTTTCCCAGACCACTTTCGGGCTGATCTTCGCGCTCTTGCCCTTGAACGACAGGCCTTCTTCCATGGTCAGCAAAATTTCGCCAATACCAAACAAGCCGATCACCGCAATCAGGAAGTTGAAACCCTTGAGCAGTTCGGGCACGTCGTATGTCATGCGCAACTGGCCAGTGACCATGTCCATGCCCACCGCCGCCAGCGCAAAGCCGAGCATCATCGATGCAATCGTCTTGGCTGCTGGTTCCTTGCTCATGCCGATGAAGCTGCAAAAGGTGAGCAGCTGCACCGCAAAGAACTCGGCGGGCCCAAACTTCAGGGCGAACTTGGCCAGCAGCGGCGCCAGGAAGGTGATCAACGCGACAGCAAAGATCGCACCGACGAACGAGCTGGTAAAGGCCGCCGTCAGCGCCTGTGCCGCGCGCTGCTTTTGGGCCATTGGGAATCCGTCAAAGGTGGTTGCCACCGACCATGGTTCGCCCGGGATGTTGAACAAAATCGAGGTGATCGCCCCACCAAACAGCGCACCCCAGTAGATGCAGCTCAGCATGATGATGGCCGAGGTCGGGTTCATGCTGAAGGTCAGCGGCAGCAAAATGGCGATGCCGTTGGCGCCACCCAGGCCGGGCAAAACGCCGATCAGAATGCCCAGTGTGATACCGATCAGCATGAAGCCCAGGTTGGGCAAGGTCAGCGCGACAGCAAAGCCGCCGCCGAGATTGGCAAGTTCTTGCATGGCAGCGGTGCTCTTGTTTTCAAAGACCGAGCAGGCGCTCGATTGGACCCTTGGGCAGCATGACGAGGAACCAGCGCTCGAAGACGAGGAAGAAGAACAGCGGCACGCCAATGGCCGTTGGCCACGAGACCATCCAGCGGTATTTGCCGTAGCGAATCATGAAATAAGCGATCAGCAACGCCGAGGCAATGTAGATGCCGATGACGAAGATCAGTCCGACATAAACCCCCATCGGCCAGAGAATTGCCATCACCAGCCGCAGCTGCTCATGATCGGCAAACACAGAGGTGTCGCTGGCCCAGCGGCGCAGCTGGCTCACCATGATCCAGGCGCTGGAGCCCGCCAGCATCAGACCGATGTAGAAGGGAAAGTAGCCCGACTTTGGACCGTCTTCACCCCAGCCTGTACCCACCCGCAAGCTGTCGGTGATCACCAGCATCGCCAGCGCAAACAGGAATGCGGCCACCAGCAGCTCGGGCCAGCGCGTTCGCCAATGGGCGTTGGGCGCACCCGCGTCGTTCGACTCGGTCTTCATGATCCGGCTCCCCGGCGCCGCCACAGGCAACGCACATTCAATCTGATATTGGGTAGCCCGAAGGCCGACGACCTGCGCAGGGGATGGCCTGCACCGAGGTGCTTGCGCGGCAGCCTTACGGCGCCATGAAGCCGGCTTCCTTCATCAGCACGCGGTGTTGTTGCTCGTTCTTGCCCAGCCAGTCCACGAACTCGGGGCCGGTCAGCGCGGTCTGGTTGAAGGCGCCCTTGTCCATGAATTCTTTCCACTCGGGCAAGGCGCGCACTTTCTTGAACAGATCGGTGTAAAAAGCCACCTGCTCGGGCGTGACGCCGGGCGGCATGAAGATGCCGCGCAGCATGAGGTAGTCGACCGGCACACCGGCGGTGGCACAGGTGGGCACGTCGGCCCAGGACTGGGTCGCTGTCAGCTTGGCTTTGTAGGGCATGGCCGCCTTGTCGAACACGCACAAGGGTCGCAGCTTGCCGGCGCGCCAGTGCGACTCGGCCTCGATCGGGTTGTTCACCGTCGAGTTGATGTGGTTGCCCACCAGTTGCACCGCCACCTCACCACCGCCCCGGAATGGGATGTAGGTAACCTTTTTGCCGCCCGCCTTTTCCACCATCACGGTGATGATCTGGTCTTCCTGCTTGGAGCCGGTGCCGCCCATCTTCATGGTGTTGGGCGGTGCCGCCTTGATGGCGTCGAGGTATTCCTTGGCGGTTTTGTAAGGCGAATCGGCATTGACCCACAGCACGAACTGGTCGAGGGCAAGCATCTGCACCGGCGTCAGGTCACGCCAGTTGAAAGGAACGCCGGTGGCCAGTGGGGTGGTGAACAGGTTGGACAGCGTGATGACGATCTTGTTGGCATTGCCCTTGTCGCCTTTCACGTCGAGAAAGCCCTCGGCGCCAGCGCCACCGGATTTGTTGACGACGATGATCGGCTGGTTCATCAGCTTGTTCTTGGCCACCACGCCTTGAATGAAGCGGGCCATCTGGTCGGCACCGCCGCCAGTGCCCGCCGGCACAACAAACTCGACCGGCTTGGTCGGCTCCCAAGCGGCTGCGGGCAGCACCGGCAGCACGCCGAAGAGAGCGGCCACGGCCAGGGTTTTGCTCAGGGTGAATCTCGAGTGGGTCACGGGAACTCCTTGATGGCTGTAAGAGGAAAGAAAACGCTGAATGTCAGGGGGCGCCAAGGCCCAACTTTTGCGCCAAGCCAATGCGCTGCAACTTGCCGGTAGCGCCCTTGGGAATCTCATCCATGAAGAGAACCTTCTTGGGCACCTTGTAGTCGGCGGCGCGCGTGCCAACAAAGGTCTGCAGTTCGCGTTCGGTGGCCTGTAGGCCTTCCCGCAACACCACCACCGCAGCCACCTCCTCGCCCAGCTTGGGGTGCGGCATGCCGAAACACACCACCTGCGCCACCGCTGGGTGGTCCATCAAAATCTCATCGACCTCGCGCGGGCTGATCTTCTCGCCGCCGCGGTTGATGATCTCTTTGAGCCGGCCGGTGATGCTCACATAGCCGTCTTCGTCGATCACCCCCTGGTCGCCGGTGCGGAACCAGCCGTTGAGAAAACCTTCGGCATTGGCTTTCGGGTTGTTCTCGTAACCGGCGGTCACGTTGGGCCCGCGGATCACGATTTCGCCGGTGTGCGCCAGACCCGTGCCCCGCGGCAGCAGGCTGCCGTCTGCGCCCATGATCGCCACCTCGGGGCCGGCAGACACACCCACCGTGCCGGGCTTGCGCAGCCCCGGCGGCAGGCGGTTGCTGGTCATCTGGTGGGTGGCCTCGGTCATGCCGTAGCTCTCGATCAGCGGCGCATGGAAGATGTCTTCCAGTTCCTTGATCACCTGCGGCGGCATCGACGAAGACGACGAGCGCAAGAAACGCAACGGATGGCGGGCGATGATGTCGGCGTTTTTCGACGCCCGCGAAACAATCGCCTGGTGCATCGTCGGTACCGCCGTGTACCAGGTGGGGCAGGCATCGTCCATCCAGCCGAAAAACTTCAGCGCATTGAAGCCTGGCGTGCAAAACACCTGCGAGCCGGCCGCCAGCGGCGCCAGCACACCGGCGATCAGGCCGTGGATGTGGAACAGCGGCATGATGTTCAGCCCGCAATCGGCGGCTGTGAACGCCAGCGTGTTGCGGATATGTGTGGCCGAGGCCGCCAGGTTGCGCTGCGACAGCGGCACGATCTTTGGCCGCGAGGTGGTGCCCGAGGTGTGCAGCACCATGGACACATCGTCGGGCTCGGCGAAACCGCCATGGGCGGTGGGCGGGCCGCCCTGGCCGTCGCGGGCAACCAGCACAAAATCGCCAGCTGGTGCGCCGTCGGCCACCACCAGGTCGATCAGCCGCACGCCCAGCTTGATAGCAACCTCGATGGCCGGTGAGCTGCTGCCCTGCTCGACGATCAGCGCCTTGGCGTTCAGGTCGGACAAATAGAACTCGAATTCGTCAGCACGGTAGGCCGGGTTCAGCGGTGCGCTGGTCACGCCGCTGGCGCAGGCCATGAAACAGGCCGCCATTTCGGGCCCGTTGTTCAGCACGATGGCGACCCGGTCGTTGCGACCGATGCCCAGGCCATTGAGTGTGGTCAACGTGCGCTCGATCAGCGCACGAAGCGCGCCGTGGCTAAGCGGCACGCGACCCGGGGCCGAGAGTGCCGTCGACCCATCGGCGCCGGCGGCAAGCAATTCTTTCAGAGACGGCGTCATACGGACCCTTGGCAACAGGACGAGCACCGACCAGGGGGGTGGTGCACAGGGAAGAGCTGCAAGACCGGAAGAAAGCGGATAAAAATTCAACCGAAGCTGGCCAAGCATGTGACGCTTGCGAAAAGTATGGCACCGGAAATAGCGCTCAAGCCTCGGGATTTCCCTGATGTGGCGATCCGAACTTTCAGCGGTTTTTTTACCTGCCACAACCGGGCTTCAGCCAGAGCCCTGCCCCAGCGCAGCCGCCACGAGTCAGGGCTGGACCTCGACGGTCTGCAGGATTTTCTGGGGATCGGACCCGTGCGTGACGAATGAGACGGTGCGCTGCTGCTCCACCGCACACCGAGCGCTGCAGCAAGAGAGTGACGTCGATGCGCGTGGCCTACTCGCTGGCGATCGCTTCGCCGAACTCGAACACACCCGGATTGCGTACCGGGTCCACCCCGACCGGGATCACCGACTTGGGCGGGTAAGCGCCTTCGAGCAGCAGCTTGGACAGCGGGTTTTCGATCCGCTGCTGGATCGCGCGCTTGAGCGGGCGCGCACCGAACACCGGATCGAAGCCGACCTTGGCCAGTTCGGCCACCGCAGCAGGCGAGACTTCCAGGCGAAGGTCCATCTTCTGCAGACGGGCCTGCAAGGCCTTGAGCTGGATGCC
>JBBSDB010000045.1:0-16532 GCA_038249735.1 Burkholderiales bacterium
GAGACGTTGAGCACGTCGTCGATGCGCCCGGTGATACGGAAGTAGCCGCGGTCGGCACTGCGCACCGCACCGTCACCCGCGAGGTAGTAGCCCTTGAGCTCGTCGGGGAAGTAGCTCTTCTTGAAGCGCTCTGGATCGCCCCAGATGGTGCGGATCATCGATGGCCAGGGCTTCTTCACCACCAGAATGCCGCCCGAGCCGTTGGGCACGTCGATGCCGGCCTCGTCCACGATGGCAGCAGCAATGCCGGGCAGCGGCAGCGTGCAGGAGCCTGGTACCAGAGGCGTCGCACCCGGCAACGGCGTGATCATGTGGCCGCCGGTTTCGGTCTGCCAGAACGTGTCCACGATGGGGCAGCGCTCGCCGCCCACGTGTTTGTAGTACCACATCCAGGCTTCGGGGTTGATGGGTTCGCCCACCGAGCCGAGGATGCGCAGACTGGAAAGATCGGAGCGCGCCGGATGAATTTTCTCGTCGGCCTCGGCGGCTTTGATGAGCGAGCGGATCGCGGTGGGTGCGGTGTAGAAGATGCTGCACTTGTGGCGCTCGATCATCTGCCAAAAGCGCCCGGCGTTCGGATAGGTGGGCACGCCTTCGAACACGATCTGGGTCGCACCCGCGGCCAGCGGGCCGTAGGCCACATAGGTGTGGCCGGTGATCCAGCCGATGTCCGCCGTGCACCAGAAGATGTCGCTGTCCTTCAGGTCGAAGGTCCACTGCATGGTGAGCTTGGCCCACATCAGATAGCCGCCGGTGCTGTGCACCACGCCTTTGGGTTTGCCGGTGGAACCCGAGGTGTAAAGAACAAACAGCGGGTGCTCGGCGCCCACCATCTCGGCCGGGCACTCGGTGGATTCGGCTGCCATCACCTCGTGCATGAAACTGTCGCGCCCGGCCATCATGTTGACCGCAGTGGGTGTGCGCTGGAACACGATCACACTCTTGACCGAATCGCAACCGCCGAGGGCGATGCCTTCGTCGACGATGGCTTTCAAAGGCAGTTCCTTGCCGCCACGCAACTGGTAGTTGGCGGTGATGACCGCCACCGCACCCGCATCTTGAATGCGCTCATGCACCGCCTTGGCCGAGAAGCCGCCAAACACCACGCTGTGGGTGGCGCCGATGCGAGCGCAGGCCTGCATCGCCACCACGCCTTCGATGGTCATGGGCATGTAGATGACCACGCGGTCACCCTTTTTCACGCCTTTGGCTTTGAGGGCATTGGCAAACTGCGAGACCTTGGCCAACAGCTCCTTGTAGGTGACCTTTGTCACCTCGCCGCCGTCGGCCTCGAAAATGATCGCGGTCTTGTTCTCCACCGGCGTGCCCATGTGGAGGTCCAGGCAGTTGTAAGACGCGTTGAGCTCGCCATCTTCGTACCATTTGTAAAACGGCGCGTTGGACGTGTCCAGGGTTTTGGTGAAAGGCTTGTGCCAGCTCAGCGTCTCGCGGGCACGCCTGGCCCAGAAACCTTCGAAATCTTTGTCGGCCTCGTCACACAGCGCCTGGTAGGCGGGCATGCCCGAAATGACAGCCGATTCGCGAATGGCCTGCGAGGGCTCAAAAACGCGGTTTTCGACCAGCGTGGACTGGATGGCGTTTGACGGTGCTGACATGTCTTGTCTCCTGTGGTTTTCAATAGCAAAGCTTTTGATGAATGTGCGCAAAGGCTCTTACGAGCCACTTACACAGCCCAGGCAAGGCCCTGGCCGACGCTGCACAAGCAAAGCAACTTCTTAGAATACGCGTCTTCACCATTCCCAGGCTCCCTGCCTCACCATGCGCCACACCGCCGACCCCGCAGACTCCGCATTTCGCTCGCGTGTCATCGCCTTTCTGGCGCAAGCGCGCGTGCAACACACGGTGCTGGCAATCATCATTGTCAACGCTGTGCTGATGGGTCTGGAGACCTCGGCTGGCGTGATGGCACAGGCAGGGACCTGGATACTCGCGCTGGATCAAATCATTCTGGTGATTTTCGTCATCGAGATCGCTGCGCGCATCTACGCGCACCGGGGCGCGTTCTTCAAGGACCCCTGGAGCCTTTTCGACTTCACCGTGGTGGCGATCGCGCTGATCCCCGCCAGCGGCCCGCTCGCCGTGTTGCGCGCCTTGCGCGTGCTGCGCGTGTTGCGGGTGCTCACCATCGTGCCCTCCATGCGCCGGGTTGTGGGCGCCCTGCTGTCGGCGCTGCCGGGGCTGGGCTCAATCGCCATGGTGCTGCTGCTGGTGTTCTACGTGTTCGGCGTGATCGCCACCCACCTGTTTGGCCAAGCCTTCCCCGACTGGTTTGGTCATCTCGGCCGATCGCTCTACACCCTTTTCCAAGTGATGACCTTGGAGAGCTGGTCGATGGGCATTGCGCGCCCAGTGATGGAAGAGTCGCCATTCGCCTGGGTGTTCTTCATCAGTTTCATCCTGTTCGCCACCTTCACCATGCTCAATCTGTTCATCGCGATCATCGTCAACGCGATGCAGACCTTCACCGAAGGCGAGCACAAGGCCACGGAGGCCTTGGTCGAAAACGTCGGTCAGTCGATAGAGACCGAGTTGCACGCCGAGGTGCAGTCGCTGCGCCAGGAAATTCGCGAACTGCGCGGTCTGCTGGTACCTGTGTTGCAGGGTGCCGACCCATCCATACCCCCCTCTCCCAAAGAAAGTCCTTCAACATGACCACCACCATCCGCCAGGTCGACCTGATCGAGTCCGTCGCCGCCGCGCTGCAATACATCAGCTACTACCACCCGACCGACTACATCGCGCATCTGGCTCGGGCCTACGAGCGCGAGCAGAGTGCAGCCGCCAAGGATGCGATCGCCCAGATCCTCACCAACAGCAAGATGAGTGCCACCGGGCACCGCCCGATCTGCCAGGACACCGGCATCGTCAACGTGTTCCTCAAAGTCGGTATGGACGTGCGCTGGGAGGGCTTCACTGGCAGCCTGGACGACGCGATCAACGAAGGCGTGCGCCAGGGCTACAACAACGCCGACAACAAGCTGCGCGCCAGCGTGGTCGCCGATCCGCTGTTCGCTCGCAAGAACACAGGCGACAACACCCCAGCCGTCATTTTCACCGAGCTCGTGCCCGGTAACACGATCGACGTGACCGTGGCGGCCAAGGGCGGTGGCAGCGAAAACAAAAGCAAGATGATCATGCTCAACCCGAGCGACAGCGTGGTCGACTGGGTGCTCAAGACGGTGCCCACCATGGGCGCTGGCTGGTGCCCGCCGGGCATGCTGGGTATCGGTATCGGCGGCACGGCCGAGAAGGCAGTTCTCATGGCCAAGGAAAGCCTGATGGACGACCTCAACATGTACGAGTTGCAGGGCAAAGCGTCCAAAGGGGAGAAGCTCAGCCAGGTCGAAGAACTGCGGCTGGAGCTGTTCGAGAAGGTCAACGCGCTGGGTATCGGCGCGCAAGGGCTGGGGGGTCTCACCACCGTGCTGGATGTGAAGATCAAGCTGTACCCGACCCACGCGGCAAGCAAGCCGGTGGCGATGATCCCCAACTGCGCGGCCACCCGCCATGCCCACTTCGTGATGGATGGCAGCGGCCCGGTCTATCTCGATCCGCCGAGTCTCGATCTCTGGCCCAACGTCAACTGGACCCCGGACACCGAAAAAAGCCAGCGCGTCGACCTCAACACCCTCACCAAAGCCGAGGTGGCGGGCTGGAAGCCGGGCCAGACCCTGCTGCTCAATGGCAAGATGCTCACCGGTCGCGATGCGGCCCACAAGCGCATTCAAGACATGCTGGCCAAGGACGAGCCGCTGCCGGTGGACTTCACCAACCGCGTGATCTATTACGTGGGCCCAGTCGACCCGGTGGGCGTTGAGGCCGTCGGCCCCGCTGGCCCGACCACCGCCACCCGCATGGACAAGTTCACCGACATGATGCTGGAGCAAACCGGCCTGATCGCGATGATTGGCAAGGCCGAACGTGGTCCGGTGGCGATCGAGTCGATCAAGAACCACAAAAGCGCCTACCTGATGGCCGTGGGCGGCGCGGCGTATCTCGTGTCCAAGGCGATCAAGACCGCCAAGGTCGTGGGCTTTGCCGATCTGGGAATGGAAGCCATCTACGAGTTCGACGTGGTCGACATGCCGGTCACGGTGGCGGTCGATTCGGGCGGCACCAGTGCCCACATCACCGGCCCGGCCGAGTGGAGCCAGCGCATCGCCACAGGCGAATTCAAGGGCATCGCGCTGGCCGGCGCCTAAAGGGTCGACGGTGATCACTGTTGGCGTTTTCGACAGCGGCGTTGGGGGACTGAGCGTGTTGCGCGCGCTGCGCGCCGAGCTGCCCCAGGTGCACTTTGTGTACCTGGCCGACAACGCCCACGCGCCGTATGGCGAGGGAACTGTTGGGCTCGTGGTCGCACGCGCGCAGCGAATCACAGAACAACTGCGCTCCGAGCACCACATTGAGGCGCTGGTGGTCGCCTGCAACACCGCCACCGCCCTCGCCATCGACGATCTGCGGCAGACCCACCCCGATCTCCCGTTCATTGGCGTGGAGCCCGCGCTCAAGCCGGCAGCGACCCTCTCGCGCAATGCCCACATCGGTGTGCTCGCCACGCGCGGCACCTTGCAGAGTGCGCGGTTCGAGCAACTGCTCGCTGCCGTGAAGGACGCAGCCGATCGCCCGCTGCATATTCGCTGCCAGCCATGCGAAGGACTGGCCGATGCGATTGAGCGCGCAGATGCGCCGACCGTGCTGGAGCGGGCCACGCATCACATGGAGCAGCTGCGCAGACAAGACCCCGACAGACCAGCCATAGACACCCTGGTACTGGGCTGCACCCACTACCCGTTTGCGCGCGAGATCCTGCAATGGATCTGCGGACCCGACGTCATGCTGGTGGACACCGCCGACCCGGTGGCGCGGCGCACGCGCGCCGTCCTCAGCCTGCCAGCGCTCGCCAGCGGGGCAGCTCCAGCCGATGTCACGCTGCTCACCACGGGTGACCACCGCAACTTGCACAGCGCCGCCGCTCGCTGGCTCGGTATCGGCCCGGCGGCTCGGGTGCTCGCGCTCTGAGCTTCAGCTGGACCGCGCCGGCGCAGGCGCGTCGGCCAGCGCAGCCGCTCGCCCTCGTGCCATGTTCACCGGCAGCAGCAACATCAGGCCTGCCAGGAAAAGCACCGCCGTGGAGCCGATCGCCAGCCGCTGGTTGCCCTCGGTGATCCAGGTGATGGCACCGTAGGTCAGCGGGCCGATGATGCTGGCCAGCCGCGTCGCAAAGGTCCACAGGCCGTAGAACTCGGCCAACTGTGCCGGTGGCGCAAACAAGCCCGCCATCGCCCTGCCCGACGACTGGCTGCTGCCCATGCACAGGCCGGCAATGATGGCCGCGTACCAGAAGCCGCCTTTGGTCGTGGTGAGCGCGGCGATGATGCAGGTGGCCATCCAGCCCACCAGCGTGATACCCAGCGCCAGCTTGTGCCCCAGGCGGTCCTGCCAGTAGCCAAACGCGAACGCGCCAATCGCCGCCGCGATGTTGAGCACAAAAATGAGCACCATGGTCTCTTGCTGCACAAAGCCGATCACCTGCTCGGCGTAGATCGCCGCCAGCGTGATGGCCACCGCCACCCCGCCCTGATACGCCACGGCACAGGCCAGCAGCCACATGAAGTCGGTGTACTGTTTGGCCTTGTCGAAGGTGCGCCGCAATTGCCGCAGAGCGTCAACCACCCCATGGCTCCCCACCTGCGGGTTGGCCACCGCCCGCTCGCGCAGCAGCCACAGCGTGACCAGGGCGGCTGCAGCAAAAATGGCTGCTGTGATCAGCATGGTGACTGGCACGAACTGCGCAGCCTTCTGACCCTGCCCCTGAGCCCAGATCACGTAGGCCAGACTCAGCCCCAGCGCCAACATGCCGCCGAGGTAACCAAAGCTCCAGCCCCAGCCGCTCACGCGGCCCATGGCTTGGGGGCGTGCCAGCTCAGGCAGAAAGGCGGCGATGAGCGAATCGCCCCAGGCAAAGCACATGTTGGAGATCACGATCAGAACCATGGCCAACACCAACGCCCCCGGCTGCACCCAGGCGAGGGCGGCCGTGGCAAGCACGCACCCCAACGTGCTGAACACCAGCAAGCGCTTCTTGGCCCCGTGCCGATCGGCCCAGGCGCCCAGCGCGGGCATGGTGAGCATGACCAGCGCATTCGACACACCGAGCGCCAGCGTCCAGGCAAAAGTGGCCCATGGCGCCCCATCTGCCACCGAACCCACAAAATAGGCGGCGAACACCGCCGTGAGCACCACCGTGGTGTAGCCCGAGTTGGCGAAGTCGTACATGGCCCAACCAAACACCTCGCGCTTACGCACGCCGGGGTTAAGGGCTTCGGTGCTGAACATCGCCATGGTCTCTCCGGACCGGCGTGCATCGCCGGCTCGCGCGCAGTCTAGCGCGCTGTGATACCACTGTGGTCGAGACGGGGTTTCAGTGCAGATGGCGCGGCTTGCGTCCACCGCCGTGGCCGGAGGAACCGCCGTGACCACGCGGCGGCTTGCCCAGGTGCATGGAGCTCACCAGCGCGTCGAAGCGCTGGGTAAACAACTGGTCGATCGCGCCAACCACGCCACTGAGCTCTGCGGCGTCAAAATGGCGCTCCATGATGTGCACAACGTCTTGCACCAGCAAGTCGCGCTGCACCTGCAGGATCGCGGCCGGCGTCGGACCCACAAAACACATCATGAAGTCGTCTCGGGCCTCAGCATCCTCACCCGACTCTGGCGCCTCGTCCTCATCGTACTCGGTGTCGTAAAACGAGACCTCCAGCGGCGCACCCACAGACGCGAGGTCGTTCAGGCCCATGCAAGTCTCTTCCATCACCTGGCGGAAATCATCGCCGCCTGGCACCGTCCAGCAGATGTTAAGCATGTGGCCATCAGCGTCGAAACGGATGCCCGGCTCGTCTTCGTAGGCGCTCTCTGCAGCAGCTGCCAGCGACCGCGCACCGGCGTATTGCCACAACGGCTTGAGCGCATCCTGGATCTGGGCGAACACCACATCGTCACGCAGCGGCACGTCGCCATGAAGATGGATTTCGAAGGGCGCGTTGTATCGGGTCATGAAAGTCACTGTACCGTTTGAGGCAAGAATTGCCTAGTGTGTGCTGGTGCCTCGAGCCGGGGTCGAACCGGCACGCCCCCTTGCGGGTGAGCGGCGGATTTTAAGTCCGCTGTGTCTACCAATTTCACCATCGAGGCACAAGCAGATTGTGGCAGGTCAAGCGGTGCCCCAACTCGGCCTTGCTGAATGCAAATGCCCCGCACAGGGCGGGGCATCGAGAGACTGGAGGCGCGACCCGGAGTCGAACCGGGCTAGACGGATTTGCAATCCGTTGCATAACCGCTTTGCTATCGCGCCACAGGCAGGGGCGGTTGACCCACTGCCGACTTACCGACAAAAAAGGGAAGCTGTGCTTCCCTTTTTTTCAAACTGGAGCGGGAAACGAGACTCGAACTCGCGACCTCAACCTTGGCAAGGTTGCGCTCTACCAACTGAGCTATTCCCGCGTTAATTCGACGTCTTGGTGTGATCGTCGAAGACCAAAATTATAGCCCAAAAAATCACGCCCTTTAAGAGCGGCAAAAATTTTGGGCTCAGTGCTTCACCGTGTCGGCGACTCGCGCCGGCGTGCTCACTGCGGCGGCAGCCGCCACCTGCGCAGCCACTTCTTCCTCGGTCAGGGGCACAGGCTGACGTTCCAGTGCAATCGCGAGCACCTTGTCGATCCATTTCACCGGCACGATCTCAAGCCCTTGCTTCACGTTGTCGGGGATCTCGGACAAGTCTTTGACGTTCTCCTCCGGAATGATCACCGTCTTGATGCCACCGCGCAGCGCGGCCAGCAGTTTCTCCTTCAGGCCGCCGATGCCGGTGACTTCGCCGCGCAAGGTGATCTCGCCCGTCATCGCCACGTCAGCGCGCACCGGGATGCCGGTCAAGGCGGACACGAGTGCGGTGGTCATGGCCGCTCCTGCGCTCGGGCCGTCCTTCGGGGTCGCGCCATCGGGCACGTGGATGTGGATGTCGCGCTTGTCAAACTGCTCGTCCTTGATCCCCAGCGACCGGGCCCGGCTGCGCACCACGGTGCGTGCAGCCTCAACCGACTCTTTCATCACATCGCCGAGCGAGCCGGTGCGGGTGATCACGCCCTTGCCCGGCATGATCGCCACCTCAATGGTCAGCAAATCGCCGCCCACCTCGGTCCAGGCCAGGCCCACCACCTGCCCCACCTGGTTCTGCGCTTCGGCACGGCCATAGGTGTACTTGCGCACGCCCAGAAATTCGCTCAGGTTGTCTTCGTCGACCACGACTGTGGGCGTGTATTTCTTGAGCAGCAGGCCCTTGACCACCTTGCGGCAAATCTTGGAGAGCTCGCGCTCCAGCGAACGCACTCCGGCCTCGCGCGTGTGGTAGCGCACGATGTCGCGCACCGCAGACTCCTTGACCTCCAGTTCGCCGTCCTTGATGCCGTTGTTCTTCAATTGCTTGGGCAGCAGGTAGCGAATCGCGATGTTGGTTTTCTCATCTTCGGTGTAGCCCGACAGCCGAATCACTTCCATCCGGTCAAGCAAAGCCGGCGGAATGTTCATCGAGTTTGACGTGGCAATGAACATCACGTCGGACAGATCGAAGTCCACCTCGACGTAATGATCGCCAAACGTGTGGTTCTGCTCGGGGTCGAGCACTTCCAGCAAGGCGCTGGACGGATCGCCGCGGAAGTCGGTGCCGAGCTTGTCGATCTCGTCGAGCAGGAACAACGGGTTGCGGGTGCCGATCTTGGACAGGCTTTGCAGCACCTTGCCGGGCATCGCACCAATGTAGGTGCGGCGGTGGCCACGGATCTCGGCCTCGTCTCGCATGCCACCCAGCGCCATCCGCACGTACTTGCGTCCCGTGGCCTTGGCCACCGACTGCCCAAGCGAGGTCTTGCCCACGCCGGGCGGCCCCACCAGACAAAGAATGGGTGCCTTGACCTTGTCGACGCGCTGCTGAACCGCGAGGTACTCGAGGATGCGATCCTTGACCTTCTCAAGACCGTAATGGTCTTCATTGAGCACGGTTTCTGCGTAGGTCAGGTCGTGTTTGATCTTGGTCTTCTTGCTCCATGGCAGAGCAACCAGTGCGTCGATGTAGTTGCGAACCACCGTGGCCTCAGCCGACATGGGCGACATCAGCTTGAGCTTCTTGAACTCGGCCTCGGCCTTCTTGCGCGCCTCGACAGGCATGCGGGCGGCCTTGATCTTTTTCTCGATCTCATCGATGTCCGCGCCCTCCTCGCCTTCGCCCAGTTCTTTCTGAATCGCCTTGACCTGCTCATTCAAATAGAAATCGCGCTGGTTTTTTTCCATCTGCCGCTTGACGCGGCCACGGATCTTCTTGTCGACGTTGAGGATGTCAACCTCTCGCTCCAGCTGCTCAAACAGGTTCTCCAGCCGCTTGTTGACCGGGTCGAGATCGAGCACCACTTGCTTGGATTCGAGCTTGAGCGGCAGGTGGGCAGCGATGGTGTCGGCCAGGCGACCTGGGTCGTCGATGCTGGAGATCGAGGTGAGAATTTCCGAAGGGATCTTCTTGTTGAGCTTCACGTACTGATCAAACTGCTGCATCACCGCACGGCGCAGCGCTTCGATCTCGGTAGACGCCAGATCGGCCCGCTCGACCGCCGGGTCGACCGGCGCGACAGTGGCCACAAAATGGCTCTCGCCCTCGGTGATGGACAAGACCTTGGCGCGCTGCACACCCTCCACCAGCACCTTGACCGTGCCATCGGGCAGCTTGAGCATTTGCAGGATGGTGGCGACACAACCCATCTCGAACATGTCGTCGGTTGACGGCTCGTCCTTGGCTGCCGCCTTCTGGGCAACCAGCATGATGCGGCGCTCGGCCTCCATCGCCGACTCCAAGGCCTTGATGCTTTTGGGGCGGCCCACGAACAGCGGTATCACCATGTGTGGGAACACCACCACGTCGCGAAGCGGCAGCAGCGGAAGATCGACGGGGGTGCTCGGCAGGGGCGTTTGTCCGGACATTTCTCAACCTCAACAAAATGAGCAAATGGGGCTGATGCGGGCGAAATCAACCGGACGCATCGTCGTGATCG
This sequence comes from Burkholderiales bacterium, assembly GCA_038249735.1. Lineage (GTDB taxonomy): Bacteria > Pseudomonadota > Gammaproteobacteria > Burkholderiales > Burkholderiaceae_C > Hydrogenophaga. The sequence continues at coordinate 10,119 of JBBSDB010000045.1, forward strand.
GCCAGGATGGCAGCGCGCACTGACGCGCCCCTGGCTGGCTTCAGGCCTGCTTGGCCGACTCGCGGTAGACCAACAAAGGCGGCTTGTTCTCGTCGATGGTGGACTCGTCCACCACCACTTTTTCCACGTTGTTCAAACTCGGCAGATCAAACATGGTATCGATCAGCGCGTTTTCCAGGATCGAACGCAGCCCTCGCGCGCCAGTCTTGCGCGCCAACGCCTTGCGAGCAATCGCTTTCAGTGCTGCCGGACGCACCTCAAGCTCGGCGCCTTCCATGGAAAGCAGACGCGAAAACTGCTTGACCACGGCGTTCTTGGGCTCGGTCAGGATCTCCACCAAAGCGTCTTCGCTAAGCTCGGTCAAGGCAGCGATCACCGGGACGCGCCCCACGAGCTCCGGAATCAGCCCGAACTTGATCAGGTCTTCCGGCTCGATTTCCTTGAATGCATCGGTCAGGCTGCGCTGCTTCTTGCTCTTGACCACCGCGCCAAATCCCATACCCGACGCCTCGGTGCGGTTCTCGATGATCTTCTCAAGGCCCGCAAACGCGCCACCACAGATGAACAGGATGTTGGTGGTGTCAACCTGCAAGAAGTCTTGGTTCGGGTGCTTGCGCCCGCCCTGCGGCGGCACGCTGGCCATCGTGCCGTCAATCAGCATAAGCAGCGCTTGCTGCACGCCTTCGCCCGACACATCGCGGGTGATCGACGGGTTGTCAGACTTGCGGGTGATCTTGTCGATCTCGTCGATGTAGACGATGCCTTGTTGCGCACGCTCCACGTCGTAGTTGCAGCTTTGCAGCAGCTTGGAGACGATGTTCTCCACGTCTTCGCCCACGTAGCCGGCTTCGGTCAGCGTGGTGGCATCGGCCATCACGAACGGCACATTGAGCATGCGGGCCATGGTCTGCGCGAGCAGGGTCTTGCCCGAACCAGTGGGACCGAGCAGCAAGATGTTGCTCTTGGCCAGTTCCACCTCGTCCTTGCGCGAAGTCTGCTTGTGGCGCAGCCGCTTGTAGTGGTTGTAAACCGCCACTGCCAGGGCACGCTTGGCGGTTTCCTGCCCGATCACATAGTTGTCGAGATTGCCCTTGATCTCTGCGGGCGTCGGCAGCTGGTCACCCGAGGGCTTGACGGTCTCCAGCCCGGGCAACTCGTCTCGGATGATGTCGTTGCAGAGTTCAATGCATTCGTCACAGATGAATACCGAGGGACCGGCGATCAGCTTCTTGACCTCGTGCTGGCTTTTGCCACAGAAGGAACAATAGAGTGCTTTTTCGCCAGCGGCGGCTTTCTTATCGGCCATGGATTCGGTGCTTCAGTTGTAACGCGGTGCTGCTGTGGTTTCGATGATAGTGCACACGGGTTTCCGTCCAAAACCAGGAAAAGCGCTGGAATTGAGCAAATTCAGCGCGTTTTGAGGGATCAAAGTGACTTTCTGTGCAAAACAAACGCTCAGGCGGTCGAGGGCCGCTTGTCGATCACCTTGTCAATCAGGCCGTATTCGGCCGATTCGGCAGCGGTCATGTAGTAGTCGCGCTCGGTGTCGCGTGCGATGCGTTCCAGCGGCTGCCCGGTGCGGTCAGCGAGGATCTTGTTGAGCTGTTCCCGTGTCTTCAGGATCTCGCGCGCCTGAATCTCGATCTCGGTCGCCTGGCCGCGACTGCCGCCAGAGGGCTGGTGGATCATGATTTTGGAGTTGGGCAGCGAAAAACGCTTTCCCTTGGTGCCGGCGGCCAGCAGGAACGCGCCCATGCTGGCGGCGAAGCCGACGCACAGCGTCGACACATCGGGCTTGATGAAGTTCATCGTGTCAAAGATCGCCATGCCCGCCGTGACCGAGCCGCCAGGGGAATTGATGTAGAAGGAAATGTCCTTGTCGGGGTTCTCGCTTTCGAGAAAGAGCAGCTGCGCCACGAGAAGGTTGGCGGAATGGTCGTTGACTTCACCCACCAGAAATATCACGCGCTCCTTGAGCAAACGCGAATAGATGTCGTAGGCGCGCTCGCCGCGACCCGATTGCTCGATCACCATGGGCACCATGCCCAGGCCTTGAATATCCATACCGCTCATGTGATTCTCCGTGTGTGATGCCTGTGGGGCATTGCCCCGCTGACTACTGTAACCATCCTGCGAAGGCCAGCAGGCCGTTGCGGACATAACTTCCCGATTCATATGGCATGTCGCCTGCCAAAGGCAAGCGACATGCACGAAAAAAAGGGCGGATCGCTCCGCCCCCACGACCCGGCGCGACCCGCCGCGATCAGGCTTGGCCCATGAGTTCGTCAAACTCGACCGCTTTCTCGGTGACCTTGGCCTGCGCCAGAACGTAGTCGGCCACGTTGTTTTCGATCACGATCGCCTCCACCTCCGCCATGCGGCGGTTGTCACTGGTATACCAGCGCACCACGTCGGACGGCTTTTCGTAGGACGCGGAGAGCTCTTCAATATGGGCCTTGATCTGCTCGGGTTTTGCCTGCAGTTGCTGCGCGCGCACCAGCTCTGCCACCACCAAACCCAGGCGCACGCGGCGTTCGGCCTGAGGGCGGAAGAGATCGTCGGGAATCGGCGCCTTTTCGGCATCCTTCACACCGCGCTGTTTGAGGTCGGCGCGGGCGCCTTCGACCAGGCGCTCCAGCTCGGCCTGCACCGCCGCTTTGGGCAGATCCAGTTCGGCCTTGGCGGCCAGCGCGTCCATCGCGGCCTGCTTGTTGCGCGCCAGCACGCGGAACTTCACCTCGCGCTGCAGGTTTTTCTGGATGTCCGCACGCAGGCCTTCGACCGTGCCTTCGGCGATGCCCAGCGATTTGGCCAGGGCTTCGTCGATCTCGGGCAGATGGGCCGCTTCGATCTTGTTGACGGTCACCAGAAAGTCAGCCGTTTTGCCAGCCACATCCTTGCCGTGGTAGTCCTCGGGGAAAGGCAACGGGAAGGTCTTGGACTCGCCCGACTTCATGCCGCGCACCGCGTCTTCGAACTCTTTCAGCATCTGGCCATCGCCCACGATGAACTGGAAGGCCTCGGCCTTGCCGCCGTCGAACGGCTCGCCGTCGATCTTGCCAGCGAAGTCGATGGTGACGCGGTCGCTGTCGGCAGCAGCCTGTTCCTGGGCGCGCTGCGCGAAGGTGCGGCGCTGCTTGCGAAGGATGTCGAGTGTGCGAGAGATCGCCGCGTCGCTGACCTCGGTAGACACCTTCTCAACCTCGGCTGAGCTCAGGTCCCCGATCTTGACTTCGGGATACACCTCAAACACCGCGTCAAACGTGATCTGGCCTTCGGGCGCGCCTTCTTTTTCGGTGATCTTGGGCTGGCCGGCCACGCGCAGTTTGGCTTCACTGGCGGCACTGGCAAAGGCCTCGCCGACCTTGTCGTTCATCACCTCGTAATGCACCGAATAACCGTACTGCTGCGCGACCACATTCAGCGGCACCTTGCCGGGGCGAAAACCGTCCATCTTGACCTTTCGGGCCACGTCTTTGAGACGGCGGGTCACCTCGTTCTGGATTGCATCAGCCGGCAAGCTCAGCGTGATCTTGCGCTCAAGTTTGTCCAGGGTTTCAACGGTCACGGTCATGGCTATCTCCAAGAAATGGAAGCGTCGGCCAGCGCCTGCGGCCAACGCAAAAGGAACATGTGTCTTGCTTGCTGTGGTGCGCGGGGGGGGACTCGAACCCCCACACCATTGCTGGCGTCAGGACCTAAACCTGGTGCGTCTACCAATTTCGCCACCCGCGCGTCCCAATCTGTCGAATCTGAGGCCGGGTACGCGGGGCACCCCAGCATTCAAAGCTCGCCAGACGGCAACCTTCAATTGTAGCGGCTGCTGGCTGTCAGACGCCCAGGCGATGGCGCAACAGGCGCACCGCGCTGTCCGGCGTGGTGAACACTGGCAGCCCCAGCGCCTGCGCAACCGCAGAGCGCGCCCGCGCCATGCTGAACTGTGCCAGCGCGATCACGTCACAGCCTTGCGCCTTCAAGCGCCGGGCCGCCTCCACCACCCGCTCGTCGTGCGCCGCTCCCTCGCCGACGTTCAACGCTTCCATAGCGCCTTCCGCCAGCCCGGTGCGCAGGTCGGTGCCCTCGGGAAATTCAGCAGGCATGGACTGCAGCGTGGGCGCGAACGAAGCCACCAGGCCGATGCGTCCGCCACCCTGCACCGCTGCCACCGCCTCGGCGATCATGGCTTCGCTGGGCTTGAGCACCAGCATCTGCGAGCGGCGCGCGGCCACGGCGTCGATGCAGGGGCCAAACGCCGAGCAGGTGAACAGAATCGCGTGCGCACCGGTGCGTTCGGCGTAGGTCGCAAGGGTCTCGAAGCGCTGGTGCATGGCAGCATCGAGCCCCGCATTGCTGCGAGCGAAGTCGGCGGACAGGCTGTCGTCCAGCAGGTTCATGCGCTGGGCCTCAGGCCATTCTCGGGTCATCACGGCGTTGATGGGCGCGACCGAATGCGCGAGTGCGTGGATCAGGGCAATGCGGGTCGCCATGCGCTCAGGCCGCAGCGACTTCGCGTCGGCCGCGGGCACGCTGGATCACGATGACCAGACCCAGCAGCACCAGCGCTGGAATGTAAAACCACTCTTTGGCAGGACGGTCTGCCGGCACTTCCATCGAGGTGATGCGAAAGCTCTGCTCGATGCCGAGCTTGTCGGCCTTGCTGCCGAATTTCACCGCCACCACCATCAGGTTGTCGCCATCGGCCATCACGGTCAGACCTGAGGTGGCCAGCCGGGCTTTGACGTCGCCGGGCTCACCGAGCGGAATCAGCACACCCTTCTTGACCTCATCGCCGTTCAAGTTCAAACCTTCGATCCAAACACGTTTGCTGCTGTTGGCTGGCGATTCGGCGACAAGCTGGCTCATGCGCTCACCCTTCACCTCATCGAACGGCGGTTGGACCATGTCCATCCAGAACCCAGGGCGGAACAGGGTGAAGCAGACCAGCAGCAGCGCCAGGCTCTCGTACCAGCGACTGCGAACGATGAAAAAGCCTTGCGTGGCCGCCGCAAACACCAGCATCGCTATCACCGCCGTTCCCACGGTCATGATCAGGTGCAGCGGTCCGTCGAGCCCGATCAACAGCAACTGGGTGTTGAAGATGAACAGGAACGGCAGGATGGCGGTGCGCATGCTGTAGAAGAACGCGGTGACGCCGGTCTGGATCGGGTCGTGCTTTGCGATGGCAGCCGCCGCGAACGAGGCCAGCCCCACCGGTGGCGTCACGTCGGCCATGAGTCCGAAATAGAACACGAACAAATGCACCGCGATCAGCGGCACGATGAGCCCGCTCTGCGCGCCCAGCTCCACCACCACCGGCGCCATCAGGGTGGAGACCACGATGTAGTTGGCGGTGGTTGGCAGGCCCATGCCCAAGATCAGGCTGATGACGGCTACAAGCAGCAGCATCAGCATGAGGTTGCCACCCGAGAGGAGTTCCACCAGCTCGGTCATGACCAGGCCCACACCGGTCAGCGACACAGTACCGACGATGATGCCGGCCGCGGCCGTGGCCACACCAATGCCGATCATGTTGCGCGCGCCGGTTTCCAGGCCGTCGATCAAGTCGCTCACACCCGCCTTGATGTCGGCACCGATGTTGGAAGCGCCCCGCATCACGCCCAGAATCGGCTTTTGCGTCAGGATGATGAACACCATGAACATGGTGGCCCAGAAAGCCGAGAGCGCGGGCGACAGTTGCTCAACCATCAGGCACCAGACCAGCACCACCACCGCCAGCAGGTAATGCAAACCAGAGCGCACCGTGGGCTTGGTCTCGGGCAATTCAAACACGGGCGCGTTGGGGTCGTCCAGTTCCAGCACCGGCTGGCGCGAACCGATCCACAGCAGCCCCACATAAGCCCCGAGCAGCAGCAGACCGATCACCGGAATCGCCGCCTCGCCCAGGCTGTTCTTGGCAAACGTGATCACGGTGTAGGTGATGCCAGCCAGCACGATGAAGCCAGTCACCGTCATCGCAAACGACATCAGGCGTTGAGCGCCAGTCGACTGCGAGCGCCGCGGCAGACCTTGCATGCCAGCCTTGAGCGCCTCCAGGTGCACGATGTAGAAAAGCGCAATGTAGGAAATGATGGCCGGCAAAAACGCATGCTTCATCACCTCGACATAGGGAATGCCCACGTACTCCACCATCAGGAAGGCGGCCGCGCCCATCACCGGCGGCATGAGCTGGCCGTTGACCGAACTCGATACCTCGACCGCACCCGCCTGATCACCTCGGTAACCGACGCGCTTCATCAACGGGATGGTGAAGGTGCCGGTGGTCACCACGTTGGCGATGGACGAGCCGGAGATGAGGCCGGTGGCGGCCGACGACAACACCGCCGCCTTGGCCAGACCGCCGCGCATGTGGCCCAGCAAGGCAAAAGCCGACTTGATGAAGTAGTTGCCAGCGCC
>JBBSDB010000046.1:0-16400 GCA_038249735.1 Burkholderiales bacterium
AGCGGGCCAGCCGCGCGTACACGCTGCCGGCACCGCTGGCCCCAGGCGGACGCCACTCGCCGTAGCCGTTGAGCTCGAAAGCGTCGACATTGGCGCGCCACAGCGTGCCCTCGCGCGAACCGCCGAGCACCACGCCGTTGAAGGTGCGGCCTGCCACCTTGAGCTGCTCGGCGCGTACCGCCAGGGTGGTGGGCAGGTAGCCAAGCTGCGGGGGAGCTTCGCCTGGCGGTGTTGCCGCGTTGCCCGGCAGAGCCTGAGCCACCTCAAAAGCCCGCTGCCAGACATCGACATCGATCTGGCCGAACCGGATGTTGGCCAGCACACCGGACGCCGGCAACGGCGCAGACTCGGCGGCATCCAGCCCGACCGCGATGCTGCCGCGCAGCACGCGCGCCTCGGCCCCGGCCACGTCGCGCTCGTACTGCAAATCCACCAGCGGCAGCGTGGCGGGGCCGATCTGCACCCGCAGCCGATCGGTGCGCGCCACGCCGTCGGCCTCGGTCAACACCGCGCTCTCAAAGCGCAGCGGCAAGCTGGCCTCGGCACTCTTGCCCAGCGGCGCGGGCAGCCGAATCGCCATGCCCTGCAAGCTGCTGGTCACCTGCAACTCGGGCACGCCGCCTCGGAAAGCGAGCTGGGCGCTGTAGGGCGCGCTGCCGCTGGCCTGCCCGAACAGGCGCGAGACAAAACCCAGCCCGGCCTGCGCCAGGCCCTCGGCGCTGGCCGTGCCCTGGCCCTGGAACGCGATGCGCGGTGGCCCACCGCCCGGCGGGGGGCGCATGCCGCCAGAGAAGCGGACCGACCCACCGTACAGCTGGGCCTGCGCATCCTCGATCCCAAAACCCTGCTCGCTGAACCGAAGGAGGCCGCTGGCGCGCGCCAGCAGCGGCGCCTCGGGGCTGATGCGCACATCGTTGCCCGCCAGCGTCACGCTGCCAGTCACCCGCGTGGCGCCCAGGCCTTCCAGCGGCAACTGAAGCCCGAATTGCACGCCCGCATTGCCACTGATGCGCGCGCGCTCCAAGGCCTTTCCGGTGAAGAAATTCACCGGGCTGTTGCGCACAAAACCCAGCACCTCGTCAGCCGGACCCTGGGCGCGCGCGGTCACCATCACCGTGGTCGATTGCGCCAGATCGCCAAGGTCGATACTGGCTTCGCTGAGACGCAGGTTGGGCGCGCCACGCAGGCCGCCCTCCACACCGCTCAGCTTGAGCGAGGTGCGATCCAGCACCAGCTCGCCGCGCACGTCCCGCAGCGCCGGCCAGGGGGTGTCGCCCTCGGTCTGCAGGTAGCTCGGCGCATACGCAAATTCCAAGCCCTCCAGCTGCGCGGCGATGCGGAACTCGCCGGTGGCGCCCGGCGCGTTGAACGGCATCTCCCACAGGTCGCCGTTGACGCGGAAACTGACCTGTCTCGCCTGCCCGCCCTGCACCGCCTCGCGCACATAGCGCCGCGCCTGCGGGCCAACCGACAACGGCAGGTAGCGGTGCACCTGCTCGGCGCGGGCGCGGGTCAGCGTGGCGCTCAGGTCGAGCACGCCCGGGAAGCGGGAACCCGAAAGACTCTTGGCCGCATCGCTGGTGTGCCAGCGCAACTGCCCGCTGCCCTCAAGATCGGCGTTGGACAAGCGCAACCGGTCCAGCGCCACCTCGATGCGCTGACCCTGCACGCGCCAGCTGGCGTTGGCCTCCAGGCTGTCCAGCGGCAGCAGCGGGTCTTCAAACACGCCCGGCAGCTCCAGAGCGCCTTGCGCCACGCCGAGCCGGGCGCTGCCGCCCTGCTCGGTGAGGTCGAAGTCCAGCGTGGCACCGGCGATACCGGGGCGCCCGGGGAACAGGCCTGTGGTGGCGCTGGACGGTTTTTCGTGCGGCTGGCTGGCCAGCGACAGGCCCGTCACGCGGCCCTTGGCGCGGTAGCGCCCTTGCGACCAGTCGATGCCACCGCTGGCGGACGTGGCGGCACCGGACTGGCCTTGCCAATCGATGCTGAGATCGCCGGCCTGGCCGGCCGGTTGCAGGCTGGCGAGCAGCTCACGGGTGGTGCCGGGCAGCGGTAGGCGGGTGGCCAGCGCGCTGAGCGCGCCGAGGTCGAGCCGGTCTGCGGTAAACGCCAATGTGGGCGCTTGGTTGGGCCCGCCGGCGCGTTGGGTGAAGCGCAGTTGCCCGCCAGGCCAGGCCTCGCCTTCCAGGGTGCGAAATTGCAGCGCGTCGCCGCTGAGCTTGAGGCTGTCGTCGCTCCACTTCGCATCAAGCCGCCCGCTGACCGTCTCCAACCGAAGCGGCGGCAGCTCAGGCCCCAGCTGCGCAGCGAGCGCCTGCAGATCGAGGTCGGCGGTCACGCCGGTGATTTCGCCGCGCGCCAGCTCGGCCCAGGCTCGCAGGGAGCCCGCGCCCGACTGCACCACCACGCCCCAGCGGGAAAGATCCAGGTAAGCGCGCAGCCGCGTCACATCGACCTTGGGGAAATCGGCATACAGCTCGCCGTCCCAACGCAGCCAGGGCTGGCCGCGCACCGCTGACGGGCCACCCAGGCGCAGCAGCAGCGGCTCGCGCGCGTCGCCGCGCAGGCTGAAGCGCTCGCCCCATTCGGGCGGCGGCGTGGCGTCCAGCCGCAGTTTGTGGCTGCGCCCGGTGTTGCGCACCACCAGATCCAGCGCGCGCAAGGCCAGCACTGGCTGCTGTCGCAACTCGTCGGTCCAGCGCACCTCGCCGCCCTGGATCACAAACTCGGGTTGGTCGAAGAACCACTCGGCCGCGCCGCCGTCACCCGAGTCATTGGCCGACATGTCGAGCCCGGCCACCTCGATGCGGCCAGCGGCGGTGCGGCGCACATCGAGCACCGGGCGTTCGATCACCAGCTGCTCAACACTCAGGCGCCACAGGGAACCCACCGACACCGACGTTCGCACGAGCGGCAACTGCAGCGCAGCCCGGCCCTGCGCATCGTACAGGCGCACATCGCGCAGCTCGAAAGCTGGGATGAAAGAAGGGAGCAACGCCGGCAGGCCGCGGGCACCAGCGGCGCGCGGCAGCGCCACGATTTCACCTACCGTGACCGGTACCCCCACGGCCTGGCTGGCCCAGCGCTCCAGGTCCGGGCGCAAGGCGCCGATCCCCGGCACAATCCAAAGTTGAAGCGCCGCCCAGCTCAGCGCAAACAGGCTCCAGGCCGCCAGCACCAGCCACAACAGGATGCGCGTCACGATCGACAGTGTCTTGAGACCTCGCGGGAAGGAGGCGATCGGCGCGGGGCTGGTGTGCATATCAAACACAAATTATGACGGCCAGCCCTGCCCCAGGTTCCGCAACCCCAGACAGCACTTTGTCAACAAACGTGAAGCCCCCGGCAGCGGCCGATCACTCGCGCTTCGTGCAGCGGGTACGCCGCCGCCACGCCGCCGAGATGCACCTGCTGCCCCCCGGCGCACCGGTGCGCGAAACGTTGCAAGCGGGTCTCGATGCACTGCTTGCCAGCGGCCTGTCCATGCCCGCTGCGCTGCGCGTGCTGCGCCAGCTCACGCTGGAGCGGCTCGCGGTGCTCGACTGCGAACAGGGCCAGAGCCTGGGCGTGGTGACCCGCAGCATGACCGAGCTGGCCGAGCTGGCGCTCGATGTCGCCTGTCGCCTTGCCTTCGACGAGCTCGACGCGCTGCACGGTGCCCCGCTGGCGCTTGGTGACGAGCCACCCGCAGCCGATGCACCGCCGCCCGCGCGCGCGCAGCTCTGGGTGATTGGCATGGGCAAGCTCGGCGCGCGCGAGCTCAATGTGTCGAGCGACATCGACCTGATCTACGTCTACGACGAAGACGGTGAGACCACCGGTAACGCACACGGCCGCAACCGGATCAGCAACCACGAGTACTTCGGCAAGGCGGTCAAACACATCTACAACACGGTCGTTGAGGTCACCGAGCACGGCCAGGGGTTTCGGGTCGACCTGGCGCTGCGGCCCTACGGCAACTCCGGGACGAGCGCGGTCTCCACCAGCGCGCTGGAAGACTACTTCTTGGTCCAGGGCCGCGAGTGGGAACGCTTTGCCTGGCTCAAAAGCCGGGTGATCGCACCCAGCGCCTGCGTGCGCGACGGCAGCGCTTCAGCGCTGCGCTCCCTGGTGCTGCCGTTCGTGTTTCGCAAGTACCTCGACTACAGCGTGTTCGACGCGCTGCGCAGCCTGCACCGCCAGATCCGCGAACACGCGGCCAAGCGCGCCGCCGGCCATCCCGGCCGCGCCAACGATGTGAAGCTCTCGCGCGGCGGCATCCGCGAGATCGAGTTCACCGTGCAGCTGCTCCAGGTGGTGCGCGGCGGCCAGTTCCCCGAGCTGCGCAGACGGCCCACATTGGACGCACTGAAGCGCCTGGCGCGCGCGCAGCTCATGCCGCAGGACACCGCCGACGCGCTGGGCGAGGCCTATGTGTTTCTGCGCCGGGTGGAACACCGCGTCCAGTACCTCGACGACCAGCAAACGCACACCCTGCCCACCCGCGACGACGACCTGGACTGGCTGGCCGCCAGCATGGGCTGCGCCAACCTGTGCGAGTTCCTGCACACGCTCGACGCCCACCGAGAAACCGTGGCACAGGAGTTCGACACCCTGCTCGGTGGCGCCGGCGCCGCACAGTGCAAGGGCAAAGGCTGTGCCAACGGGCGCAGCGCGATGGACGATCTCGGCAGCGTGCTGCCCCAGCTGTCACCGGCACTGGCCGAGCGCATTGGCCAGTGGATCGAGCAGCCGCGCTTCCTGGCCCTGCGCGAAGATGCGCGGGTGCGCCTGGTGCGGCTGATTGAGCGCACCGGCGCCTGGCTCGATGAAGGCCGGGTGAGCGAGGCCGCCTGCCTGCGCATGGCCGACTGGATCGAGCCGCTGTTTCGCCGCGAGAGCTACCTGGCCTTGCTGCAGGAGCGCCCGGCGGTGCACGAGCGGCTGCTGCGCCTGCTCGGCGCGGCGCGCTGGCCAGCGCGCTATTTGCTCAAGCACCCGGGCGTGATCGACGAGCTGGCGAGCCCGCAGATGCTGAAAGAACGCTTCAGTGCCAAGCAATTCGAAGAAGAACTCGCGGCGCGGCTGGCGGCTGTGCAGTCGACTGGCGAAGACGATGAAGAAGAGCTGCTCAACCTGCTGCGCCGCGCCCACCACGCTGAGGTGTTCCGCACCCTGGCGCGCGATCTCGAACGCCAGCTCACCGTGGAAGAGGTGGCCGACGACCTGAGCGCACTGGCCGACGCGGTACTGCGCGTAGCGGCGCGCTGGTGTTGGGCGCGCATGAAGCAGCGTCACCGCACCGCGCCACGCATCGCGATCATTGCCTACGGCAAACTGGGTGGCAAAGAACTGGGCTACGGCAGCGATCTGGACATCGTGTTTGTCTACGAAGACGATGACGAGAACGCCAGCGAAATTTATGCCATCTTCGTGCGCAAGCTGATCAACTGGCTCACGGTGAAAACCGGCGAGGGCGACCTCTACGAAATCGACACCGCCCTGCGCCCCAACGGCAACGCTGGCCTGCTGGTCACCAGCTTCGCTGCCTACGAGCGCTACCAGCTGCAGCGCGGCACCAACACCGCCTGGACCTGGGAGCACCAGGCGATGACACGCTCGCGCTTTGTTCCGGGCATCACGCAAGCCGACGCAGAGGCCGACCCTCAGAACCTGTTCAACCGTTTCAACGCGGTGCGCGAATCGGTCATTACCGCCGAGCGCGATCACGCCGCGCTGGCGGCCGAGATCCGGGCCATGCGGCAGAAGATTCGCAGCGCGCGGCCGGTGCGCGGCGAATTGTTCGATGTAAAGCACAGCGCAGGCGGCATGGTTGACGTGGAATTTGCGGTGCAGTACCTGGTGCTGGCCCACTCGCGCGAGCACCCCGAGCTGCGGCCCAACCTGGGCAACACCAAGCTTCTGCGAATCGCCGAGTCGGTCGGCCTGCTGCCCGCCGGGATGGGCGAGGCGGCCGCGCTGGCCTACCGCGAGCTGCGCATATTGCAGCACCGCGCCCGCCTGGATGAATCACCGACCCAGATCGATAAAACGCTGGTGCAAGACGCGGCAGCAGCGGTGCGAGCGCTGTGGCTGCAGGTGCTCGGCGCCGAACCCGACCGGTCGCCCCCGCCGCCATGAAGCCGTCGGCCCGGGACTGGCTGCTGCTGTGCGCGCTGCATGGCGTGGCCAGCATGCTGCTGTGGTGGGCCAGCAAAGACCTGACGGGGGCGCTGACATGGCAGGCGATGGACTGGCAGTCGCGGCCCTGGACGCTGTGGACCACCGCCTGGGTGCACCTGAACACGCCGCACCTGATCGGCAACCAGATGGCGCTGGGCGCGATGACCGCGATGGCCTGGATCGTCCACCCGCCGCGCCTGTGCACCCTGGCCTGGCTGCTCGCTTGGCCCCTGACCACGCTCACTCTGCTCTGGTGGCCGCAAATCGGCTACGCGGTGGGGCTCTCGGGCGTGTTGCACGCTGGCGCCTTGGTGCTGGCGGTTCACCTGTTGTTCAAGCGCATGGCCGTGCCCAAGGCGCGCCGCTGGGGCGGCCTGCTGGCGCTCGCGGTTATGTCCAAGCTGATGCTGGAGCAGGGCTGGTCGCATCCGGTCGTTTGGAGCCCAGGCAACGAGATGTCGGTGGTGCAGGCGGCGCATCTCGCGGGCAGCGCCTGGGGCCTGGTGCTGGGGTTGGCCACCGTGTGGCTGGGTGGGGGCTGGCGGTTGGGCCTGCGCCAGGTGCCCACCTGAGCATCCCTGTTGCTCAGGTCCCCCGAGCTCCTGTCTTTGTGGCGAGCAGCGCAAGCCGCGACCCGCCAGCGCAGCGGCTTCTATGGCCCGGCTTTGGCGCTGCGGGGCGCTTGTACGCGACAGCGCTCGCTGCAGTATTTCACCTGCTCCCAGTTGCGCGCCCAGGCCTTGCGCCAGCTCATCGCGCGGCCGCAGACTTCACAAGGCTTGCTCGGCAGCGCGGCCTTGTTGCCTTTGAAGTCGCTGGCACCGCGCAGCGGGTCGTTGCCACGCGGCTTCATGAGGACGGCGCCATGGGGTCAGCGGGGTGCTCAGTGCTGGCGCGCCAGTGCGCCACGGCGATGGCGATGTCGTCCAGGCGCGGCAGGTGGCGGTGCCCCGGCAGCCTCAAGCTGCCGCGGCCGCTGGTCTTGAGCGTCGGGCACAGACCGCCGCTCCACAAAGCGCGCTCGGCAGGGAGCTGGCCGCGCAGCTGGGTCAGCGCAGCGCGCACCTCGCGTGGGTTGAGTACCGCACTGAATCCCAGCGCGACCACGTCGGCCTTGCAGGCGCGCGCAGCCGCCACGATTTCAGCCAGCGGTGTCTGTACCCCCAGCGCCAGGGTGTCGCAACCGGCCAGCGCCATCTCGCACTCTGCCATCAGCAGGCCCAGGCCGTGCGGCTCGCCGGGCACGGTGGTGAGCAGCACGCGCGGCGGTTGCGGTGGCCGCCGGGCGGCGAGCTGGCTCAGCGCCTGGCGCAGCACCTGCTGCACCACCTCGGCGTAAAGATGCTCTTCAAAAATGGCCAAATTGCCAGCCAGCCAGGACTGGCCGACCTGCACATTCATCGGTGCGATGCCATCGCGCACCAGCCGGCCCAGGCCGTGGGAGAGCAGATACTGCTCCATGGTGCTGCGCAGGCCGCGTGCGTCGTGCTGCTGCAACACCGCCATCCACTCGCCGACATGCCCCGCGGCTGGCTGGGTCGACGCGCAGGCTTGGGCCGACTGGGCGGTCGGCGGCGCATCGTCGTGGCTGACCGGCAACGCCAGCAACTCGGACAACGGGAGGGGCACGACTTGGCCGGCTCGAAAACCAGCATCCAGCAAGCGACGCAGGTGGCGCAGATGCAGCACCTGGGCGTCGTCGTACCGGCGCTCGCCCAGGGCATCACGCGCCGGGTCAGGAAAACCATAGCGCCGCTCCCACACCCGCAGTGTGTCCTTGGACAAACCCGTGTCGCGCTCCACGTCCGCGATGGTGTGACTTGGATTTGTCATAGACAATGGATTGCACGATGCATCAATTTCATTATGGAGCTTGCCCCATGATCCAGCCAGTGCCACCGACCCGAACCCCGCTCGTCGGACGCCGCAAACTTCTCTCCAGCAGCCTGGCCGCAGTGGCCCTGTCGCTGTGGTTGCCGGCTCAGGCCCAGCCCCCCACCGGCCCCACAGCCAACGCCTGCCCGGCGTTGCTGCAGCACAACTTTCTGCGCCTGCAAGACGAAAAACCGCAGTCGCTCTGCCAGTACGCCGGACGGGCGGTGCTGGTGGTCAACACCGCGAGCTACTGCGGTTTCACCGGTCAGTACGCAGGCCTGGAGGCTTTGTACCGGCGTTACCAAGCGCGCGGTTTGGTGGTGATCGGCTTCCCGTCCAACGATTTCGGACGCCAGGAACCGGGCAGCAACCAGGCGATCGCCGATTTCTGCGAGAACACCTTCGGGGTGAAATTTCCGATGTTCAGCAAGACAGTGGTGGTGGGACCGGGCGCACACCCGCTGTTTCAGCAGCTCGCGCAGCGCAGCGGTGAGCGCCCCGGCTGGAACTTCCACAAGTACCTGATCGCGCGCGACGGGCAGGTGGTCAAGAGCTTCCCCAGCGCGATGGCGCCCGATCACCCTGCCATCGTCCGGGAGATTGAAAAAATCTTGTCGGCCAAATAGTGACTGATCAGTCACAATCAGACTATTGAGTGCATAATCGTACGAAACACTCGCACTTCTCTGATTCTTTGAGGGCAACCCATGAAAGCCACTTCACGGAACTATTTTTCGTCTCCCGCCCTCCATGACAGCAACGGTTTTTCACTGCGAAGCCTTCGAGCCCTTCAGGGCCTGATTGCAATCCCGGGGCGGCTTTCCTCCTCCTCCCTCCCTCCCTCCTTCGCCCCGGGACGCTTCGCAGTGTTTTGTCTTCCAGGGCGGGTCTGAGCCATGTACACAGACCCAACCCTCCCTGCTGTGGGCGGCACCACGCCCAGACCCCGGGTGGCCATCGTCGGCTCGGGCATTTCGGGCCTGGCGGCTGCGCACACGCTGCAAGACTTGGCCCATATCAGCCTGTTTGAGGCAGGCGACTACTTCGGCGGCCACACCCACACGGTCGACATGACCCTGCCCAACGCGCTGGGCCAGCCTGTCACCTTCGGCGTCGACACCGGCTTCCTGGTGCTCAACGAGCGCACGTATCCGAACCTGTTGGCGCTGTTTGAGCAACTCGGCGTGGTGATCGCCAAGTCGGACATGTCGTTTTCGGTCAAAGCCCCCGGCGCCGGGCGCGGTGGGCGTGCGCTGGAATGGAGTGGCTGCGATCTTTCCACCGTGTTCGCCCAGCGCGAAAACCTGGTCAACCCGCGCTTTTGGCGGATGCTCAAAGACATCGTGCGCTTCAACCGCATCACCACCCGGCTGGCTCAGCAGGGAGCAGATCTGCGACCCGACAGCCCGCTGATGCAGCCGCTGGGCGACTTCCTGCGCGAGCAGCGCTTCTCCGAGGAATTCCGCGACTGGTATTTCCTGCCCATGATGGGCTGCATCTGGAGCTGCCCGACCGACCAGATGCTGGCCTTCCCGGTGGCCACCATGGTGCGCTTCTGCCATAACCACGGCCTGATCCAGATCACGAATCGCCCGCAGTGGTACACGGTGGCAGGCGGCGCGCGGCAATATGTGGAGAAGATCACCGCGAACATTGCCGACAAGCGCCTGAACACGCCGGTGCAGCAGGTGCTGCGCGACGAGCAGGGCGTGCGCGTGGTCACGAAAGGCCAGGTGGAACGCTTCGACGCCATCGTCTTCGCCTGCCACAGCGACCAGGCCCTCACCATCCTGGGGGCCGACGCCACCACCACCGAGCGCGAAGTGCTGGGCGCCATCCGTTACCAGCCCAACCGCGCGGTGCTGCACACCGATGTGTCGGTGCTGCCGCAAAGTGGGCGCGCCTGGGCGGCGTGGAACTACGAGCGCGCACCCAGCGCCGACCGGGAGCAGGCCCAGGTCTGTCTGCACTACCTGCTCAACCGCCTGCAGCCGCTGCCGGTGGAGCAGCCGGTGGTGGTTTCGCTGAATCCGCAAACGCCGATCGCAGCCGATCGGGTGGTCGGGGAATACGACTACGCGCATCCGGTGTTTGATCTCGCTGCCATTCAGGCGCAGCAGCGCCTGCCCAGCATTCAGGGCCAGCAGCACAGCTGGTTTGCCGGCGCCTGGGCCGGCTACGGCTTCCACGAAGACGGCCTGAAATCGGGCCTGCAGGCGGCGCGCAGCCTGCTGCAAACACACCATCTGTTCGCCGCCACCGACGCCAACACCGCGCGCCGTGCCGCCCTGCCAGGGGTGTTTGCGTGACCGTGCCCGCTGTGGCCCAGATCGGCTTTGGCCAGGTGCGCCACACACGCCACCGGCCCAAGCACCATGCGTTCGCCTACGCCACCTATTTTCTGCTGCTGCCGCTGCGCAGCCTCAAGGCCAACGGCAACGGCGCGCTGGCGCGCAACCGGCGCGCCGCGCTGGCGTTTCACGACCGCGACCATGGCGCCGGCGGCACCGACTGCCTGGCCTGGATCGACGGCTTGCTGCAGCAACACAACATCACCGACGCCCAGGGCGAGATCTGGCTGCACACCTACCCGCGCGTCTTGGGCTACAGCTTCCGGCCAGTGAGCCTCTGGTATTGCCACCGCCCCGATGGCTCGCTGCGCGCGGTGGTGGCAGAGGTCAACAACACCTTTGGCGAGCGCCATTGTTACCTGCTGGACGCGCCGCAATACGGCGTGCCGTGCACGGCGGCCAAGGTGTTTCATGTCTCGCCGTTTTGCCCGGTGCGCGGCCAGTACCGCTTTGTGTTCATGCGCACCGAGTGCAACGCCCAGACGCCCGCACGCACCGTGGCCCGCATCGACTATTTCGACGCTGCCGGGCAAGCCGTGCTGATCAACACCAGTGTCAGCGGCGTGCTGCAGCCACTCACCGCGCAGACAACGCGCCGCGCGCTCTGGCGCTACCCGGCCATGACCTTTGGCGTGATCGCCCGCATCCACTGGCAGGCGCTGCACCTGTGGATCAAACGCGCGCCATTTTTTCGCCAGCCCGAGCCGCCCGCCCTTTTTGTGACGCCCGGCGATGTGCCGAGCAGCAGCCCCGCCCCCGATTTCCGTTCTTGATATTTCGTTGACTCAGAAGCCCACATGCCCATGACCAGCCCCAGCTCCGCCGCCTCCCGCCACACTGCCGGCTTCGCCCTGCCGCGCAACGCGCCGGCCGCCGCCCGCACCATGCTGCAAATGCTGCAGCGCCTGCGCCACGGCAGCCTCACGCTGCAACTGCCCGATGGCAGCATCCAGCGCTTTGGCGACGGCCAGGGACCATCGGCCAGCCTGAGCCTGCACAACTGGAATGTCTGTGGCGCCGCACTCAAGTCGGGTGACATCGGCTTTGCCGAGAGTTACATCGCGCGCGACTGGCACACGCCCGACCTCACCGCCCTGCTGCGCCTCTTGATCACCAACCGGCGCGACATAGAAGACATCGTCTACGGCTCCTGGCTCGGCCGCCTGGCCTACCGCGCACGCCACCTGCTCAACCGCAACTCCAAAACAAACAGCCGCAAGAACATCCAAGCCCACTACGACTTGGGCAACGCGTTTTACGAGCTCTGGCTCGACGACACGATGAACTACTCGTCGGCCTGGTTCGAGACGCCCGAGCAAAGCATGATTGAGGCCCAGCGCGCCAAGGTGCGCCGCGCGCTGGCGATGGCAGGCGTGAAACCCGGCGACCGGGTGCTGGAAATCGGCTGCGGCTGGGGCGCACTGGCTGAGATGGCCACCACCGAGTTTCAAGCCTCGGTAACGGGCGTCACCCTGTCGACCGAACAGCTGGCGTTTGCCAACCAGCGGATGGACAAGCTGGGAACATCAGCACAGTCTGATTTGCGCCTGCAGGATTACCGCGACATCAGCGACGGCCCGTTTGATGCCATCTGCTCGATCGAAATGGTCGAGGCGGTGGGCCGCGAATACTGGCCCACCTACTTCGCCTCGGTGGCCAAGCTGCTCAAGCCGGGCGGCCAGGCCTGCATCCAGAGCATCGTGATCGACGACGCGCTGTTCGAGCGCTACATCCGCAGCACCGATTTCATCCAGCAATACGTCTTCCCCGGCGGCTGCTTGCCCAGCCCGGCGCGCTTTCGCGCCGAGGCCGAACGAGCCGGTTTGCAGGTGGTGGACCAGTTCGCCTTCGGTGCCGACTACGCGCGCACGCTGCAACTCTGGCGCGACGCCTTTTTGCACCAACGCGAGCGCGTGTTGCAGCTCGGTTTTGACGAGCGCTTTATGCGCATCTGGGAGTTCTATCTCGCCTACTGCGAAGCCGCGTTTGCCGAGGGCAACACCGACGTGATGCAATTCACGCTGCGCAAGCCCACCTGAGCGTTTGACCGGAGCACCGCCATGATCTTCACCCCACTGTCCACTTTGCTCGCCACCGCCGCGCTCGCGCTGGCCTGCACTGTGGCACCCGCACACGCGAGTGCGCCAGACATGTCTTTCTCTACCGCTTTGCAGAACAAGCAGGTGGTGGGCAGCGCACGGCTTCGGGTGTGGGGTTTCGATGTTTACGACATGCGCCTGAAGGCCGGGCCCAGCTTCGAGCCCGCTCGATTCGCCGACGGACCGCTGGCGCTGGAACTGAGCTACCTGCGCAACCTCAAAGGCGCTGACATCGCCGAGCGATCGCTCGATGAGATGCGCAATTTGGAAACCATTGACCCCGCGCAGGCCGAGCTCTGGCTGGCTGCGATGCGCAACCTGTTCCCCGATGTGAAAAAGGGCGACCGCCTCGCCGGTATCCACCAGCCTGGTCGCGGAGCGTCGTTCTATTTGAACGACCGCCTGCTCGGCGAGGTGGCTGACCCGCGCTTTTCGCGCCTGTTCTTCGGCATCTGGCTTTCGCCCAAGACCTCGCAACCGGGGATGCGCGAGACCCTGCTGCAAGGCCTGGTGCCGGTGGCGCGCAGCCAATGAACCCATTGTCCACGCTCGCCGACCCGGCAGCCGGCTTTGTCGGCCCCGGCGCTTGGCGGCGCGGGCTGGGCTACGGGCTGTTGGGGCTGCCGTTGGCGTTCGTGGCCTTGCCGCTGTACGTGATCCTGCCCAACCACTACGCACGTGAGTTCGGCGCACCGCTGGCCGCGCTGGGCGCGGTGCTGCTGGGTGCGCGCCTGGTCGACGCGGTGCTCGACCCGATCATCGGCCGCTGGGTCGATCGTCTGTTTGCGCGCTCCATCGCCGCCGTGCTGTCGGCCGCTGTCATCGCTGCGGTGGTACTGGCGCTGGGTCTGTGGGGCTTGCTGTTTCCACCTGCAGCGGTGCAGGCCGCCGGCATCGCAGCGCTGCTGGGCTGGGCTGGCGCGGTGATGGCTGTCGCTTACACCGCGTTCAGTGTGGTGAGCGTCGCACACCAGGCCTGGGGGGCGCGGCTGGGCGGCAACGAAGCGCAACGCAGCCGCGTGGTGGCCTGGCGCGAAGCGCTGGCCTTGGTGGGTGTGCTGACCGCCGCCGTGCTGCCCGGCACCCTGGGTCTCGGTGTGACCGTGTCCACCTTCGCGGTGCTGCTGGCGCTGGGCTGGTGGGCCTGGAGCCGCTCGGTGCGGCCACACGTTTCAGCGCTGGCTCCTGCGGCCAGCGCTTTGCCCGCGCTGTCGCCGCTGCGCCAACCGGCTTTTCAGCGCCTGCTCGCGGTGTTCGTGATCAACGGCACCGCCAGCGCCGTTCCCGCCACGCTGGTGCTGTTCTTCGTACAAGACCGGCTGCAGGCCACACCGGCGCAAGAGCCGGCTTTCTTGGCCACTTACTTTCTGTTCGCTGCGCTGTCCATCCCGCTGTGGGTGCGGCTGGTCGGCCGCTTCGGTCTGGCGCGTACCTGGCTCGCCGGTATGGCGCTGGCGGTCGCCTCGTTCGTCTGGGCTGCCACGATGGGCGCGGGCGACATCGTGCCGTTCCTGATCGTGTGTGCACTCTCGGGCATCGCGGTCGGCACCGATCTGGCGCTGCCAGGTGCCATGCTGGCCGGCCTGATCGGCAAACTGGGCGAGCGTGGCCAGCGCGAAGGCGCCTACTTCGGCTGGTGGAGTTTTGCCGCCAAACTCAATCTGGCGCTGGCCGCCGGTCTTGCGCTGCCGCTGCTGGGCTGGTTCGGCTACTCACCGGGCGCCCGCGACGCGCAAGCGCTGTGGACACTCACCGTCGCCTATTGCCTGCTGCCCTGTGCGCTCAAACTGCTGGCCGGCGGCGCCCTCTACACCCTGGTCATCCGCCCTGAGCGCGCAAGCGCGTCCGAGGCTTCCTCTTCTCCTTTGAAAGCCCAACCATGATGCAAAGACGCCTTGTTCTCGGTGCCAGTTTGGCCACAGCCGCTGTGCTCGCGGGCTGCGCCGGGCCCCAGGTCACCGATTACGCCAAAGAGACGCCGCTGCTCGACCTGCGTCAGTACTTCAACGGCACGCTCGATGCCTACGGCGTCTTCCTCGACCGCTCGGGCAAGGTGGCGCGGCGCTTCACCGTGGTGATGAACTGCAGCTGGAACGGCGCCGATGGTGTGCTCGACGAAGACTTCATCTACTCCGACGGCGAGAAGCAAAAGCGCGTCTGGCGCATGAAGTACCTGGGCGATGGTCGCTACAGCGGCACCGCTGGCGACGTGATCGGCACCGCCTTCGGCCAGACCTCAGGCAACGCCTTTCGCTGGGGCTACACGCTGTCGCTGCCAGTGGGCGACAAGGTCTACGAGGTCCAGTTCGACGACTGGATGTACCTGATGGACGATCGCGTCATGCTCAACAAGGCGGTGATGAGCAAGTTTGGCATTTACCTCGGCGAGGTGCAACTGACCTTCGTCAAGCGTGGCGCATGAAGGGCACGCCATGAGCACATCGCGCCAATTCGCTGCCGAGCCCGCCGCGGCTGCTGCGCCCAAGCACGCGACTGCGGTGAAGCGCGGCTTCTGGTCCAGCCTCAACCCGCGCATCACCGATTGGCACGGCTTGAGGGTGTGGGTGATTGGGGCCTCCAGCGGCATTGGAGAAGCCACCGCAGCGGCGCTGCATGCGCGCGGCGCGCAGGTGCTGGTGTCGGCGCGAAACGCGGCCTCGCTTGATGCGTTCGTGAAGCTACACAGCGGCGGCGCAGGCGCAGGTGTGGGAGCACAGGCCTGGCCGCTGGACGTGACCGATGCCGCCGCCGTGAAAGCCACCGCAGCCGCCATCCTGGCGCAGGGCCCGCTCGATCTGGTGCTGTACTGCGCTGGCCACTACCGCGAAATGCGAGCCACCGAGATCGACATGGGCGATCTCAAGAAGCACCTGGCCATCAACTACACCGGCGTGCTGCATGTGATCGACGCGGTGCTGCCCGCCATGACCGCGCGCGGCGCTGGCCACCTGAGCCTGATCAGCAGCGTGGCCGGTTTTCGCGGCCTCCCACAGAGCCTGGCCTATGGCCCGACCAAGGCGGCGCTCACCAACTTGGCAGAGAACCTCTACCTCGATCTGGAGCCTCTGGGCTTGGGGGTGAGCGTGGTGCACCCGGGCTTTGTGCAGACGCCGCTGACGGCACAAAACGACTTCACCATGCCGGCACTCATCACCCCCGATCAAGCCGCGCAAGCCATGATCGCGGGCTGGGCCAAGGGCGATTTCGATATCCACTACCCCAAGCGCTTCACCCGCGTGATGAAGCTGCTGCGCCTGCTGCCCTACCGCGCCTATTTCCCGGCGGTGCGGCGCGCCACCGGGCTGTGAGCGCGATGGGCGCGGTGAGCATAGACACCGCCACCGCACATGGGGCGGTGGAGCGCATTTGCGAACTGTTCGAGCACCTGCGCCGCGAGCGCCTGCCCGAACTGGCGGGGCTCTACACCGAGGGCGCGCGCTTCAAAGACCCGTTCAACGAGGTGTTCGGCACCACCGCCATCAACCACATCTTCGAGCACATGTTTGAGAGCTTGCACGAGCCGCGCTTCGTGGTCTTAGAGCGCATCGTCGACGGCGTGCAGGTGTTCCTGGTCTGGGAGATGCACTTCCGGTTCAAACGCTTCGACACCGTGACGCCGCAGGTGATTCGCGGCGGCTCGCACCTCACGCTGGCCGCTGACGGCCGCGTGAAGGACCACCGCGACTATTGGGACGCGGCCGAGGAGCTTTACGAGAAGCTGCCGCTGCTCGGCGCGCTGATGCGCTGGCTCAAGCGTATGAGTCGCAGCTAGGGCTGCGCCTGCCCCTTGGGTAGTCGGATCAGAGTATCCCGGCCATTCCGGCAATCGCGCCGACCAGGATCAACCACACCGGATTGAGCTTGGTGCGCAACATCAGCGCCACAGTGGCGAGCGTCAGCAGGGCGCCGCGCC
>JBBSDB010000047.1:0-16148 GCA_038249735.1 Burkholderiales bacterium
GCGGCATGCCAGTCACGCCGCAGCCGGGCGGCTTCTACGGTGGCTGGGTCACGCCCGAACTGGTTGGGCCATTCAAGGGCGGCCCGGGCAGCTCAGGCTGGTGATGAGGCAGCTGTTGGCAACGCGCCCAAACGCCTCAGCGGTGTCACTGCTCAGGCGGTCGCGGCCGCTGCATCGTCCACCACCTGCCCGGCTTCGATGGTGATGCGGTGCTCGCAGCGCGCAGCGATCGCGCGGTCGTGCGTGACCATGACCAGCGTGGTCTGCTGCTCGCGGTTGAGGTCGAACATCAGTTCCATGATGGTGCTGCCGGTGGCGAAATCGAGGCTGCCGGTGGGCTCGTCGGCCAGCAACACCGCCGGCTCCACCACAAAGGCCCGCGCCAGCGCCACCCGCTGCTGCTCGCCGCCGGACAGCACCTTGGGATAGCTGGCCAGGCGCTCGCCCAGGCCCACGCGCTTGAGCATCTGGGTGGCGGCGGCGCGGGCGTCGCGCCGGCCCGCCAGCTCCAGCGGCAGCATCACGTTTTCCAGCGCGGTCAGGTTGCCAAGCAGCTGAAAACTCTGGAACACAAAGCCGACCTTCTGCGCCCGCAAGGCGGCGCGCTGGTCTTCGTTCATCGCGAAAAGATCCACGCCGTCGATGCGAACCGTTCCGCTGCTGGGGGTATCCAACCCGGCGATGATGGACAGCAAGGTACTTTTGCCGGAGCCGGAAGCGCCGACGATGGCGGCGGTTTCGCCTTTGTTGAGGCTGAAATTGATGTCGCGCAAAATCGTGAGCGTGCCGGTGGAGTCGGTTACGGTCTTGAACACCTGCTGAACAGCAATCATCACATCGGACATGAAAGGGCTCTCTGTTGAAACGACGTCACTTTACCGCGCTCACCCTGCTGGCTGCCCCGCTGGGGTTTTCTGCTCGGGCCGCTGCGCCCACCAAACCCGCCAGCGCGCTGCCGGTCATCCTTATCGTGGGCGACTCACTCAGCGCCGAATACGGCCTGCGCCGCGGCACCGGCTGGGTCGCTTTGCTGCAGGAGCGGTTGCAGACGGAGAAAACGCGCTACCGCGTGGTCAACGCCAGCATCAGCGGCGACACCACCTCGGGCGGGCGCTCGCGCCTGCCTGCTTTGCTCAGGCAGCACAAGCCGGCGGTGGTGATGATTGAGCTCGGTGGCAACGATGCGCTGCGCGGCTTGCCGCTGGGCATGACACGCGACAACATGGCCACCATGGCCAAACAATCGCGCGAAGCCGGCGCGCGGGTGCTGCTGCTGGGCATGGAAATGCCGCCCAACTACGGCGCCAAATACGGCCAGGAGTTTCGCGATATTTATACCAGCGTGGCCCGCTCCGAAAACGCAGCGCTGCTGCCGTTCTTTCTGAAGAATGTGGGCGATCTGGCCGACCCGACCCGGCTGTTCCTGCCCGACCGCATCCACCCCAACGAAGAGGCCCAACCCATCCTGCTGGGCAATGTGTGGCCGGAGCTTAAGAAGCTGCTCTGAGAGCTTGAAGGCACTGGCACAGGCGGCTTGCCCCGCACGGGATAATCGGGCATGCCTGTGCACACCCTGCCCGCGACCGAAGCGCTCCAGCGACTGGACAGCTTCGACACCGTGATCGACGCCCGCTCCGAAGACGAATACGCCCTGGATCACCTGAGTGGCGCCATCAACTGGCCCACGCTGGACAACGCCGAGCGCATTGCCATCGGCACGATGTACAAGCAGGTCAACGCCTTCGAGGCCAAAAAGCGCGGTGCGGCGATCGCGGCGCGCAACATCTCGGCCCATATCGAGCGCGAGGTGATCGACAAGCCGCGCGGCTGGAAGCCCTTGGTGTATTGCTGGCGCGGTGGCAACCGCAGCGGTTCGCTGGCCACCATCTTGGGCGCAATCGGCTTTTCTGTGACGCTGGTCGAGGGCGGCTACAAGGCCTGGCGCGCTGCGCTGGTGGACGATGTGCCACGTCTGGCCCAACGTCTGAGCTACCGTGTGGTCTGCGGCCCCACCGGATCGGGCAAGACGCGGCTGCTGCAAGCGCTGGCCGCGCAAGACGCTCAGGTACTCGATCTCGAAGCCCTGGCGAACCACCGCAGTTCGGTGTTGGGGCACATTCCCGGTTTGCCACAGCCCAGCCAGAAACGGTTTGACAGCCTGGTGTGGGAGGCGCTGCGCCACTTCGACCCGGCGCGCGTGGTGTATGTGGAGGCGGAAAGCAAAAAGGTGGGGAATGCGCGCGTGGCCGATGCGCTGATTGACGCCATGCGCGGCAGTCCTTGCATCGATCTGCAGCTCAGCAACCACGAGCGCGTGGCCTTGCTGCTCGAAGATTACGATTTCTTCGTCCAAGATCCGGTGCATTTCTGCGACCGCCTGCAAGCGCTCGTGGAGTTGCGCGGCAAAGACGTGGTGGATGGCTGGGTTGAGAAGGTGGCAGCCGGGCAGACGCCCGAGGTGGTGCTGGAACTTCTCACGCAGCATTACGACCCGATGTACGCCGCCTCGATCAAGCGCAACTTCAAGCAGGTGGCGCAGGCCGAGCCGGCAGTGCTGCGTGACCGCTCGCCTGAGGCGCTGGCCGAGCTGGCGCGAGCGCTGATCGCCAGCGACACCGCCATAGCCGCTTAGATTGCGCTTAAGCGGCCCCGCTGCTGCCTTCGCCGGCAGCAGCCTGACCCGGCTGATCGGGCACGACGTCTGCATTGTCCGCCTCCGTGCCCTCGTCGTAGGGCTTTCCAGCGGCTTTCGCTCGGGCTTTTTCTTCCTTCTTCTTCTTCTTGGCCAGCTCGCGCTGGCGTTTTTCGTATCCGTAATTGGGAGTGGCCAAAACAATCTTTCAGTGAGGGGTTGGGAACAAATCAGGGCTTGGAAGGGTTCAAGGCAGTCAGCGCCTGGGCAAGGTCTGACTGTAGGTCGTCCACCGCTTCCAAGCCAACCGCGAAACGCACCAAAGCGCCTCGATGCGGCCAGGGCGCGGTACGGATGGCCGATACGTCGTAAGGCGCGCACAGACTGATGGGCCCGGCCCAGCTCCAGCCAAGCCGGAACAGCCTCAGCCGATCGCAGAACGCGTCGACCTGGGACTGTCCCATGCTCTCATGGAACGTCGCACTGAACAGACAGGCAGCGGCCGTGGCATCGCGCCGCCACATGGCGTGGCCTGGCGAGTCCGCCAGCGCCGGGTGGAACACCTGCGCCACGCCGGGTTGCTGCGCCATCCAGGTCGCCAGCGTGCGGGTGCTGGCGTCTTGCGCGTGGTAACGCAGCACCATGCTGGGCAGGCCGCGCAGCACCAGCTCCACATCGTTGGCACCGACACCCAGGCCCAGCCGCATATGGCAGGCGAGGAGCTGCTGATGCAGGGTCTCGTCTTGGGTCACCACCGAGCCCATCAGCACATCGGCTCCGCCGCTGGGGTACTTGGTGAGCGCCTGCATGGACACGTCCACACCCAGCGCGAAGGCGTTGAACGCGATGCCCGCGCCCCAGGTGTTGTCGATTGCGGTGACGATGGGGCGCGCGCGCTGGGCGCTCGCTGCACTGGCTTCGTTCGCAGCCTTCACCACCGCCACCAGCGCTGGGATATCGGGGTATTCGAGCGTGATAGAACCCGCCGCCTCCAGCCACACCAGCCGCGTGGCCGACGTAATTTTGGCAGCGAGGTCGGCCGGGTTTTGGGCGTCGTAATAGCGGTGGGTGATGCCCCAGCCCGCGAGCTCGCCAGCAGCAAACGCCTTGCCCGGGCCGTAAGCGTTGTCGGGCAGAAGAAGCTCGTCACCCTGGCGCAAAAACGCCATGTCGACCAGCGCCACGGCCGACAGCCCGCTGGGCGCGAGCAAGCAAAAGCGCCCACCCTCAACGGTGGCGATGCGCTCTTCCAGCGTGAAGGTGGTGGGCGTGCCGTGCAGGCCGTAGGTGTAGCCGCTCTTGTCTTTCCACTGCTGCGTGCGCAGCGCCTGCACGTTGGGAAAAATGACAGTAGAGGCCTTGTGCACCGCCGGCGGCAATGCATCGAAGCCCTCTGGGGGCTTGTAGGGGTGGTGTATGAGCTGGGTGGAGAGCTGGTTCAAAGCTGCCACTTCTCCAGCAGCTGAGCTGGCCGCAGGCTGTCGTAGCCCTCAAACGGCTGGTGGATCCAGGGGTTGGTGGGCAGGAACTCAACCGAGTAATCGGGCGTGAAAGTTGAGAGCTGCTTGGTCCAGATGACCGCGCTGCGCATCTCGGTGATGGACTTGTATTTGTTCTTCAGCAGATCAATCACCGCTTGCAGGGTGTGGCCGGAGTCCGCCAGATCGTCCACCAGCAGCACCTTGCCCGCGATCTCGCCCTTGGGCGTGGTGATGTAGTGAGCGATGTCCAGATTGCCCTGCTCGGTACCGGCGTTGGCGCGGTACGAGCTGGTGGACATGATGGCCAGCGGCACCTCGAAAATGCGCGAAAGCACATCGCCCGGCCGCATGCCCCCGCGCGCCAGACACAGGATGGTGTCGAACGTCCAGCCCGACTGATGCACCTTGAGCGCGAGTTTTTCGATCAGGTTGTGGTACTCGTCGTACGACACGTAAAGGTGTTTGCCGTCTTCGGTCAGCATGGGATCTCCGTCGGTGTGGGGAATGGCTCAGGCGTGATAAGGATGGTGCAACAGAATGGTGTGGTCGCGGTCCGGGCTCGTCGAGACCACATGCACCGGCACACCAGTGGTCTCTTCGATCCGCTTGAGGTAGCGGCGCGCGTTCTCCGGCAGCTGGTCGAACTGTGTCACACCGACCGAGTTCTCGCTCCAACCCGGCAGCGTCTCGTAAATCGGTTCGCAGCGCGAGATGTCTTCCGCGCCCAAGGGCAGAATGTCGATGGTTTCGCCATCGAGCTGGTAACCGGTGCACAACTTGAGCTCGGTCAGACCATCGAGCACGTCGAGCTTGGTGATGCACAAACCCGTCAGGCCGTTGACCTGGGCCGAGCGCTTGAGCAGCGCCGCATCGAACCACCCACACCGCCGGCTGCGCCCGGTGGTCACGCCTTTCTCGGCGCCCACTGTGGCCATGTGCCAGCCTGGCGTGCCCTCTTTTTCCCACTCCAGCTCGGTCGGGAACGGGCCGCCACCGACGCGGGTGCAGTAGGCCTTGGTGATCCCCAGTACATAGTGCAGCAAACCGGGACCGACGCCGGCGCCCGCAGCGGCATTGCCGGCCACGCAGTTGCTGGAGGTCACGAACGGGTAGGTGCCGTGGTCGATGTCGAGCAACGTGCCTTGCGCGCCTTCAAACAGCAGGTTGGTGCCCACGCGGTGCGCCTCGTTCAGCTCGCGCGACACGTCAGCAATCATCGGCTTGAGCAGTTCGGCTTGTTCCATGGCCTCGGCATAAACCGGCTCGAACTGAATCGCGCCGTCAACCATGTACGACGCCAGCTTGTCGTCCCAAACCATGTCGGCCGAGTGCAGATAAGTGGTGAGCAGGTGATTGTGCAGATCGAGCAGTTCGCGCAGCTTGACGGCGAAACGTTCCGGGTACTTCAAGTCTTGCACGCGCAGCGCGCGGCGCGCGATCTTGTCTTCGTATGCCGGGCCGATGCCACGGCCGGTGGTGCCGATTTTCTCGGTGCCGGCCTTCACCTTGGCGGCCTCGCGCGCGATGTCGATCGCGGCATGGAAGGGCAGGATCAGCGGGCAGGCTTCGGACACACGCAGGCGCGAACGCACCTCCACGCCGGCCTGCTCCAAACCAGCAATCTCTTCAAACAGCTTGCCCACCGAGAGCACCACACCGTTTCCGATGTAGCACTGCACACCCTCGCGCATGATGCCGCTGGGAATCAGGTGCAGCGCGGTCTTCACGCCGTTGATCACCAGCGTGTGGCCGGCGTTGTGGCCGCCCTGGAAGCGAACCACACCGCGCGCGGTCTCGGTCAACCAGTCAACCAGCTTGCCTTTGCCCTCGTCGCCCCACTGCGTGCCGACCACCACCACGTTGCGCCCGGGAATCACCGCGCCATTGCTTGAATTCATGAGTTACTTTTCCATTCAAAGAGGCTTCACTGTCCACCCACCCTGGGCCTCATGCACCAGCGCGCGGTCGCAGCGGAATTCGTCGATTTCCTGTTCGTGGCCTGGCAAGATGCAGACCACCGTGTGTCCCTGGGCGCGCAGCGAAGCGATGGCATCTCGCAAGGTCAGATCCATGCCCCAAGGCGCTTGGATCGCGGCATGCAGGGCCGGTGGCGTCACCGCACCCACCAGCTCCTTGAGATCCAGGCTGAAGCCCACCGCCGGGCGCTTGCGGCCAAATACCGCACCCACCTCGTCGTAGCGGCCACCGCGCGCCAACTCCTCCGGTTCGCCGGCACGGCCCGGCGCAAAGACGGCAAACCGCATCCCGGTGTAATAGGCGTAGCCACGCAAGTCGGCCAGGTCGATGGACACCGGCACCGCACCCAACTGGGCCACCAGCCAGCTCAGGTTATCCAGCGCGGTGTGCAGCAGCGGCGAGGGTTGCAATTGGGCTCGCGCCTGCTCCAACACTTCGACGCCGCCGAACAGGCGAGGCAAGACCAGCAAATCTTGCCGCACCCGCTCGGGCAGGTCGCGCGATATCACCTCCAGCGCGGCGGCGTCCTTGATGGCCAGCGCGGCGTGGATGCGCTGGGTGCGTGCAGCGGCCAGGGCAGCGGGCGCGAGCACCGCGTCGATCACCCGCACGTCGGCCAGATCGATCTGCATGCCGCGCACACCCGCCGCGCGCAGACAGGCCTGCGCAAGCTCCAGCACCTCCAGGTCGGCCTCCAGGCCGGCGTGGCCATAGATCTCGGCGCCGAACTGCAACGGTTCGCGGCTGGCCAGCGGCCGGTCAATGCGGGTGTGCACCACCGGCCCGCAGTAGCTCAGGCGCGCCACGCCAAGGCGGTTGAGCAAATGGGCGTCGATGCGGGCCACCTGAGGCGTGCTGTCGGCGCGCAGGCCGAGCGTGCGGCCTGAGAGCTGGTCTACCAGCTTGAAGGTCAGCAAGTCCAGCGCTTCACCCGTACCGGTGAGCAGGGAATTCAGGTGTTCGACCAGCGGCGGCATGACCAGCTCGTAGCCGTAGCCGCGCGCGGTGTCCAGCAGGCCCCGGCGAAGCTCTTCGATGTGCCGCGCCTCAGAAGGCAGGACATCGGCAATGTGGTCCGGCAGGACCCAGGCAGACATGGGCATGTGGGGGAGGCTGATAAAACGTTGATTTTACCGGGCGCACCGCCCGGCTTCTCCGCCTGAAGCCTCGGCCAGGAACCGCCGGAGAGACAGCGCAGCGGGTGGCATCAGAAGGGGCTTTTAGGTCACCGCCCGCCAACGCAACAGGCCCGCGCGCACGCAGCACAGGCCAAAAAACCGCACCTCCTGGTCCTGCAACCGGATCATTTCGGTAGACATCCAGCGCCACAGACCGGGAGCGATGATGCGCAGCAAACCCTCCAGCACCAGAACCAGAGCCAAGGCCGGCCACAACAGCCGGCCACTGGGCCAACCCGACTTACTTGTTGACGTTGCTACCGCGCAAGGCCTCAAAGAACTCCGAGGAGGGATCAATCACCAGCACATCGGACTTGCCCGAGAAGCTGGCGCGGTAGGCGTCGAGGCTGCGGTAGAACTGGGCAAACGCCGGGTCGCGCCCGAACGCATCGGAGAAGGCGGCTGCGGCTGTGGCGTCTCCTTCACCCTTGATCTTCTGGGCGTCGCGGTAGGCCTCGGACACAATCACCTCGCGCTGGCGATCGGCGTCAGCGCGGATCTTTTCGCCTTCAGCAAAACCGGTGGAACGCAACTCGTTGGCCACCCGCTTGCGCTCGGCCTCCATACGGCGATACACCTCGCCGGTGATGCTCTCGGCGTAGTCCACCCGGGTGATGCGCACATCCACCACGTCCATGCCCCAGGGCTTCTCAGCGCCATTCACGGCGGCCAGCACCTGCTCTTTCACATCGGCCATCAGCTGTTCGCGGCGGCTGGAAAGCAGTTCGTTGACCGTGCGGCGGTTCACTTCCTGCTGGAACGAGTTGCGCACCACGCGGTTGAGCTGCAAGGCGCCGGCACGCTCGTTGATGCCCACATTGCGGATGTAGGCCTGCGGCTCGCTGATGCGCCAGCGCACATACCAGTCGATCACCACGCGCTGCTTTTCTGCGGTCAACATCGGCTCGGTGTCGGTGCTCTCCAGCGTGAGCAGGCGCTTGTCGATGTAAGAGACGTTTTGGAACGGCGGTGGCAGCTTGAAGTTGAGGCCCGGCTCGGTAACCACTTTCTGAATCTGTCCGAGTTGGAACACCACGCCGAACTGGCGCTGGTCAACCACGAACAGCATGGAGCTGCCGATGGCCAAAACGACCACGAAGGATGCGAAGATAAGACCCAATTTGTTCATGTGCGTAATTCTCTGATCGGGTGTGGTGCTTCAGCGGCCGTCGCGCTCGCGCGAGCGGGCCGCAGCGTCGAGGCTGCGGCTGGCGGGGGTGGAGACGGGTTGCGGCGCAGGCGCCGGGCTCGAAGAGGGCACAGATGCGCTAGGCTGACCCGTCGCCTGCATCAGTTTGTCCAGTGGCAGGTACAACAAATTCGAGCCCGACTTGGAGTCGATCAAGACTTTGGTGGTGTTGCTGTAGACCTCCTGCATGGCATCGATGTACAGCCGCTCGCGGGTCACTTGCGGCGCCTTCTGGTACTCGGCCAACACCGACTTGAAGCGCTGAGAATCACCCTCTGCCTGCGCCACGATCCGGGCACGGTAACCTTCAGCCTCTTCGGTCAGGCGTGACGCCGCACCGCGGGCCCGTGGCACCACGTCGTTGGCGTAGGCCTGGGCCTCGTTCTTGGCCCGCTCACGTTCCTGACCGGCCTTGAGCACATCGTCGAATGCCGCCTGCACCTGCTCCGGAGGCCGCACACCGCCCTGCTGGAGGTTGATACCAACGATCTCCACACCCACCTTGTAGCGGTCCAGAATGGTTTGCATCAAGATGCGCACACGGGGTCCGATCTGGTCGCGCTCTTCTGCGAGTGCTGCATCCATCTTCATTTTGCCGACCACCTCGCGCACAGCGGTCTCTGCCACCTTGATCACCGACGCATCGGGATCCCGGCTCTCGAACAGGAAGGCGCGTGCATCGTTCAGGCGGTACTGCACCGCGAACTTGATCTCGACGATATTTTCGTCTTCGGTCAGCATGCCCGACTCGCGCAGACCGGTGGCCGGCACGATGTTGTCGCGTCCCACATCCACTGAGCGAATTTGGGTCACGAACACGGTTTCGTGGCGCTGGATCGGATAGGGCAGACGCCAGTTGAAGCCGGCGCCCACGGTCCCCGTGTATTTGCCGAACTGGGTGATCACCGCCTGCTGACCTTCTTGCACGATGAAGAAGCCCGACCCCAGCCAGATCAACGTCGCCACACCGGCAATCAGACCAGCGCCGATACCAGTGGTTTTGGGACTTGGATTGAAGCTGGGCATCCCACCGCCACCGCCACCGCCCCGTCCGCCGGAACCGCCCCCTTTGCCGCCAAACAAGCCGCCGAGTTTGCGGTTGAAGTCACGCCAAAGTTCGTCGAGGTCTGGCGGGCCCTGGTTGGGACCTTGACCGCGCGACGGACGCTGGTCGCGATTGGGCTGTGTGCCCTCATCGTCAGGGCGGTTGGCCCCGTCGCCGCCGGCATTCTTGCCCTCGCGGTCGGCGTCATCGCCCCGACCCCACCGGGGATCGTTGAGGTTGAACATGCCCCAGAGGTTGCGCCAGCCTCGATGTGCTGGCACGCGTGCAAAGCGGCGGGGATCGCGATCGGGGTGAGGAAAGTTCAAGTCCATGGATGGCCAGTTCGGTCAAAAAATTCAGGGCACTAACGACAGTTAAGCCCACATTGTGCCCAATCAGGGCAAGACATCCTCGATGCCGGGGCTCTCGCCTGGGGCATCGGGATCACCGGGCGCGTCACGCGCCAATACACGCTCAGCCAGCAGGGCGCGCAAGGCGGGCAATCCTGTGCCGGCACGGGCGCTCACAAAGAGCCGAGGCACGCTTTCACCTTCCACCTCCATGACGTCCATCAGCGCACGGGGCGCCGTGGCCGGGTCCATCGCATCGAGCTTGTTGAAGATCAGCACCTGAGGTACCTGATCGGCCCCGATCTCGCGCAAAACCGACAAAACCGAGGCGATTTGCTCAAGATGCGCCGGATTCGACGCATCCACGACGTGCAGCAGCAAGTCGGCCTCAGTCGCTTCTTGCAAGGTAGCAGCAAAGGCGTCGACCAGGCCGTGGGGCAGGTCTCGGATAAAACCCACGGTATCCGACAGCGAGACCGTGCGGCCTGCATCCCCCAGATACAGCTGACGGGTGGTGGTATCCAGCGTGGCAAAGAGCTGGTCAGCGGCGTAAGCGCGCGCCTTGACCAAAGCGTTGAACAGCGAAGATTTTCCCGCATTGGTGTACCCCACCAGCGAAATCGTGAACGAGTCTTGGCGCTCGCGTCGCCTGCGCTGGGTGGCGCGCTGTTTTTTCAGCTTGACCAGGCGCTCCTTGGTGCGCTTGATGGACTCACCAATCATGCGTCGGTCGAGCTCGATCTGCGTCTCGCCCGGACCGCCGCGCATCCCAATACCCCCGCTTTGGCGCTCCAGATGCGACCAGCGCCGCACCAGCCGGGTAGACAGGTACTGCAGTCGCGCGAGCTCAACTTGCAGCTTGCCTTCGTGGCTGCGCGCGCGCTGGGCGAAGATTTCCAAGATCAGCAGCGTGCGGTCGTTGACAGGCATGCCGAGCAGACGCTCCAAGTTGCGCTGCTGAGCCGGACTGAGCGACTGGTCAAACAGGACCTCACTGGCGCCAGTCGACTGGGCCAGCAGGCGGATTTCCTCCGCCTTGCCGGAGCCGACAAACAGCGCTGGGTCAGGCGCCCGGCGTTTGCAGGTCACGCGCTCAACCACGGCATAGCCGGCCGTCTGGGCCAGCAAACCCAGTTCTTCGAGCGAGCCGTCAAAGTGGTCACCGCCAAGATCGACCCCGACCAGAATGACCGATGGCAAACCCACAGAGGATGTCGCGTGCTCGCTCAAGAAAGGCCCGCCTTCACGGTGGCCCACCAACAGCAAACGGCCGTCGGAACGACGCGCTGGAAATCAAGGCGCAGCAGGTTCGTCCGCACTGACTGCAGCGGAAAACTGGACCGGGCGACCCGGCACAATGGTGGAGATCGCGTGCTTGTAGACCATCTGAGTCACGGTGTTGCGCAGCAACACCACGTACTGGTCGAACGACTCGATCTGACCTTGCAATTTGATGCCGTTGACCAGGTAGATCGACACAGGAACATGCTCCCGGCGAAGCTGGTTCAGGAAAGGATCTTGCAAGAGCTGGCCTTTGTTGTTGCTCACGATATGCTCCGTGTTCAAAGAAAAAGTGGATGGGTCGCAGACCTTACCACACCGCCCCTCACGTCCTATTCCTTGAAGGGATTGTCCGAGGTCTTGAACTCGATGCGCAGTGGCGTGCCCACCAGATCGAATGCCTTGCGAAAGCGCCCTTCCAGGAATCGCTTGTAGGCATCGGGCACGTGTTGCAGCGAATTGCCGTGGATGACGATCACCGGCGGGTTCATCCCGCCCTGGTGCGCGTAGCGCATCTTGGGGCGGAACATGCCACTGCGCTGCGGCGCCTGGAACGCTACCGCCTCCTGCAGCAGTCGGGTGAGCACCGGCGTTGTCATCTTGCGCATGGCAGATACCTGCGCCTGGATGATGGATTTCCACAGCGGCGCCAGTCCCTGGCGCTTTTTGGCCGAAATCAGGTGCAGCGAGGCGAACTTGAGAAAGGCCAGCCGGGTTTCGATCTGGCGATCGATCTGCTCGCGCTGGTAGGCATCCACCGCATCCCATTTGTTGATCGCCAGCACCACCGCTCGGCCGCTCTCCAGAATGAATCCTGCGATGTGGGCATCTTGGTCGGTCACGCCCTGGGTGGCGTCCAGCAACAACAGAACGACGTGTGCGCGCTCGATGGCCTGTAGCGTCTTGACCACCGAGAATTTTTCGATCGCCTCGAACACCTTGCCTTTGCGGCGCAGGCCCGCAGTGTCGATCAGCTCGAACTTCTTGCCGTCGCGTTCGAACGGCACCGAGATCGCGTCGCGGGTGGTGCCAGGTAGGTCGAACGCCACCAGACGCTCTTCGCCCAGCCAGACATTGATCAGCGTGGATTTGCCCACGTTGGGCCGCCCAGCCACCGCGAGCCGGATCACGCCGGTGTCGACCTCGGTGTCCTCTGCGTCCTCTTCGGGCAGGCCGGGAATGTGGTCCAGCGCCGCCTCGATCATCGAGCGAACGCCTTGGCCGTGTGCGCTGGACACCGGCATCACCTCGCCCAGGCCCAGCTCAAAAAACTCGACCAACTGCAAGCCCTGTGTCATGCCCTCGGCCTTGTTGGCCACCAGCACGGTGGGCTTGCCAAGGCGCCGCAGGTAGTGCGCGATCTCGTGGTCCTGCGCGCTGATGCCTGCGCGCGCGTCCACCACAAAGACCACCACATCGGATTCAGCGACGGCTTGGCGGGTCTGCTTGGCCATCTCCTTGTAGATGCCGTCGGCGGCGTCCGGCTCGAAGCCACCGGTGTCGATCACGATGTACTCGCGCGCGCCCACATGACCGGTGCCGTAGTGGCGGTCACGGGTGAGGCCGGCGAAGTCGGCCACGATGGCGTCGCGCGTGCTCGTCAGCCGGTTGAACAGGGTGGACTTGCCCACATTGGGCCGCCCCACCAGGGCGATGACGGGTTTCACTAGCAACTTCCTTTTACTTGTCCACAGGCCCGCATGAAACCGGCCAGGGCGCGGACCAAACGCCGTGCCTGTTGTGGCTGATGCAGCTTACTGCGGGCGCCAGGCAAACACGCCGCCGTTGCGGGTTTGCACCAGCAAAACCTGTCCGGCCAGCACTGGCCCGCCGACAATGGAAGAGCCGTCGGTGGTCAAGCGGGTCAATTCGCTGCCATCTTCGCGCGACATCAAATGCACCGTGCCGGTGGCCTCGCCCACCGCCACAACCCTGCCCACTGCCAGCGGCGCGCTCAGGTTGCGGAACTTCAGGCGATCAATCGACCAGGCCGTCTCGCCACTGGCTCGCTGCCAACCACGCACCCGACCATCGGACTCGGTGCCAAACACCAGGCGGTCGTCACCCGCCAGGCCGACGCTGCCTTGCGCAGATTGCGTCCAGGTCACCGCGCCACGCGACGCGTCCACACAGCCCACCGCCGTCGAATAGGCCCGGGCGCAAACCGAATCGCCCAGCCGGCTGACCGGCCCGACCAAGTCCACCAGCCGCTCCACTTCGTTGGTGCCACGCGGCGTGGCAATCGGCGCTTCCCACCGAACGCTTCCATTTTGCGGATTGAGCCCGGTCAGCCGGCCTGAGAGACCAGCGACCAGCGTGTCGCCCACCGCCAACAACACACCGGCCTGGCTCAGCACCAGCGGCTCGCCCGGTCGCTGCTGGGTCCACAGGCGGGCGCCGTTGCTGCCGTCGAAAGCCAGCACCGTGCGGTCTGCGGTGACGACGAACACCCGCCCGCCCGCCACCAGCGGCGCGGTGAAGACCTTGGCGGGCAGCTGCACACGCCAGCGCTGCTGGCCATTGGACAGCGCGATCAGGGCGTTGTCTTGGGTCACAACCGCAGCGGACTCGCCGTCGGCACCGACCCCGGTGGCCAGCGGTTTACCCAAAGTGGCGCGCCAGAGCTCACTGCCCGTCTCCGTGTCGATAGCGGCTACTGTGCCCCCAGCGCCGGCCAGGTACACGCGTGAGCCCACCACCTGAGGCGTCGCATGGGCGGGGCCGGGTCCGACCTGGGCCGTCCAAGCAAGCTGGGTACCCACCAACGCGGCTACCGGTGGCAAGGGCGCCGGCTCTGGTTTCTTGGGCGAGAACGAGCAGCCCGATACCAGCAACAGTGCCAGCCCGATGGCAACGGCACGGACCGGGAGCGCTGGGCGCACGCGGCTCACTTGGCAGCCTCCGCCGCCACAGCCTGCGCTGCCACATCCACGCCCAGCGAAGCCAACTTGATCTCGACCAGGCGGCGGTACTCAGACTGCTCACCCAGCCCGCGCCAAGCGACCAGGTACTGCGCCTTCGCCTCCTCGGGCTTGCCCTGCTGCATGAACACATCACCTCGGCGGTCGGCCACCAGGGGCTCGAATGCGCTGGGCACGGGTGCCTCCAGGGTCTTGAGCGCTTGGTCCAGCGCCTTGGCCTCAACATCGAGCGCAGCGAGTCGAAGGCGCGCCACAGCCTGATAGGCCTTGTCGGACGCCGAGTCGGCTACCCAGGAAAGCGCGTTGCGCGCGGCGTCGATCTTGCCGGTGTCGTGCAAGGTCTTGGCGGCCAGCAAAGCACCTTGCGCGGCGAAAGTGGTGCCGCCAAAGCCGCTTTTCATTTCGGCGAGCGCGCGCTCGATGCGTTCCGCGTCGCTGGCCTGGGCGGCGCGATCGATTTCGTCGAACAGCGCGGCGGCCTTGGTGGCCTGGCTGCGCTGCCAGTAGTTCCAGCTGTTGTAAGCGGCAATCGATCCAAACACCGCGATCAGAACCCAGGTGATGAGGTTGCCATATTGCGCCCAGAAATGTTTGATTTGGTCGAGTTGTTCCTGCTCATCAGGGTCGAGGTGTTTGGCCATGGTGTTGCGGTGAAGGGGTCGGGAGATTGTAGGGGGCGGTCACAGGAGCAACTGCCTGGATCATGCAGCGCGAAGATCGCCAGCCCAGGCTGCCACATCGGCCAGCGACTGGCTGTTCTGGGCCGTCGGCTCTGCGCCCCGCTCGCCTCGCAGCGGCTTGATCGACACCAGACCCTGGGCCAGCTCGTCGACGCCGAAGATCAGCGCGTAGCGGGCGCCGCTGGCGTCGGCTTTCTTGAACTGCGACTTCATGCTGCCCATGCCCTCGGCGCCTGCCGCGTGCATGTGCACCCGAACGCCCTGGGCACGCAACGCGCGCAGCACTGGCATCACCTGCAGCACGCTGGCGCCCTCGGGCACCACCGCGTAGGCATCGGGCACCGGTGGCTCGGGCAAGCGACCCTGCTCCTTGAGCAGTTCCAGAATGCGCTCCATGCCCAGCGCCCAACCGACGGCGGGCGCGGGCTTGCCACCAATCTGCTCGAACAAGCCGTCGTAACGCCCGCCTGCACACACCGTGCCCTGCGAACCGAGCTGGGTGGTCACGAACTCGAACACCGAAAGGTTGTAGTAGTCCATCCCGCGCACCAGGCGCGGGTTGACACGGTAGGTGATGCCGTGGGCATCGAGCAGTGCGCGCAGACGGTTGAAGTGATCGAGCGACTCGGCACCCAGGTGGTCCATCAGCCGCGGCGCGGCGTTCACCAGCGCCTGCATCACCGGGTTCTTGGTGTCCAGAATGCGCAGCGGGTTGCTGTGCAGGCGGCGCTTCGCGTCTTCGTCGAGCTGGTCGGCGTGGCCTTCCAGGTAGGCAATCAGGGCCTGGCGGTGCGCTTGGCGCTCGTCGATCTGGCCCAGGCTGTTGATCTCCAGCTCGATGCCGGTCAATCCCAGCTCGGCCCACAGGTCGCAGGCCAGCACGATGAGCTCGGCGTCCGCATCGGGCCCGGCAAAACCCAGGGCTTCGGCGCCAAACTGGTGAAACTGGCGGTAACGACCACGCTGTGGCCGCTCGTGGCGAAACATCGGCCCCATGTAATACAGCCGCTTGCCGCCGTCGTACAGCAGGTTGCTCTCCAGCACGGCACGCACCACACCGGCAGTGTTCTCGGGGCGCAGCGTGAGCTGCTCGCCGTTGAGCCGGTCTTCGAAGGAGTACATCTCCTTCTCAACGATGTCGGTCACCTCGCCCAGCCCGCGCACAAACAGCGCGGTGGGTTCGACGATGGGCGTGCGCAGGTTGCGGTAGCCGTAGCGGCGCATCAGCGCGCGCAGCGTGTCTTCCAACCACTCCCAGTGCGCGGACTGGGGTGGCGCGATGTCGTTCATGCCTTTGACGGCGGTGATTTTTTCAGCCATGGGGATGGGGGCTTGGGTCTCTGGGCAGGCGCACGGCCGCAGCCGCTCAGCGCTCAGGCAGCAGCGCCAAAGCGCTTCTCGATGTAGTTTTCAA
>JBBSDB010000048.1:0-16077 GCA_038249735.1 Burkholderiales bacterium
ATCCCATGATTCGAGTAGGCATCGTGGACGACCACGCCGTGGTCCGCACCGGACTCAAGCAGTATCTGTCTGAGCATGTCGACGTGCGCGTCACTGGCGAAGGCAGCAATGGCGCCGACGCGCTGGAGCTCGCGCGCAAGGGCGAGGTCGATGTGTTGCTGATGGACATTTCCATGCCCGACCAGAGCGGCGTGGATGCGCTCAAGGCGATCAAGGCGCGCTTCCCCGCGCTCTCGGTGCTGATCTTGAGCGGCTTTCCCGAAGCCCACTACGCGGCCACGCTGCTGCGCCAGGGGGCAGCCGGTTACCTCAACAAGGAATGCGATCCGGAGGAAATCATCCGTGCGATTCGCACCGTGTCGCTGGGCCGCAAATACATCAGCCAGGCGGTGGCCACGCTGCTGGCCGAGGGCGTGGCCGGTGGCCTGGAGCGCCCGCCCCACGAGCTGTTGTCCGAGCGCGAGCTGCAGGTGTTTCTGCGGCTGGCCAAGGGCGAGACGGTGGGCCACATGGCAGAGGCCATGTTCCTGAGTGTCAAAACGGTGAGCACCTACCGCACCCGGGTGCTGGAGAAGCTCAAGCTCGCCAGCAACAGCGACCTCACCTACTACGCGATGACCCACGGCCTGATCCAGTAGATCAGCGTCCGCAGCCGCAACCCATGTGGGATCTTTCTCATCTCGGGGCAGCGCTCGCTGCCACGGCGGTCACGCTGCTGGCCAGTTTGATCGCTATCAACCTGATGGGGGGCGAAAAGCGGATTGCGAAAAAACTGCCCCGCCGCTACGACACCGACGATGCCGAGTTCCAGCGCGCGCTGGGCTCCTTGCTCGGCCCCCGGCTGATCAACGGCAACCGGGTGGATGTGCTGGTCAACGGACAGCAGATCTTTCCGGCCATGCTGGAGGCGATTGACGCGGCGCGCGAGACGATCAACTTCGAGACCTTCATTTACTGGAGCGGCGAAATCGGTGAGCGCTTGCTGTGTTCGCTTTGTGAGCGGGCACAAGCGGGGGTGCGGGTGCATGTGTTGCTGGACTGGGTGGGCAGCATGCGGATGGACGAGCCGATGGTGACCCGCTTGCGCGAGGCTGGGGTCAAAGTGATCCGCTTTCACAAGCCCCACTGGAGCAACTGGGGAAAGATGAACAACCGCACCCACCGCAAACTGCTGATCGTCGATGGCGTGATCGGCTTCACCGGCGGTGTGGGCATTGCCGATCAGTGGCAAGGGGACGCGCGCCACCCGGGCGAATGGCGCGACACCCACTTTCGGGTGCGCGGGCCGGTGGTGGCGCAGATGCAGTCGGTGTTTCTCGACAACTGGATGCGCGCGACCGGCGAGGTGTTGCACGGCTCGGCCTATTTCCCCAAGCAAAAAAACGCAGGCGACCAGCTCGCGCAAATGTTCAGCAGCTCGCCCTCGGGCGGCGCCGAGAGCATGCATTTGATGTATCTGCTGGCGCTCACCGCCGCGCGCGAACGCATCGATTTGTGTGCCTCGTACTTCGTGCCCGATGCGCTCACGCAGGACGCCCTGCTGGACGCTGCCAGGCGCGGTGTGCGCGTGCGCATCCTGGTGCCGGGGCGCCACATCGATCAGGCGATGGTGCGGCAGGCGTCGCGCGCCTGTTGGGGCGAGCTGCTGGCGGCGGACATCGAGATCTCGGAGTACCAGCCCACCATGCTCCACATGAAGGCGCTGATGGTGGACGACAGCTTCGTGTCGGTCGGGTCGACCAATTTCGACGACCGCTCGTTTCTGCTCAACGACGAGGCCAACCTCAACGTGATCTCGCCCGACCTGGCCCAAACCATGCGTGACTTGTTTGATGCCGACTGGGCCAAGGGCAAGCCCATGGCGCTGCAGGCCTGGCGCCAGCGGCCCTGGCATGAAAAGCTCATGGAGCGGATGGCGTTGTTGTTTCGCAGCCAGCTGTAAGCGGGGCCAGCGGGCCGATGTGGCGTCGCCCATGTGCATCGAATG
Organism: Burkholderiales bacterium; assembly: GCA_038249735.1. Lineage (GTDB taxonomy): Bacteria > Pseudomonadota > Gammaproteobacteria > Burkholderiales > Burkholderiaceae_C > Hydrogenophaga. The sequence goes on from JBBSDB010000048.1 coordinate 1,988, forward strand.
CGCTCACGTCCTACAGCCAACCACCGGGGCCGCTGACGCGATGAACAGAGACCGGCGTCGAACATGAAGGGCAAACCGTTCAACGCCGACAACATCGCTGGCCACACCCGCCAGGTTGACCCCAGCAGACCATGCCCCTTTTCTCTCGCTCCTTCAAGCCCTCCAAGCCGATGCGTGTCATCGGCATCAGCGCCGCTGTGGTGTTGAGCCTGCTGGCGTTGGGGGAACTGGCGGGCTGGCCGTTTCTGCGCACGCCGCTGGCGCATCAGGTCGCCCAGCGCACAGGGTCGCCCGTCTCGCTGGAAGGCCGTTTTCGCGCCCAGTTGCTGATCCAACCTGGCATCTCGGTCGAGCGCGTCACCCTGGGCAGCGGCTCCGAGGTGAAGGTGCCGCACCTGCTGCAGGCAGAAGGCTTCAAGGTGCGGTGGCGCTGGAGCGATCTGTGGCAAAGCCGCCAGGGCGCGCCGCTCAAGCTCAAGCGGCTGGAAGCCGACCAGATCGACGCCCACCTGGTGCGGCTCGCCAATGGCAACGCCAGTTGGGCGCCCCCACGCGCCGAGTCAGATGACAACGCCTCCCCCACCGAGTTGCCGCAGATCGAAACCCTGGTGCTGCGCGCAGGTGCCGTCGTCTACCGCGACGAGCCGCTGAACATCAACCTCCAGGCAAACATCACCCAAAGCACCGAACCCGACACACCCCTGCCCTGGCGCGCCACGGCCAGCGGCCGGTACCGGGGCGCGGAGGTGGATCTGCAGGCGCAGGCAGGCCCCGATCTGCCGCTGCTGATGCAGACCGGAGACAACGCGGCGCTCACGCCCCTGCGCTTGAGCGGGCGCGTCGGCAGCACACAGCTCGATTTCGACGGCGCCACCGGCGCGCTGTGGGCCGGCCAGGACATGCGAGGGCAACTGACTGTGCGCGGCGCTTCGCTGCGCACCAGCGGCGAGCCGCTGGGCCTCACGCTGCCCGACACCCCGCCCTACCGCATGCGCGGGCGCATCGCCCGGGAGGGCGCCGTCTGGTCGCTGGTGACAGACGACGCCCCTGTGGGCAGCAGCGAGCTCACCGCCGCCCTGCAATTCGACACCGCCACCGAGCCCCCGACGCTGGCCGGCCAGGTGGGTGGGCGGCGACTGGCCTTCGCCGATCTGGCGCCAGCGATCGGCGCCGACCAGCCGCCACGTGAGGCGAGCCGCGTGCTGCCCGATGAAACCTTCGACCTGCCCAGCCTGGCGCAGATGAATGCCAACGTGCGGGTGGAGCTGGCACAGCTCGATTTCGGCACGCCCAAGATTGCCCCGTTCACCGATCTCAAGCTCCATCTCAAACTGGCGAACAGCCGGCTGGCGTTCTCGGACCTGAGTGCGCGCGTGGCGGGTGGCCTGCTCACCGGATCGACCAGCCTGCAGGCCGACCAGCGGCCGCCCCAATGGGAGGCGGCGGTGCGGTTTGCCGAAGTCGATCTGCAGCGCTGGATACGCGCTTTGACAAAAGGCAGTGCGTCGCTGCCCGACAACTCGCCGGCCTATCTGAGCGGCACGCTGAACGCCCGGTTGTCACTGAAAGGCCAGGGCAACAGCGTGGCCGACATCCTGGGCAGCGGCGACGGGCGGCTCAGCCTGGAGCTGCAGAAGGGCGAGATCTCGCAGCTGGTGACCGAAGCGATCGGGCTCGACGCCGCTCAGGCACTCGGCATGCTGATTGCGGGCGACGAGCCGCTGCGCCTGAACTGCGCCCGGGCGGAGGCCGTGATTCAAAACGGTGTGCTCAAGACGCGCCATGCGGTGCTCGACAACGACGACAGCACGCTGCACATCCAGGGCGGCGCCAGCCTCAAGACCGAGACGCTTCGGCTGCGCGTGGTGGCAGACCCGAAAGACTTCTCGCCCTTCTGCCTGCGCACCCCGCTGAATGTCACCGGCAACTTCAAACAGCCCCAGGTGTCGGTGGAAGCGGGCGGTCTGCTGGCGCGCGCCGCTGGGGCGCTGGTGCTGGGCGCACTGGCCCCACCGGCTGCGCTGCTCGCGTTCATCGATACCGGCGCAGAACCCGACAGCGAGCCCTGCGCGAAGCCCGCGACGGCCAAAAAACCATGACGCCCGACAGCCCCGCGACGGGAGAGCGCGCCCCGCCCGCCATGGACGCGCCAGCCACTCGGGGCACGGTGTTTCAGGTCATGCCCGGGGTGCAGCGCTTCGTGCTCTCGGGCGCTGCCATTGCGCTGGGCATTCTCGGGCTGTGGGCCGGCCAGGTGCTGCTGATTCCGCTGGCGCTGGCCGCCTTGCTGGCCTTCGTTCTGGACCCGCTGGTGACCTGGCTGCGCCGCTGGTCCATACCCAGGGCGCTGGCGGTCACCCTGGTGATGGTGGTGGCGTTGTCGTCGCTGGTGGGCGCCGGTTTGCTGATGGCGCAACAGGTCACCGCGCTGGCCAAAGAGCTGCCCACCCACCGCCACAACATCCAGCAAAAGCTGCGCGATCTGCGGCCCGCACTCGTGCCCTCGGGCACCGCGCGCGAACTGGCGCGGGTGTTCGGCATGGTGGAGGGCGAGATTGCTGCGGCACAGAAACAGCTGCGGATGGGCACCGAGCCCGAACCGACTCGGGTGGCGGTGGAAACCGATACCGGCGGCGCGCTCTCGTTCCAGCTGCTCAACACGGTGGCGGTGCAGCTGGCCACCGCCGGTCTGGTGGTGATCCTGCTGTTTCTGATGCTGCAGCAGCGGCGCGAATTGCGCGACCGGCTGCTGCGCTTGATGGGCGGCGATCCGCACCAGATGGCGGACGCGCTGAGCGAATCGGCCGAGCGGGTGAGCCGCTACCTGCTGGCGCAGGTGATGGTCAACCTGGGTTACGGCGTGCCGATGGCGCTCGGGCTGTGGTGGATCGGTGTGCCCGGCGCCTGGCTGTGGGGCGGCCTGGCGGCGCTGCTGCGCTTTGTGCCGTACCTCGGGCCGGCGGTGGGCGCTGTCTTTCCGCTGGTGCTCGCGTTTGCGGTGGATCCCGGCTGGTCGATGGTGTTGTGGACGCTGGGTCTGATTGCGTTCCTGGAGCTGGTGAGCAACAACGTGGTGGAGCCGCTGGTGTATGGCGACCGCACCGGTGTGTCTTCGCTGGCGGTGCTGCTCTCGGCGGTGTTCTGGGCCGCGCTGTGGGGACCCATCGGCCTGGTGCTGGCGATGCCGCTCACGGTGTGTCTGGTGGTGATCGGGCGCCACCTGGCCCCGCTGCGTTTTCTCGATGTGCTGCTCAGCAGCGAGCCGGTGTTTGACGACGCCACCCAGCTGTACCACCGGCTGATCGCGGGCGATCTGGACGAGGCCGAAGACATGGCCTACCTGGCGGTCAAGCAGCATTCGCTGCGCGACTTTTACAGCAAGACCGCGCTGCCCATGCTGGCGCTGGCGGCGCGGCAGCAGGCCCATGGCGCCACGGTGGTCCAACGCCAGTTGCTGCTGGAAGGTACCGCGCGCTTTGTGCGGGAACTGCAGGCCGACGACGCCTCGGTTCAAGCGGCCCAAGGGCAGCCTGTTTCCGTCCTGTGTCTGGGCTTGCGCACCGAGCTGGACACGCTCTCGGCCGAGATGCTGGCGCACCTGCTCACCGCCACTGGTCAGCCGGCCCGGGCGCTTGCGCTGGAAGGCTGGGGCAAGGCACTGGCAAAAGACCTCGACACGGTGCCCTGTGTGCGCCGCATCCACCTCTGCACGTTCAACGCCACACCGCAAACCCAGGCGCGCATCATGTGCAGGCGGTTGCGCCGGCACTGGCCGACCGCTGAGATCGTGTTGGTGGCCTGGAGCGGCGCAGGCGCCTTGGCGACGGTGGAGAATCGGGCCGCGATGGGCGTGGACGAAGTGGCTGATCGGCTTGATTCGCTGGTTGCCGAAACGCCAGAGCAAAGCCAGCCCATCGGCTCGGGCAAGGATGGTCTGGAAGGCGCTGCGATGGCCTCTGAAGCAGAAGCCAAACCCGCCTGAAACCGCAGGCACAAAAAAAGACAGATCCCGGCAGAGGGATCTGTCTCGCGCCGGGCGGCTTTCAGCTTTCGACAGCCTCGCCCGACCAACTTACATCTTTTTCTTGTCGCCGGCGCGATCGGTGGCGCGGTCGGTGGCCTCGGCTTCCCAGAGGTTGCTGGTGACATCGACCTTCTTCGCCATGCCGGTGCGTTCGTCCAGATCGATCTGCACTTCGTAGCTGTTCTCGCCCTTGACAATTTCGTACTCGACGTGATCCTTCTCGCGGTCGTTGACGGCGGTCACCTTGTAGCCCATGCCCTCAAGCTTGGAACGGTAATCGGCGGCCTTGAGGTTCATCGGCAGGGCTTTTTCCAGGCGATCCTTCTCATCGGTCCAGCCCTGCATGTTGCGGCGGTCGCTGTATTTGCCCTTGGAATCGACAGCCATCGCACCGCTGTACTGGTACTTCGGGTCTTTCATCATGCGTTCGGTGCCTTCAGACCGCCACATGTTAGGCGCCACTTCCACTTTGGTGGCGCGCTTGGCACCATCTTTGAAGTCCACTTGCACTTCGTAGCTGTTTTGCCCTTTCACCACCTCGTACTCCAGGTAGTCCTTCTTGTCTTCGTTGATGCCAGATATGCGGAACCCGTTGTCTTTCAGGATGCGCTCGTAGTCGGCGCGGTTCGTACCAGCTTGCAGCTTTTTCACGAGCATGTCGCGCTCGGCACCCATCGGGTTGTTGGGCTGCGCCATCTGGCGGTCGGTCATCCGGGTGGAAGGTGCGGCGGTGTTGGCCACTGGGTCAGCTGCCTGCGCCACGCCAGTGGCGAGCAGGGTCGAACAGGCGAGGGCAATGAGGGTGTGCTTGAATTTCATGATGTTTCTCCTTGGGGTGTCCGTATGCTTGTGTTGAGGCCAGCTTTGGCCGCCATCAAGAACCGTAAAAGTTGTTGACCCGCTGGCCGTAGCCTGCGTCGCTCATGAAGGGCGAGGGGTCGTTGTGTGGATAACGAGGCGCGTCGTTCAGGCGGCTCTGTTCAAGCGGCACCACATATCCGTCGTGGTTGGTGTCGTACTTCAATATGGACCAGGGCAGGGGGTAGCGATCCGTGCCAAGGCCCAGGAAGCCGCCGAATTCAAGCACCGCATGACGCACCTGGCCGGTGCGCTTGTCGATCATCAAGCTGTCGATCGATCCGAGCTTGTCGCCGTTGGTGTTGTAGACAGCGGTGCCTTCCACTTTGTCCGAGCAGATGAGGGCGTTGGTTGTCGTTGAGGTGTCCATGGTTTTCTCCTGGGGTAGTGAGGGTGATGCGGCTGAAACAGGTTTGTTGCCGCTGTCAATCACTGTAGGCAAGACACGCAAGGCAGCGCGTCGGACACCGACAGCGATCTCGGTAGGACAACGCTTATCAGGCCCGAGCCATGGGCCGGCAAACAGGCAAAAAAAACCCGACTGGACGTCGGGCAGCAGCCGCAAATGCGGCTGCGAGGGTGGTCGTTGAAAACCGGGGTGGGACCAGAGGCTCAGTTGTTCTTGCCGGTCTGGCGCGGGCTGTGGTCTGAACGGTTGTTGCCGGCATCGGGTTGTGACGAACCCGACGGGCTGTGACCCTGATCGCGCGACGGCGAAGGCTGGGCTTTCCTGCTGTCGCTGGAGTCGTTGGTGTCAGCTTGCTGCTGGGGCGCGGTACCTCGTGTCTTGCTTCCCTGCTGCTTGGCGTCCATGGCGTTCGGGGCCGAGCTGTCGTTGGACATTTCCCGCTGCTCCTGACTGGCTTGGCCTGCTTCGCGGGCCTGTTGGCGGTCTGGCGCCGAGCCGGACGGTTTGCTGGCGGGCGAGTTCGACTGGGGTGGGGCGTTTTTCATGTGGCGATCTCCTGGGTTGATGGCGATGGATGAAATGCACCGGGGCCGAAAGGCCATCGGCACCGCTTCAGTCTAAAAACCGGCCGCCACGGCGTTGTAGGAAAACCGATCAGCGATCTGTAGGCGAAGCGCGGGGCAGCTTGTTGCCATGGCACGAGCCACGCGCCGCCGCTGGTGCAGTGGCCCCGATGTGCTCCACAATGCTGGCCAAACCAAACGGAAGGGTGGAAGTCCATGGCCCATGCGCTGATCGTTGACGACGATGTCGACGCCGCGATGTCCTTGAAGCTGCTCGTGGCCAACGAGCAGGTCACGGTGGCTGTGGCCGCCACGCTGCACGAGGCCCGGCGCCAGATTGCGCTGCAGCAACCCGACCTGATCCTGCTCGATCTGCAGCTGCCCGACGGCAGTGGCATGGCGCTGTTTGAAGACGAGCAACTGGTGGCCAACAGCGAAATTGTGCTGATCACCGGCCACGCGAGCGTGGAGACCTCGGTGCAGGCGCTGCGGCTGGGCGCAGCGGACTATCTGGTCAAGCCGATCAACATACTGCGGTTGCAAGGGCTGCTCTCGCGGCTGATGAAACCGGCGGCCTTGCAGGCCGAGGTGGCCGATCTGACCGATCAGCTCACCGCGACCGGACAATTCGGGCCGCTGTGGGGGCGCTCAACGGCGATGCGGCGGGTGCACGAGCAGATCTCCAGGGTGGCGGGCACCGGCATCACCGTGTTGATCAGCGGCGAGAGCGGCACCGGCAAAGAGCTGGTGGCCCAGACCCTTCACACGCTCAGCCGTCGGCGCAAGCAGCCTTTTCTCGCGGTGAACTGCGGCGCGATTTCGCCGCACCTGATCGAGAGCGAAATCTTCGGTCACGAAAAAGGCAGCTTCACCGGCGCCGAGCGCCAGCACCTGGGTTTTTTCGAGCGCGCCGCCGGCGGCACGCTGTTTCTCGACGAAATCACAGAGATGAGCGCCGAGCTGCAGGTGAAGCTGCTGCGGGTGCTGGAGACCGGCCGCTTCATGCGGGTGGGCTCCACCCAAAGCCAGGAAGCCGATGTGAGGGTGGTCGCCGCCACCAACCGCGAGCCGCTGCAGGCGGTGGCCGAGGGCAGGCTGCGCGAAGACCTGATGTACCGGCTCAATGTGTTCCCGATCAAGGTGCCGCCGCTGCGCGACCGGCTGGAGGACGTTCCCCTGCTGGCGGCCCATTTTGTGCAGACGCTGGGCCAGCAGGAAGGCCACATCAAGCGACTCAGCGCCGCCGCGCTGCACCGGCTGGGCACCCACCGCTGGCCGGGCAATGTGCGGGAGTTGCGCAATGCGGTGCAGCGCGCCTATGTGATGACCACTGGCGCGGTGATCGACGAGCAGTGGCTGCCCGATGCCTCTCTCACGCTCTCGCATCCGCCGGCTGCAATCCCAGCGGCTGAGGCCACAGCAGCCGAGGCGGCGGTTTCGGTCGGTCCCGGTCCTGGTACCGGGACTGAAGCCGGGGCAACGGTCACGCTGCCCATCGGCTCCTCTTTGGCGCAGGCGGAGCGCACATTGATTCTGGCCACCCTGGCCCACCACCAAAACCACCGCGAGCGCGCCGCCGCTGCGCTGGGCATCAGCCTGAAAACGCTGTACAACCGGCTGAAAGAGTACGCCGCGCAGGCCGACGCCACAGGCAACTCACACTGAAGCGCTGCGGCGCGACAGGGCGGGCACCGCGATGGCCCGCAAGCAGAGAAGCCAAAACCACCGAACGCAGCCACCGAACCCAACCACCGAAAGACCCGCCATGAACGCTCTGCCACACCGAGCTTCCTGCTCGCCACACCGGCCCATCGGTCCCTGCGCGGCCACGCAGTGGCCAAAACCGCACGAGCCCAACCCCGAGCCCGATGTGCCGGTGGTGCCGCCTCACCAGCCCGACGAGGCGCCAGCGGGCTGAGGCATCGCCCTCGGTTGTCACCTCAAACCAAGGGCGAAAAGTCGGACGCGGCGGCCTCGTCGATCGCTTGCCGCAGCGCGGCCACCAGCTCGCCGGGCGCGCACGGCTTGTGGAGAACGGTGAAGTCGTATTCCTCCACCAGTGCCGTGCTGTAGCCACTGATCAACACGATGGGCAGCCGGGGATACCGCAGCCGCAGCCGCCGCGCCAACATCAGGCCGTCCATCTCGCCGGGCATCACCACATCGGACAGCACCAGGTCGAACGGCTGACCGTCGTCGGCGTGTTCCAAGGCCTGCGCCGCCGACAACGCGCGCGCCACCCGAAAACCATGGGCCTTGAGCAGGTGCTCGGTGGTCTCAGCGAGATCGGGGTTGTCTTCCACCAGCAGCAAGCGCAGCCCGTCGATGGGCCGGCTGCGGGGCGATGTCCGCGTCGGCGCATGGGACGCATCCAACGCGACCCGCTGCGCAGTGACTGGCAGCAGCATCGAGACGGTGGCGCCCTCACCGGGTCTGCTGGCGATGGTCGCGCTGCCGCCGGCTTGCTGACAGAAGCCGTACACCTGGCTGAGCCCCAGTCCGGTGCCTTTGCCGGCTGGCTTGGTGGTGAAGAACGGCTCGAAAATGTGGGTCAGCAAGCCCGGGTCGACCCCCGATCCGTTGTCGCTCATGGCCAGCCGAAGGAACTGCCCCGGTGGCAGATCGGCCTTCTCAACCGCGTCGGCCATCCGGGCGTCGAGGTGCACCTGCCCACCCTCGGGCATCGCGTCGCGTGCGTTCAACGCCAGGTTGATGAGCGCCAGCTCCAGCTCGCTGGCGTCGACCGTGATGCGCGGCAAACCTGGCGGGCACTGCAGGCTGAGCTGCACACGGCTGCCCAGCACGATCCTGATCAGCGCCTGCGCATCGTCCAGGTAGGGGCAGATCTCCAGCGGCACCGCACGCACCCGCTGGCGGCCCGCGAAGCGCATCAGGTTCTGTGTCAGCCGGCTGCCCACATCGACCGCGCGCAGGGTGGCCGACAGCGGCGCCTGCAAGGCGTTTTCCTTGTCCTGGCGCTGTATCAGATGGGCGCTGTTGCTGATGACGCCCAACAGGTTGTTGAAGTCGTGCGCCACGCCGCCGGTGAGCCGCCCCAGCGCCTCCACCCGCAGGCCCTGCGAGATGCGTTGCTCGGCAATCTTGGTGCGCGCCACCGCGTCCTGTACCTGGCGTTCCAGATTGGCGCGTGCGCCGTGCAGCTCAGCTGCCGTCTCGTGCAAAGCGTTGGCCACCTGGTCGATCTCCGCGATGCCGCTGGGCCTTCCCTCGGTGATTTTTCCGGCCCGCATGCGGGAAGCCAGCTGCTTGAGCGCAAGCACCGGCTCGGCGATGCCGCGCGCCACCCAGAGCGCCGCTGCCAGCGCCAATGCCAGCAAAAGCGTGGCGCCCAGCAGCAGCGGCCCCACTGCGTTCGGCACGGCACTCGTGTACCGGTCGCGAGGCAAAGCCGTGAGGTAGGTCCAGCCCTGCGGGGAGCCGGCGAAGTAACCCACGGTGGGGACACCGTCGAGCGAGATGGATTCGAACAAACCTTCAGTTTGTGTCTTGAACCTCTCCAGCATGTCGGGCGTTGCTTTGGCGCCCATGTACTTGGCGCCGTTGGGATGTCGCGCGATCACGGTGCCGCTGTCGTCGAGGATCGTTGCGACCGCATCGGGCGGCAGCTCCTGCTGGTCAATCAGCGCCTGCATTTCCTGAGGCAGGATGGTCAGCTTCAGGTTGAGCTCGGTCTGCCCGCCGCGCCGCACCGGGTGCAGGACGTGTGCGAGCAGCCCGGCGCCATCGCCCGCGTCTTGCAGCGAGTGGATGGTTGGCGAGTCCGCCAGCGGGGACGCTTCAAGCTTGGGCGACGCCACGCTGGCCCCTGCTGGCAAGGCCCGTGTGCTCAACAGCAAGCCCTTGGACGAATGCAGCTCGGCCCAGCCCGCCATCGGGGCCATGGCGCGCTGAACTCGCAAGGAGAACTGCGCAAGGTCTTGTGCGGAAGAGGCGGCGCCAGCGTCAAGCAACGGCGAGTCGGCCAGTACCCGCGCCAAGTCGGCGCGTTGGGTCAGGTCTCGGGCCACCACCCACGACAGCGCGCGCGCGGTGTTCCGCAGGCTGTTCTCCAGCAGCTCTTTTTCGTTCTGGTAGGCCAGGGCAACGACCCAGCCGGCCGCCAGAAACGCCGGCAGCAGCGCCAAGAACACAAGCAGAAGCAGACGCTGGCGAATCGACTTCAACGGAGAGCCTCGGCGTGTGGATCGAGCGGCCTGTGCAACCGCGCAGTCAGGCGGCGAAGAGGGGCGGGGACTGGCACGCCGGCATTATGAAACAGGCAGAGCGTGACAAGGGATCACTGGCGCATCAGCGGTCTTCTCTGGAAGGCGCGCTGGAGTCCCCATGCTCGTCCGAGCCGCCGGCGCCTCTTTGTCGGTGTGACCGGGCCTGGTGGTCCTCGGGATCTCGGTCAAGCCGCTTGCGCAAGGCGTCCATGCGCTCACCCAGATCTTCCCAGTTGATCGAGGCCCTTGCGGAACCAGCTGCGGCATCTTCGCTGCCCCGCGACAGGTGGCTCTTGAGGTAATTGCTCAGCACCAGGTAGCGGTCAGACGACTGCTGGTCGCCCGAGCTCAGGCTGCGGATCTGCGCAATGAGCGCATTCAACGCGCCGCTCTGGACCTCCAGACCGCCGAAAAGATCCGGCTGCAGGGCAGCGGGTTGAGAATCTGTTGCCTCGCTGTCCAGGGCAACCTGCCGGTCGAGCGCATCGATCATGGCCGAGACCAGTGCCTCGTAGCGGCCGGGTTCTGCGTCCGGATCGATGCGCGTTGCGTTGAAGAAGGCGTCTTTGACCCGTTGGTTCTCCTCCTCCAAGTCCTTTTGCAGCCGACCGTATGCGGTGGAATCCAGATGGTGTGGCGTCGATTGGCCCATTTCGTTTTTCCCTCGAATTTTTTTAAGTTCGGTGACTGGCGCGGCGTGCACGCGACACCCGTTCGGTCAACCGCGCTTGATCCGGTCAAAAGTGCCGGTCGGTTCGGGACAAAACGCAGGCTTTGCAGCAACTCCTACCGATTTCAATCACCAAACGCAGTGACAAGACGGGATTGCAATCTCCATGCCGGGTCTCACAAGGTCCGGCGTCAGGCACGGCGATGGACTGCTAGGGAAGTACAGCCCTTTCAAGAGAAATCATGGCCCGCGCCCCAGCGCCACCAGATCAAGCCCAGCCTTCATGCCTGTCACGAAGGCTTGGATTCTCAGTGCGCCTGCCGGGTACCCATCTCCATGTGGGATACCGTCATCGTCACGCTGCAGGCCGAGTTGTCCGATTCGCTCGATGTCGAGCAGATCACTCGCGCCACCGTGCGCAGGGCGGTGGCCTTGCTGCTGGGCGCGCTGATCGGCTGGGAACGGGAGCAGCGCGACGCCGAGGCCGGGTCTCGGGCATCGGGTTTCTCGGTACCGAGCTGCTCGCGTGGCTGTGGCGGCTTGCGGTGCGCAAGGCACTCAAGCGGTTCTTCTCGCTCCCCATGCTCAGCAGGAATGGCCGCGCCTGCTCGGGCACGGCGATACGTGGCCTGATTGGCGAGATGATTCAGGTCGAGCCATCCCAGGCGCCGCTGTCGGATGTGGCGATCTGCCGCCAACTGTCGGAACAGGGCCTCGACGTGGCGCGACGCACCCTCACCCAGTACCGCCAGATGCTGCGCATCGATGCAGCGGAAAAACGCCGCCGGGTAACCGGCTGAGCATTCGGATCGCCTGAGGAGCCGTGACACCGGCACGGTCATTGCTTGTGACTGGCCATGCACATCGAAGCGCTCACCCGATCCACTGGCCTGGCGCCAGAGACCACCGAGGTCTGGCGCGATCCGCTGGCGCTGCTGCTGGCCTCGACCGGCGAGGGCATTTACGGCGTTGATTTGAACGGGCTCTGCGTGTTCATCAACCCGGCGGGCGCGCGGCTGATCGGCTACGAGCCCGACGAGGTGCGCGGGCGCAACATGCACGATCTGACCCACCACGCGCGGTCGGACGGCACCGCCTATCCAGAGGACCTCTGTCCCATCTTCAACGCGTTTCGCCGGGGCCTGCCCTGTCGCATCGACACCGAGGTGTTCTGGCGCCGCGACGGCACGGCGTTTCCGGTGGAGTACTCCAGCCACCCGATCGTGGCGGGTGGGCAGGTGCTGGGCGCGGTGGTGACGTTTGTCGACATCACCGAGCGCAAGCGCGCGGCCGATGCACTGCAGCGCGCGAAAGACGGGCTGGAGGCCAGCGTGCGCGAGCGCACCGGCGCGCTGGAGACCGCGCTGCAACGGGTGCGCGAGCTGGCGGCCTGGTCTGACACGGTGCGCGAAGACGAGCGCACGCGCATCGCGCGCGAGGTGCACGACGAGCTGGGCAGCCTGCTGGTGGCGCTCAAGATGGACGTGAACTGGATGGACAAGCGCCTGGCCGAGCAGCCGCAGCGCAGCCCAGAGGCCGCCACCGACATGCGCGAGCGCATGCGCTGCAAATGCCAGAACATGAGCCGCCTGATCGAGACCGCGGTGGACAACGTGGGCCGCATCATCACCGACCTGCGTCCCAGCATCCTGGACCACCAGGGCCTGTGGGCAGCGCTGGAGTGGCAGGCCCAGGAGTTCACCGCATCGGCCGAGCTGGGGCTCGACTGGGAGCTGGCGCTGGATGAGTCGCTGAAGGCATCGACAGATGTGCCCGAGCCGCTGGCCATGGCGGTGTTTCGCATCTTTCAAGAAATGCTGAGCAATGTGGGCCGCCATGCGCAGGCCCAGCGGCTGCGGGTGCAGATCGCGCTGCAAGCGGGTGTGTTGACGATGGTGGTGCAAGACGATGGCCAAGGCGCACCAGCCCAGGCGTTCGAGGCGGCCGATGCCTACGGCGTGATGGGCATGCGCGAGCGCGCCCACCATTTTGGCGGGCGCATCGACATCACCAGCGCGCCGGGCGCGGGCACCCGCATGTGCCTGTCGGTGGTGCTGCCACCAGAGACATCCGCATGACCCCCGACGCCATCCGCGTGCTCATCGGGGACGACCACCGCATCGTTCGCGAAGGGATCAAGCAGGTGCTGGCCGATGCGCCCGATGTGGCCGTGGTGGCCGAGGCGCCCACCGGCCCCGAGGTACTGGCGCAGGTGGCGGCCTTGCTTGCACCCGGCGGGCCGGGCCTCAGCCTGGTGCTGCTGGACATCGCGCTGCCTGGGCTCGACGGGCTCGATGTGTTGCAAACCCTCAAGCGCGAACACCCGCGCCTGCCGGTGCTCATGCTCAGCACCTACCCGGAAAAGCAGTACGCGGTGCGCTGCATCCGCCTGGGCGCCAGCGGCTACCTGAACAAGAGCGCCGACCCCGACGACATGCTGGCCGCCGTGCGCAAGGTGGCGCAGGGCGGCATCCACCTCACCGAGGCCACGGCCGAGGCCCTCGCCGCTGCGGTCGGCCAGGCGAAAACCCAGGCTGGCCCCGAGGCCCTGTCGCACCGCGAACACCAGGTCTATCGCCTGCTTACCCAGGGGCATACCGTGAGCCAAATTGGTGCACAGCTGGGTCTCGCACCCAACACGGTGAGCACTTACCGTGCACGCATCCTAGAAAAAACCGGTGCGAAGAACGATGTGGAGCTGGCGATCTACGCTGAACGCCACACACGCACCAACGCATCCGGGCTGTCAGCGCACTGAAACTGGCACCACAACCGCAGCCGGGCTTTCCTTTGTAGGGCTTGCCCTACGTCGCGTCGTGGTCACTGCCACGAAATGCCTTCTGACAGCAGCAAACGGCGGACAGAGCGCCGATCTGGCCCGTTGCTTGCAATGCATGAAGCATCTTCAACTCACGAGGTGCGCCATGTCCGAATTCTTCGACCCCTACAACGCTGAGCGTCCGCTCATGCTGAAGTGCACCTGTGGGCGTGACCACACAGTCGCCGACCACCACGCCGAGGTGGCCGCCGATGGCGCAGCGCTGGAATTGCGCAGACGCAGCGAGACGGCCGAGTTCGAGGCCTACAGCAACGAGTTCATCGAGGCCACGCTGGTCAAGGCGCTGTTCCCGCACGACGAGGTGCGCCGACGTTTCCTGCGCGCGGTGGGCAAGGGCACGGCCATGGCGGCAATAGCCAGCGTGTTGCCGGTGGCCAGCCTGCAGGCCATGGCACAAGAAAAAGGCGCGCTGGAGAAGACCAACCTCAAGATCGGCTTCATCCCGATCACCTGCGCCACACCGCTGATCATGGCCGCACCGCTGGGCTTTTACAAAAAGCA
>JBBSDB010000049.1:0-15908 GCA_038249735.1 Burkholderiales bacterium
AAAAGCCGCTATAAGTCATTGATTCATATAGGTTCTTGGCGGAGCAGGCGGGATTCGAACCCGCGGTGGGGATAAACCCACACACGCTTTCCAGGCGTGCGACTTAAACCACTCATCCACCGCTCCGGGTAGCCCTAAATTATAGCAGGCGGTCAGCCGCCAGCCGGGGTGCTGTCGTCGCGTGTTGGGCGCCAGGCGTGTTGCTGGAGCTGTGCCAGGCTGACGTGTTGCAGGGCGGCTTCGTGCGTGGCGGCCAGCACCAAGGGCGGTGCCACGCCGGCCTGCATGGCTTCTACCCAGCGCTGCACACACAGGCACCAGCGGTCGCCCGCTCGCAGGCCTGCAAAGCGCCATTCAGGGCGCGGGGTCACAAGGTCGTTGCCCCGGCTGGTCGAGAAGGCGAGGAAGTCTTCGGTGACCCGAGCGCACACCACATGGGTCCCCAGGTCGCTTGCGTCGGTACGGCAACAGCCGTCGCGAAAATAGCCGGTGAGCGGATCGTAGGAGCAGGGCTGCAGCGGCTCGCCCAGGACATTGCGTGCTTCGGTTGACATGGTGTTGCAGCGGTCAGGCTTTGTGTTGGGTTTTGCCGATCAGGGCCATGGCGGTGCCGATCAGGGCCGCCACCTCGCTCATGTTGCCGGGAACGATCAGCGTGGTGGTGGCGTCGGCGGCGACCTTGCCGTAGGCGTCCACTGCGCGCTCGGCCACCTTGAGCTGCACCGCCAGCTGGCCGCCCGGCTCCTCGATGGCAGCGGCCACCTTGCGGATGGCGTCTGCCGTGGCGTCGGCCACCGAGATGATGGCAGCGGCTTCACCTTGGGCCATGTTGATCTGGGATTGTTTCTCGCCTTCTGAGCGGGCAATGAACGCTTCGCGCTCCCCGGTGGCGATGTTGATCTGCTCTTGGCGCCGGCCTTCGGAAGCGGCGATCAGGGCGCGCTTCTCGCGCTCAGCAGTGATCTGCGCCTGCATGGAACGCAGGATCTCGGCCGGTGGTGTGAGGTCTTTGATTTCGTAGCGCAGCACCTTGACACCCCAGTTGAGCGCGGCCTCGTCGATGGCTTGCACGATTTGAGCGTTGATCAGGTCGCGCTCTTCGAACGTTTTGTCCAATTCCATCCGGCCGATCACCGATCGCAACGAGGTCTGAGCAAGCTGGGTCACAGCCATGATGTAGTTGCTGGAGCCGTAGCTGGCGCGCATCGGGTCGGTCACCTGAAAATACAAGATGCCGTCGACCTGCAGCTGCGTGTTGTCCCGGGTGATGCAGACCTGGCTGGGCACATCAAGGGGGATTTCTTTCAGGCTGTGCTTGTAGGCCACCTTGTCCACGAAAGGCACCAGAAAGTTGAGCCCCGGCGCCAGCGACGACTGGTATTTCCCCAGCCGCTCGACAACCCAGGCGTTTTGCTGGGGCACCACCTTGATCGATTGGGTGACAAAAATGACCGCGATGATCAGAAGCAGGACTGCGATTTCCATGGGGTGGTACTCAAGGTTGGGAAAAGAAAACAGGGTTCAAACTTTGTCGACCAGCAGGCTGCTGCCCACCAGCTCGGCCACCCGGTAGGCGCCTGGCACCGGCGCTTTGCCCGGGCGCTGGATTACGCGCCACTGCGCGCCTCGGTATTTCACCTGCGCTGAGCCGTCGGGCAACCAGGCATCCACTTGGATGATCTCGCCCACATCAAGGTTCACGCTGCGTTGTGCGCGAGCTGAAGGATCGCCTGGCCGGCGCTTTTTGAACTGGTGCCACA
Organism: Burkholderiales bacterium; assembly: GCA_038249735.1. Lineage (GTDB taxonomy): Bacteria > Pseudomonadota > Gammaproteobacteria > Burkholderiales > Burkholderiaceae_C > Hydrogenophaga. The sequence goes on from JBBSDB010000049.1 coordinate 1,761, forward strand.
GCGCGACCGAAACCAGCCCGACCACCGAGGCCACGACCATCTGCGTGACCAGCGGTACGCCCAGGTGTGCCGCAATCGCCGCAATCGCTGCGCCCAGCGCCAGCATCAAAAGATAAAAGGTGCCGCTGAGCATCTCCATCGCAATCAAAGCGCCTGCCAGCAACCACCACCATGTCGAATCGGCCATATCTGCTCCACAGAGGTGCAGTCTCTGGGACTGCTTGAAGACTATTTTGCGCCAACCCGGCTGCAGCACAGAGGCGCCATCGGCTTTTCCGTACACTTCTCAGCTCATTCTTTGCTTATCGCTTTTTGCACCGCCCGATGCACGCACCGGGCCGAGGACCGCCATGAAATTCCGCTTCCCCATCGTCATCATCGACGAGGACTTTCGCTCCGAGAACTCCTCGGGCTTGGGCATTCGCGCGCTGGCGCAGGCCATCGAGACCGAAGGTTTCGAGGTCATGGGGGTGACCAGCTACGGGGATCTCTCGCTGTTTGCGCAGCAGCAGTCGCGCGCCAGTGCTTTCATTTTGTCGATCGACGACGAGGAGTTCAGCATCGGGCCCGATGTCGATCCGGTGGTGCTCAACCTGCGCAACTTCATCGCCGAGGTGCGGCGCAAGAACAGCGATGTGCCGATTTACGTGCACGGTGAAACCAAGACGAGTCGCCACCTGCCCAACGACATCTTGCGCGAGTTGCATGGCTTTATTCATATGTTCGAGGACACGCCGGAGTTCGTGGCGCGCCACATCATCCGCGAGGCCAAGAGTTACCTGGAAGGCATCCAGCCGCCGTTTTTCAAGGCGCTGCTGAATTACGCGGAAGACGGCTCGTATTCCTGGCACTGCCCGGGCCACTCCGGTGGCGTGGCTTTTTTGAAAAGCCCGATCGGTCAGATGTACCACCAGTTTTATGGCGAAAACATGCTGCGCGCCGACGTGTGCAACGCAGTGGAAGAACTCGGGCAACTGCTCGACCACAACGGGGCCATCGGTGCCAGCGAGCGCAATGCGGCGCGCATTTTCAATGCCGACCACTGCTACTTTGTGACCAACGGTACCAGCACCAGCAACAAAATGGTCTGGCACCACACGGTGGCGCCGGGCGATGTGGTGGTGGTGGACCGCAACTGCCACAAGTCCATCCTGCACAGCATCATCATGACGGGCGCCATCCCCGTCTTCCTGAAGCCCACGCGAAACCACTACGGCATCATCGGACCCATCCCCCAGAGCGAGTTCGAGATCGATTCGATCAAGGCCAAAATCCGCGCCAACCCATTGCTCGATGGCGTCGATGCGGACACGGTGAAGCCGCGCATCCTCACGCTGACCCAGTCGACCTACGACGGCGTGCTCTACAACACGGAGACCATCAAGGGCCTGCTTGACGGCTATATTGCCAACCTGCATTTCGACGAGGCCTGGTTGCCACACGCCGCCTTCCATCCCTTTTACGGCAGCTTCCACTCCATGGGCAAGAAGCGCGCGCGGCCGAAGCATTCGGTGGTCTATGCCACGCAGTCCATCCACAAGCTGCTGGCCGGCATCAGCCAGGCCAGCCATGTGCTGGTGCAGGACTCGCAAGACACCAAGCTGGACCGTCACCTCTTCAACGAGGCGTATCTGATGCACACCAGCACAAGCCCGCAGTACAGCATCATCGCCAGTTGTGATGTGGCGGCCGCCATGATGGAACCGCCGAGCGGCACCGCGCTGGTGGAAGAGAGCATCGCCGAGGCGCTCGATTTCCGCCGTGCGATGCGCAAGGTGGACGACGAGTTTGGAGACGACGACTGGTGGTTCAAGGTCTGGGGTCCCGACCAACTGGTGGAGGAAGGCATTGGCCGCTCCAACGACTGGGTCCTCAAGCGCACCGATTCCGAGGGGGTACAGCCCTCCGATGGCGAAGAGGCCTGGCACGGTTTTGGGGACATGGCGCCAGGCTTCAACATGCTGGACCCGATCAAGGCCACCATCGTCACGCCCGGGTTGAACATGGACGGGCGCTTCGAGACCACCGGCATCCCGGCTTCAATCGTCACCAAGTTCCTCGCCGAACACGGTGTGGTGGTGGAGAAGACCGGCCTCTACAGCTTCTTCATCATGTTCACCATCGGCATCACCAAGGGCCGGTGGAACACCCTGCTGACCGCGCTCCAGCAATTCAAGGACGATCATGCCAAGAACCAGCCGATGTGGCGGACCATGCCGGAGTTCTGCGTCAAGCAACCCCGCTACGAGCAGATGGGGCTGCGCGACCTGTGTCAGCATGTGCATGCGTTGTACGCCAAGTACGACATCGCGCGTCTGACCACCGAGATGTATCTCAGCGACCACTTGCCAGCCATGAAGCCCAGCGACGCCTTTGCGCACATCGCTCACCGCACCACACAGCGGGTGCCGATCGACGATCTGGAAGGCCGCATCACCACCAGCTTGGTCACGCCGTACCCGCCGGGTATTCCGCTGCTGATTCCGGGTGAGGTGTTCAACAAAAAGATCGTGGACTACCTGAAGTTCAACCGCGAGTTTGCCCGCGAGTGCCCTGGCTTTGAGACCGACATCCACGGCCTGGTGCAGGAGGCTGGCGTCGACGGCGTGGTGCGCTATTTCGCCGATTGCGTGGGCGTGTGATTTGCGTCAAGTCACTCTGAAGGGGGCGGCGTTAAGATGATTTCGAGGGTCGTGGTTCAGGTGGTGTGCCCCGCGTGAATGCCCTTGTAACCAACCCTTGTCATCACCCCAACAAATCGGAGGTTCTCCCCCATGTTTCCAGAATACCGCGATCTCATCACCCAGCTCAAAGGCCACGACACCCACTTCACCAGGCTGTTTGACAAGCACAACAGCCTGGACCAGGTGATCAAAAACAAAGAGGCTCACATCGAGCCCGGCACACAGATCGAGATCGAGCAGCTGAAAAAAGAAAAGCTGGCGCTCAAGGACGAGCTTTTCGCGATTTTGAAAAAGGCCAGCGCTGCCGCTTGATGGCCGCCGACGGCCCTGGGACTCGTCTCAGCGCGGGGTGGCTGCTGGCGGTGGACCGGCTGGCGACTCAGTCGAACTGGCCGGCAGCTGCCAGTCCTGGTCGGTTCGAACGCGCAGCCAGGTCGCAAAGCGCGGCAGGCCGCTGTCGTTGAAGCCTCGGTAGCGGTAAGTGATCCAGCTGCCCACTGCGGGCGGATCGCGCCGCAAGGCGTCGCTCAGGCCGCTGCCAATGTGGAATTCGCGCCCATCAGCGCTGCGCACCCGCAGCGCGCCAGTCATGCCGGTGTATTTGCCGCGTCCCGCTGAGTGGCCGATCACCTGGGCCTCGGCGTCTTCATGCGTCTTGAGTTTGAGCAGATTGTCGCTGCGCTCAGCGCGGTAGAGGGCATCGCCCCGGTGCAGCATCAGCCCTTCACCGCCCGCCCGATCCGTTTCTTGCAGCCGCCGCATCAAGGCGGCGTGACTGGGTGCTCGGGTTTGCTCCACCGGCTGCACCCAGTTTTGTTGCCGTTGCACCACCCACAGGCGGTAGGCGGCGATGCGCTGCGTGAAGACGCCCGGCTGGGCGGGCAGATCGAACACCATGAAACGGATCTCGCGCCAAGCAGCGTCGTCCGGCGTCTGCTGACGGACGGTTGAGACCGCCTGCTGGAAGCCGCCCCGGCCAGCCCACAGTTCGCCGTCAGCTGGCTCGACGGGCCACCCGTGGGTGAACCAGGGCGGTGCGTGTATCGGGTGCCCGCCGCGGCTGAGCAGCTGTTTTCCGTCCCAGTAGGCCCGAACGCCGTCGAGCTTTTCACTGACCCAGTAAGCCCCGAGGTCGATGCCGGGGTGGTAGCGATTCGCCAGTGTGAGTGCTGGTGCTTGGGCCCAGGCAGGCGCACCGATCGTCCAGCTCAGCGCAGCGCTGAGTGCGAGACCTGCGAAACCGATGGAAGGCCAGCGCATGGGTCGCCAAGGCTTGGGTCGGCGCGAGATGCCTGCAGGCGCTCAGTTCACCGAGGCGCTGTCCTTGCTGATGCCGCCGGTCTGGCTGAAGCCGCCATCCACATAGGTGACCTCTGCGGTCACGCCCGAGGCCAAGTCGGACAACAGGAACGCCGCTACGTTGCCCACCTCGTCGATGGTCACGTTGCGCCGGATCGGCGAGGCGCTGGCCACGAAGGACAGCAGCTTGCCGAAGTCCTTGATGCCGCTGGCCGCCAGCGTTTTGATCGGGCCGGCGCTGATGCCGTTGACCCGCATGCCACGCGGACCCAGCGACTCGGCCAGATAGCGTACCGAGGCCTCCAGGCTCGCCTTGGCAAGACCCATGGTGTTGTAGTGCGGCACGATGCGCATCGCGCCGAGGTAGCTCAGCGTCAGAAGCGCAGCACGGTCGTTGAGGTAGGGCAGGGCTGCCTTGGCCATGCCTGGAAAGCTGTATGCACTGATGTCGTGCGCAATGCGGAAGTTTTCGCGCGTCAGGCCATCCAGAAAGTCCCCGGCTATGGCTTCGCGCGGCGCAAAGCCGATGCTGTGCACAAAGCCGTCAAGCTTGGGCCAGGTCTGGGCCAGATCGCTGAACATGCGCTCAATCTGTCCGTCATCGCCGACATCACAGTCAAAGATGAGCTGAGAGTCGAACTCGGCAGCGAAACCGGTGATGCGTTCCTTGAAGCGCTCACCCACGTAGCTGAACGCGAGCTCGGCGCCTTGGCTGTGGCACGCCTTGGCGATGCCATAAGCGATCGAGCGGTTGGACAACACGCCCGTGATCAGCAGCTTCTTGCCGGTGAGAAAACCCATTCTTCTATCTCCAAAAAATTTCCAGCAGAATTGTCGCATGTGCTCCACCCGCCACCGACCGCGCTTCTTCTGGGTTTGCGCCGCGGCGTTGGCGGCCGGGATGGCCTGGGCTGGGCCGGTCTGGAGCGCCCACGGCTACGCGCTTTGGGGCGATCTGAAATACCCGCCGGGTTTCGCGCATTTCGACTACGTGAACCCCGACCCGCCCAAGGGGGGTGAGATTCGGCTGGTGAGCAACCTGCGCAACTCAACCTTCGACAAATACAACCCGTTCACCCTGCGCGGCAGCGCACCAGCCTATCTGTCGAACCTGATGTTCGACAGTTTGCTCGCCGGATCACTTGACGAAACCGGCGCCGGCTACGGCCTGCTGGCCGAAGATGTGGTGGCCGCGCCCGATGGCCTGTCGGTCACTTTCCGGTTGCGCCCTCAGGCGCGCTTTCACAACGGCGACCCGGTACTGGCGGCCGATGTGAAGCACAGCTTCGACATCCTGATGGGGCCACACACCTCGCCCGCTTACAAGACCATCCTGCAAGACGTGGCCGGGCTGGACGTGATCAACGAGCGCACGGTGCGCTACCGCTTCAAGAAGCCCAACCGCGAGCTGCCGCTCACCGTCGGTGGGTTGCCGGTTTTCAGTCGCGCTTGGGGCAACGAGATTGATCCCAAGACCGGGCAGCGCAAAACCTTCGACCAGGTGGTGATGGATCTGCCGATTGGCAGCGGGCCTTACAGAATTGGGCCGGTGCGGTTTGGTCGCGACATCACCTATGTGCGCGATCCGACCTACTGGGCGCGCGACCTGCCAGTGAAGCGTGGCACCGCGAATTTTGACGAGGTGCTGGTCAAAATCTACCGCGACAACACCGCGCGGCTGGAAGCGCTCAAGGCAGGCGAATTCGATCTGATGCGCTTCTTCTCGGCGGGCGACTGGGCCCGTCGTGTCAGCGGCAAACGCTTCGACTCGGGCGAGCTGGTCAAGGTGGAGTTTCAGCACAAGCTGCCCACCGGCTTTCAGAGCTACGTGTTGAACACCCGCAGGCCGCCGCTGGACGACCTGCGCGTGCGGGAAGCCTTGTCCCTGGCGCTGGACTACGAGTGGATGAACCGGCAGATGTTTTACAACGCGTATCAGCGGGTGCAAGGCCTGTTTGGCAACACCGACTGCTCGGCCCAGGGGCTGCCGTCGCCGGAAGAACTGGTCTTGCTCCAACCCTGGCGCGCGGAGTTACCGCCTGCTGTCTTTGGCCTGATGGTGCAGCCGCCGCGCACCGACGGCGACAGCTCGCTGCGGGTCAACCTGCGGCGCGGCCAGGCGCTGCTTCGTGAAGCAGGCTGGTCCGTGCAGGGTGGCAAGTTGCGCGATGCCAATGGCCGGGCCATGGTGCTGGAGTATCTGGACAGCAACGAGGCTGGCGCACGCGTGGTGACCCCCTGGGCGCGCAACTTGGAGCGACTGGGTATCGAGCTCAAGTTCCGGCCAGTCGATTTCGCGCTGTACCAGCAGCGGCTGCGCACGTTTGACTACGACATCATCTCGATCGCCTTTGGTGGCACCAGCAACCCGGGCTCTGAGTACGCCGATCTGTTTGGCAGCGCCGCGGCCAAGACCAACGACTCCGGCAACCTCGCCGGGGTCAGCAGCCCGGCAACGGACGCGGTGCTCACCCAGATGACCGCTGCCAAGACCCGGCCCGACTTTCTGGCCGCCTGCCGCGCGCTGGACCGGGTGATCACCAGCGGCCACTATCTGGTGCCGCAGTGGTCGGCCACCACCCACCGCATGGTCTACAACACCTCCCGGCTGGCGCGCCCTGCGACCATGCCGCCCTATGCGCCGGGCGAGACCTGGGCGATCGACACCTGGTGGAGCAAGAAGTGAACAGCCCCGCCGCGCTTCGCGCGACCCCCTCCAGGGGGCAACGCTGGCCGACCGGCAAAGCCGGATCGGCGGCGTTCTGGGTTGAAGTCACGCGCGCCGACGGTGGCGCTTGCGCGCCTGCGTCTCACAACCCTTTTGGGAAGGCCGACTGATCATGTGGGTCTACATCCTCAAGCGCTTGCTGCTGATGATCCCGACGCTGTTCGGTGTCTTGTTGCTGACCTTTGTGGTGATCCAGTTCGTGCCGGGTGGGCCGGTGGATCAGTATCTGGCCGAGGCGCGGGCCGGTGGGGGGATCGGGGCCGAGGGCGGCTCGGTCTACCGGGGCGCGCAGGGCGTGGACCCGCAGCGGCTGGAGCAGATCAAAGCGCTGTATGGCTTTGACAAACCGGCGCACGAGCGTTTTATCCAGATGCTGGGTCAGTTCGCGCGCTTCGATCTGGGCACGAGCTTTTTCCAGAACAAGGCGGTCTCTGAGCTGGTGATCGAGAAGCTGCCGGTGTCGATCAGCCTGGGGCTGTGGACCTTCTTCATCAGCTACCTCGTGGCGGTGCCGTTGGGTGTGGCCAAGGCGGTGCGCGCCGGTACGCGTTTCGATCTGGTCACGACCTTGCTGGTGTTGGTGGGCTATGCCATCCCGGGGTTTGTGCTGGGTGTTGCCTTGCTGGTGATCTTTGGCGGGCAGTTGCAGTGGTTCCCGCTGCGCGGCCTGACGTCGTCAAACTGGGAAGAGCTCACCTGGGGAGCGCGCATCGTCGACTACCTGTGGCACATCACATTGCCTGTGATCGCCATGGTGCTGGGGAGTTTTGCGGTCACCACCATGCTGACCAAAAACGCCTTTCTTGAAGAGATACGCAAGCACTACGTGACCACCGCGCGCGCCAAAGGCCTGAGCGATCGGCAGGTGATGTGGAAACACGTGTTTCGCAACGCGCTCATTCCCATCGTTACCGGCTTTCCCGCCGCCTTCATCGGTGCCTTTTTTGCCGGATCTCTGCTGATCGAAACCCTGTTCTCGCTCGACGGCCTGGGTCTGCTGAGCTTTGAGAGCGTGATCCGGCGCGACTACCCGGTGGTGATGGGCACGCTGTTCCTGTTCACCCTGATCGGTCTGGTGACCAAACTGATTTCAGATCTGTGCTACGTCTGGGTTGATCCGCGGGTGAGGTTCGATTGAGCACCCCTGCCGCGTCCGTCGCCCCGTCGCTCAGCCCTTCGCGCCGCGCCTGGCAGCGCTTCAAGCGCAACCGCCTGGGCTACTGGAGCCTGATCGTTTTTTGCGTGCTGGTGGTGGCCAGCCTGTTTGCCGAGGTGCTGTCGACCGACCGGCCGCTGGTGGTGCGCTACGAGGGGAAAACCTACTTTCCGCTGGTCAACGACTATCCCGAAATCGTCTTCGGTGGCGATTTCGAGAGCAACACCGATTTCCTGGACCCGTTCATCCGCGAGCGCATCACCACTGGTGACAACTGGGCGGTTTACGCGCCCAACCCTTACGGACCCAAAACGCTGAACTATTTTGCCAAGTCGCCCCATCCGTCGGCGCCCACAGCCGAGAACTGGCTCGGCACCGACGACCGCGGGCGCGACCTGCTGGCGCAGCTGATCTATGGCTTTCGGGTCAGCGTGCTGTTTGGGCTGGCCCTTACCTTCACCGGCGTGCTGCTGGGCGTGATCACCGGCGCCATTCAAGGCTTCTTCGGCGGCAAGACCGATCTGGCGTTTCAGCGCTTCATCGAGGTCTGGGGGGCCATGCCCGAGCTGTATCTGCTGATCATCTTCTCGGCGGTTTTTGCGCCCAGCATCGGCCTGTTGCTGGTGTTGCTCAGCCTGTTCGGCTGGATGGGTTTGTCGGACTACGTGCGCGCCGAGTTCCTGCGCAACCGCCAGATGGACTACGTGCGCTCGGCACGTGCCATGGGCCTGAGCAGCGGGCAGATCATCTGGCGCCATGTGCTGCCCAACAGCCTCACGCCGGTGGTCACCTTCCTGCCGTTTCGCATGAGTGCGGCCATTCTTGCGCTGACCTCGCTGGACTTCCTGGGTCTGGGCGTGCCGCCCGGCACACCCTCGCTCGGCGAGCTGCTCAGCCAGGGCAAGAACAACATCGACGCCTGGTGGATTTCCATGTCTACCTTTGCGGTGCTGGTGATCACGCTGCTGCTGCTCACCTTCATGGGCGATGCGCTGCGCGACGCGCTCGATCCTCGAAAGCAAGACCGGTGATGACGACCCCCACGCTCCCCGCTGCGCGAGGTTCGCTGCCCCAGGACGGGGGAGGGACCCGGTCTTTGCCGGGTCCTGGGTCTGGCCCGCCTTGGGACGGCCCGGCGGCGGCCCGCGACGTTGCCTTGCTGGAAGTCCGAAATCTGCGCGTGGGTTTTGGTGGCCAAGACGTGGTGCATGGCATCGACTTCGAGATCGCCGTCGGCGAGCGGCTGGCCCTGGTGGGCGAGTCCGGTTCGGGCAAGTCGGTTTCGGCGCTGTCCTTGCTGCGCCTGGTGCAAAACGCCGATGTGTCGGGCTCGGCGCTGCTCGAAGGCCGCGATCTGCTGCAGATGAGCGAGCGCCAGTTGCGCGGCGTGCGTGGTGATGAGGTGGCCATCATCTTTCAGGAGCCGATGACCGCGCTCAACCCGCTCTACACCGTGGGCGCGCAGATTGGCGAGGTGCTGCAGCTCAAGAAGGGCTTGACCGCGCGCCAGGCGCACGCCGCCAGCGTGGAGCTGCTGGCGTCCACCGGCATTCCCGAGCCAGGCCGCCGGTCCCAGGCCTATCCGCACCAGCTCAGTGGCGGCCAGCGCCAGCGCGCCATGATCGCCATGGCCCTGGCCAGCGCGCCGAAACTGCTGCTGGCCGATGAGCCCACCACCGCACTCGACGTGAGCCTGCGTGGGCAAATCCTCGATCTGCTGAGCGACCTGCAGCGCCAGCACGGCATGGCGGTGCTGCTGATCACGCACGACCTGAACCTGGTGCGCCGTTTCGCCAGCCGCATTGCGGTGATGGAGCGCGGGCGCTTGGTGGAAACCGGTGATGTGGCGCGCGTGTTTGCCGAGCCGCAACACGCTTACACGGCCAAGCTTTTGGCGAGCAAACCCGAGCGTGATCTGGCCGAGGTAGCGCCTGTTGCTGGCGAGCCGGTGCTCATCGCACGCGGTTTGCAGGTCAGTTACCCGGTGCCTGTGCCCGGTCTTCGCGGCTGGTTCAAAAAGGGCGAGTTCGTGGCCGTGCAGGGCGCCGACCTGGACATTGCGCCCGGGCAGACGCTGGGTGTGATCGGTGAGTCGGGCTCGGGCAAGTCCACGCTGGCGCTTGCGGTGCTTGGGCTGCTGCCGTTTCAGGGCAGCCTGCGCGTGTCGGGCACCGACTGGGCACAGGCGCGGCGCAGTGGCCAGGCGAAGGCGCTGCGCCAGCGCATTCAGGTGGTGTTTCAAGACCCTTTTTCTTCGCTTTCTCCGCGCATGACGGTGGAGCAGATCGTGGGCGAAGGTCTGCTGGTTCACCAGCCACAGTGCACGGCTGCCGGGCGCCGCGAGCGGGTGGTTGCCGCGCTGGCCGATGTGGGTCTGGTGGACGACTCCAGCCAGGGCAGCGGCTGGCTGCAGCGCTACCCGCATGAATTCTCTGGCGGCCAGCGCCAGCGCCTGGCGATCGCGCGGGCCCTGATCGTCAACCCCGAGCTGCTGGTGCTGGATGAGCCCACCAGCGCGCTCGATGTCACGGTGCAAAAGCAGGTGCTGGCCCTGCTGCAGCGCTTGCAGCGCGAGCGCGGGCTCAGTTACTTGTTCATCACCCACGATGTCGACGTGATCCGCGCCATGGCCCACGAGGTGCTGGTGATGAAAGACGGCGCGGTGATTGAGCGCGGCCCGGTTGAGCAGGTGCTCGCAGCGCCACAGCATCCCTACACCCGCACGCTGGTGCAAGCCGCCGTCTGAGAGCCCGGTCAGGCTTGGCACCCAGCGGGCGCGGCGCCTTCGCTGACATCGGTGTTGACGCGCTTGCGTTATCGTGCTGCTTCACCACCGCTGCTCAATCCTGCTTGATCTTTGTCACGCCCCACGGGCCGTGTCACCGCTATAAACCGTGGCTGGCCTGCTTGCAGTCGCCCAACCCTTTGCCATGAGCCCCGCACCCCATCCCTCCGCCACCCCTTCCGTTGCTGCGCGTCCACCAGTGAGCCTGGCTTCCCCAGCGCGTTGGCTGGCGTTGGGTTGGTCTGATTTGCGGCGGAATCCCTTGCCCGGCCTGTTCCACGGCTTTCTGCTGACCGCTTTTGGGGCGCTGTTGCTTTGGGCCGCTGGTGAAAAATTCTGGCTGCTCGCTGGCGCGTTCTCGGGTTTCCTGATCGTCGCTCCCATCCTTGCCACCGGCCTCTACCATGTGAGCGGCGCCCTGGAGAGCGGCGGCCGCGTGGGGATGGTTGAGGTGGTTTCGCTCTGGCGCTCAGGGGACCGGCGGTTGGTGATCTTCGGGCTGCTGCTGGGTTTGGCGGGGACCGGCTGGGTGCTGACATCGGCCGGGCTCATCACGCTCTGGTCGCCAGTGCCGATCCAGAAGCCGGCCGATTTCCTGCGCGAGGTGGTGCTGGTGCAAAAAGTGGGCCTGTTTGAAGCCTGGCTGTTGCTCGGCGCCTTGCTGGCGGCTCCGGTGTTTGCCTCAACGGTGGTGGCGCTGCCCATGCTGGTGGATACCCGGGCCTCGGTCATGACTGCGGTGAAGACGAGTTGGCGCGCGGTGGCCAACCATCCTGGACCGATGGTTGTCTGGGCCGTGCTGATCGTGCTGCTGGTCGGCCTGGGCATGGCGACTGCGTTGGTGGGCCTGATCGTGATCGTCCCGTGGATCGCTCATGCCAGCTGGCACGCCTACCGCGATCTCACCAGTCTGCCCGCCAGTGGCTCGTCCGCCCGCTGAGGCACGATGATGGAAGTCACCCTGTTGGGCTACACCGAAGCGCAGATCGCCCAGTTCGGCCTGACTTTCGGCGTCGGCGCCTTCATCCTGTACATGATGTTCATCGTGCTCAATTTGGCCCGGGAGTCGAAGGCAGGCAAGTTTGGCACCTTCATTTTGTTTTTGGTGCTGTCGTTTGGCATGCTGGGTTTTCTGGCCAAAACCCTCATTCAGTGGTTTCTGGGCATCTGAGCGATCAACCTTTCTCCAGTGATATCAGCAGATTGCCCGGGGCCCATTTACCGGGCTATAATGCTATCTTCACGACCAATTGGGCGGGTAATTACCGGCCCATTTTTTTTGGCCGAACGTTTTTCATGGCGAGTGCCTTTGAGTGCTCGCTCAGGCGCACGCAACACCGCCCCGATTGGGACCGAAGACCTCTACCGAATGGCCTGGCAACAAACTGTCGAGCAAACCGTCACCGGACTGGGTTTTGACCTGGTGGACCTTGAACGCTCCGCCGGCGGTCTTTTGCGCGTCACGATCGACTGGCCATGGCAACCTCCGGCGCCAGGCGAAGTTGTCCCGGAGCGGTTTGTGACGGTTGAGGATTGCGAAAAAATTACCCGCCAGCTGCAGTACCTGCTCGAGGTGGAGGGCTTGGAATACAGGCGTCTGGAAGTTGGGTCGCCCGGTATCGACAGGCCGCTGCGGCGCGAGCAGGACTACCTCCGCTTCGTGGGACAGGTGGTGGACATCACCCTCAAGACGCGGATCGGCGTGACTGGTACCGAAGTATCGGCCAGCCGCAAGAAGTTTCGCGGCGCGCTGGAGCGCGCGGAAGACGGGGCGCAGTGGCGCCTGGTATGGAGTGACGAGCCCGAGCCAAAACCTGGCCAGCGGGTGAGCAAGAAGCGCATGCCTGCGCCTTTGCAGGCACTTGATTTTGTGTTGGACGATGTGCAGCAGGCGCGGCTGGCACCGATTGTGAGTTTCAAAGGCCGCACCGCGGCGGGGCCCAGTGCCTGAAGAGCAAGAACTGTGATTTCAAAGAACACACCCGGAAAGGTTGGCGAGTGAAATGAACCGCGAAATGTTGATGTTGATTGATGCCATCTCCCGCGAGAAAAACGTGGAGCGCGATGTCGTGCTTGGCGCGGTGGAGCTGGCGTTGGCCTCCGCCACGAAAAAACTCCACAAAGGTGAGGTCGACATTCGCGTGGCGATCGACCCCGACACCGGCGCCTACGACACCTTCCGCCGCTGGCTGGTGGTGCCTGACGAAGCCGGCCTGCAAAACCCGGATGCCGAAGAGCTGCTCACCGATGCGCGCGAGGAGCTCGCCGACATCGAAGAGGGCGACTTCATCGAGAAGCCGGTCGATAGCGTGCCGATCGGCCGCATCGGTGCCATGGCGGCCAAGCAGGTGATCCTGCAGAAGATCCGGGACGCCGAGCGCGAGATGTTGCTCAACGATTTCATGTCGCGCGGCGACAAGATTTTTGTCGGCACGGTCAAGCGCATGGACAAGGGCGATCTGATCGTCGAAAGTGGGCGCGTTGAAGGCCGCCTGCGTCGCAGCGAGATGATTCCCAAGGAGAACTTCCGCACCGGTGATCGGGTGCGCGCCATGATCATGGAAGTGGATCTCACGCTGCGCGGTGCACCCATTTTGCTTTCCCGCTCAGCGCCTTCCTTCATGATCGAGCTGTTTCGCCAGGAAGTTCCTGAAATTGAGCAGGGATTGCTGGAGATCAAGGCCTGCGCCCGGGATGCCGGCTCACGCGCAAAAATCGCCGTGCTCTCCTACGACAAGCGGATCGATCCGATCGGTACCTGTGTCGGTGTGCGCGGTTCGCGTGTGACAGGTGTCACCAACGAGCTGGCTGGCGAGCGGGTGGACATCGTGCTGTGGAGCGAAGACCCGGCCCAGTTTGTGATCGGCGCGCTGGCACCGGCCAACGTCTCTTCCATCGTGGTCGATGAGGAGCGTCACGCGATGGACGTGGTGGTCGACGAAGAAAATCTGGCCATTGCGATCGGACGCGGCGGGCAGAACGTCCGTCTGGCTTCTGAACTTACCGGCTGGCGCATCAACATCATGACCGCCGACGAGTCGGCGCAGAAGCAGGCCGAAGAGGCCGACGGCATCCGTGCCGTGTTCATGGCCAAACTCGATGTGGACCAGGAAATCGCCGACATCCTGATTGAAGAAGGCTTCGCCAGCCTGGAAGAAGTGGCCTACGTGCCACTGCAGGAAATGCTGGAGATCGAGTCGTTCGACGAAGACACCGTCAACGAGCTGCGCGCCCGCGCCAAAGACGCCCTGCTGACCATGGAAATTGCCCATGAGGAAGAGGTTGAAGCCGCGTCGCAGGAGCTTCGCGACCTGGAGGGTGTGACCCCCGAACTGATGGCCAAACTGGCCGAGGCTGGCGTGCATTCGCGTGACGACCTGGCCGACCTTGCCACCGACGAGCTGACCGATATCACTGGCCAGGCGCCCGAAGAGGCGACCAAGCTGATCATGCTGGCCCGCGCCCACTGGTTCGCCGGTGACGAAGCGCAACCCAC
>JBBSDB010000050.1:0-15745 GCA_038249735.1 Burkholderiales bacterium
GCGTGCACATCGACAGCCACATCGAGTTCGAGGGCCACCGCTACAGCGTGCCCCATGCCTTGGTGGGTTTGGCGCTGGAGCTGCGCATCACCGCGCGCGCCGTGGAAGTTCTGCACCGTGGCGAGCGGGTGGCCAGCCACATGCGCTGCGCCCACAAGGGCGGCTACACGACTGTGATCGAGCATTTGCCCCTGGCCCACCAAGCCCACGCCCAGTGGACGCCTGAGCGCTTGATCGACTGGGGCGCGCGCATCGGCGTGGCCTGTGCTGGGGTGGTCACGAAGATGCTGCAGCGCCAGCGCCATCCCGAGCATGCCTACCGCGCCTGCCTGGGTCTGCTGTCCCTGTCCAAACGCTATGGCGAGCTTCGACTGGAGGTGGCTTGCACCATCGCGCTTGGTCTAGGCACCAGCAAATACACGCATATCCGCGACATGTTGGCCAATGGGCGCGACCAAGCCCAGGCCAGCACACCCGAGTGGAGTGCGCCAGCACACGCCCATGTACGTGGCCCCAACTACTACCAATGAAACAAACAAACAAACAAAAAGGATTGCACCATGATGATGAACACCACCTTGAACCAGCTGCGCAGCCTGCGCCTGGACACCATGGCCCAGGCGCAGGAGCAGCAGCTGCAGACCAGCGGCATGGCCGCCATGAGCTTCGAAGAGCGGCTGGCGCTCTTGGTTGACCGCGAAGTCCATGGCCGTCAGGACCGCCGCTGTGCGCGTCTCTTGAAACTGGCCAAACTCAAATACCCGCAGGCCGCCATTGAAGACTTGGACAGCCGCACACGGGGCATAGAGCGCAGCGCGGTGATGAGCCTGGCCCTGGGCGAATGGGTGACCCAGGGGCATGCCGTGCTGATCACCGGGGCTACTGGCGCGGGCAAGTCTTGGCTTGCCTGTGCCTTGGCACAGCACGCCTGCCGGCGCGGCCAAAGCGCCTACTACCAGCGCGTGCCGCGCCTGGGTGAGGAGCTGCGCATCCGCCACGCCAACGGCACGTTCACGCGCTGGCTGGAGACACTCAAAAACACCGATGTGTTACTGCTGGACGACTGGGGCATGACGGCCATGGACGCCTGCACCCGCGCTGATTTGTTGGAGATCATCGATGACCGCGCCAACACACGCGCCACCATCATCACCAGCCAGCTACCGATCGAGCACTGGCACGAATGGATAGGCGACGCCACGATCGCGGATGCGATGCTGGATCGGCTGATGCAAAACCACCACCGCTTCACGCTCACGGGTGAATCGATGCGCAAAAAGACAGCCACCAAGGCCAGCGCAGCTGCGAGCCCGTCATTGAGCGCATAGGACAGCGGCCCTCGCCGGCTGGATATGCATCGGTCCATGCACAACCGGGGGGGCCTGCCGACGGCCCTGGCTGGGGCCCATTGAATAGATTCAAAAAGACCAAAACCGAACACCGAGAGAGGAGAAAACTGCCCAAAAAAACAGCACCCCCTACAATTTAAACCGCGCAGCACCATGCTCGGTCACGATGGCCGGAATCTGCGGTCACGTTGCCGGAATCACTGGTCACGATCAACGGAATACGCAGCCACCTTAGACGCGTCGCGAACCAGCGCGGTGATGTGATGCCCCTGATCCAGGCCCTGTTTGACGATCGCCTCCCCGGTGAGTCCGGTCGCTCCAATCAAGAGGAATTTCATGTGCTGTCGCCTTTCGAAGTTGTTCGGCTCGAATAAGCGTGTTGCCAGCATGGGTAGATGGATCACAGAACAGCCGGTGCTGGCGACTGCCAGGAAATTCGAAGGTATATCGAATAGGCATCGGGTGTCAGTGCGCTGTCGCATCTACCAGCGAAGGGCTGGCTTCTGGCAGGCCTGCAGCGGCCCGCGCAATGCCTTCTTTGTGCAGAATCTCCCGTACATGGCGCATCACGAAAACGTGGAGAAATTGGGTGATACGGGCCTCTTTCGCCAGCTTGGTGCGCTCTTGCTCGTAAAGCTGAGCGACCTTTTCTATCGGCTCATGACACTGTTCGGCCAGATATGCGACGAGCTGTTGCTGGTCTGGTGGTTTGGTTTGCAAAACAGGCATGGGATTCCTTGTGAGAGTTGTACGGAGTGATTACTTTGAACCTGGATTCGGATCGACGCGGTACGCTAGCACACAGACCAGCCCCAATCGGGCATGTATGTAGGCGGTGTAATGAGCCCCATTGGGCGATCAACCGGAGCTCCTCCAAGGAACAACCCTCGCGAACGAGACCTCCGGCCACTTGACCTTTGTTGGGGCCCGCCTTCAGGCCACGGGTCGAGAAGTATTTAGGATTGTGGGTTACCCGTCCGGTGTGCAGCGCTGCGCGATGACGGGCTTTGACCTGAGGGCAGTTGTCGCACAACCTATACAAGGGTGGCAGTTACTCTCGGCTCACGATTCATGTGTTCACCCAGAGCGGCACGCGCCAGTACGAGGACGAAGCTCAACCAGAACCCGAGATGCCAGGGTGAGGTGATCACGGATGTCCGTATTAAGCGTGTCGAGCATGTCGCGGTAGAACAGCGCTGGGCCGACCTCAGCTTGACGGAGCAATTGCGTCAGGTGGTAGATGTTTCGGCTGAGAGTCGAGAGTTCGGCGTTGGACGCCGTGAGGGCAACGAAGTGGTCCGTTTGCCCGCCACCCTTCAGGATCGCGGGAACGCCCGCCACCAGACCTGCCACGTAGTCGCCAGGGCTCATGCCTGCCATGCGCGCGGCTTCCAGCGTTGCGGCTGCATGGTCAATATGCATGCGCAGACACAGGCGAGTTCGAGTGCCCGACGGCCGCAACAGGTGGCTGCGGTGAGGCTGGCTCTCAACGCCTCCCAGCTCACCCAATTCCTTCACCAGCACCTTGCGCACCAACTCTGAAGGCGAAAGGGCGAGCGCCCGTGATCGCTCCACGAGCATGGCCTTCAGGCCATGCAGATCGACGCTGATGCGGTCGCGTGACGAGGTTTCCATACCGAGTCTCCTGACAACGAATCACCCCTGGGTGAGCGTGTCAGACAACCGGCGCCACCGCGCCTATCCTGCACTCACCAATGCATTCAGTGTCTGTTCGGATCAAGGCACTGGCGCCACTGGATTCGACCCTGAATCCAGTCCTCCCCGACCCCTTCGGTGCACCGATGATGGACCTCACCGACCCAGAACCGATTCACGAGCGAGCCGGCACCAACCCCACAGCGGGCCAACTGATCTGAGAGCGAATCAGGTCTGATGCAGCAGTGAATCGGGACCAGGTCAGGAGTGAACCACCACCGAACCGGAGCATCGCCATGAAGCTCGCACCGAAGGATCCACCAGGCCGGAGCACGCGCCGCGCCCGTGCCTTCGCCACCGAGATCGGGCAGCTCCGCGCGCAGGGCTACACCTTCGAAGCGATCCGCAAGGCCCTGGCTGAAGCGGGGGTAGCGGTCAGCAAAAGTACCGTCCAGCGTGAGGTGGCTCGGCTGGCTTCAAGAGCGTCTTCGAGTTCGGTCGCCGCTGCTGAATCCGGAATTCCCGAACCGGATGCCGCGCCTGCCCTCTTCCCTGCCACACCCTCTTTCGCGACCGGCCAGCTCAGCGGCAAGGACATCGCCGAGGCGTTCATCAGCGCCCGAAACACCAACCCACTCTTCCACCACAGGAGCACCGAATGAAAATCGCCGTCATCAACTTCTCCGGCAACGTGGGCAAGTCCACGGTCGCCCGGCATCTGCTGCTGCCCCGCATCCAAGGGGCAGAGCTCATCGCTGTCGAAAGCCTGAACGCCGACGAGGGCCAAGGCCATGCGCTGCGGGGTCGCCAGTTTGGCGAACTGCAGGAATACCTGCAGACGGTGGCCAGCGTGGTGGTGGACATCGGCGCGAGCAACGTGGAGGACCTGCTGGGCCAGATGCAGCGCTACCGGGGCAGCCATGAGGATTTCGACTGCTTTGTGGTGCCCACCGTGCCCGCGCTCAAACAGCAGCAGGACACGATCGCCACCCTGGTCGAACTGAACCGGCTGGGGGTGCCAGCCTCGCGCCTGAAGCTGGTGTTCAACATGATCGAAGACGGGGTGATGGTCGCCCAGGCCTTTGATCCTCTGTTGGCGTTCATCAAGCACAAGCCGATCGCCGAGGCCAACCCCAACTGCCGCATGGGGGCCAACGAGATCTACGCGCGGATCAAAAGCACGAAGGCAGATCTGGGCATGCTGGCAAGCGACGAGACGGACTACAAGGCCCTGATCGTCCAGGCCAAGGGCACGGCGGACAAGATTGCGCTGGCGCAGAAGCTGGCCACGCGGCGGCTGGCCAGCGGTGTGGTGCCGGAACTCGATGCCTGCTACGCAGCATTGGGGCTCAAGCCATGAACCACCCCAGCACCGCCCGCGAAGCTCTGATTGCCGAGACGCTCGGCGAGGTGGCTGCGCTGGTCGAGCGCGTCGAAGCCCTGGCTCCGGCAATGGACGCCTCGCGCCTGGCGCTCCTGCAGGTCAGCGAGGAACTGGTCAACCAAGTTGCCACGTTCGAGAACCGAATGGAGATGCTCACCAACAATGCCGTGGTGGTCGCGTCGAATCACATCCTGCGCAGAGCCAACGAAGTGACCGCTAGAACATTGGACTCCCAGATACTGGCCATGCAGGCTGCGGCACGAGAGATGTTCAACAAGGAGTTCGATCCGGCAGTGCTCCGGGTGGTGGCCCGCTTGAATCATCTCGCGCAACTCGCCCAACGAGAAGAGAACCTGTGGGTGCGCTGGTTCACGCACGCTTGCGCCTTTGCGACGGGCGCGTCGCTTGCCTGCCTGGTGCTGTTGAAGCTCTGGCTGCGCTGAGGGTCGGCAAGGGAACACAAGCAGACAAGGTTCAAACGTTGTTCATGGTGAACGCTCCAAAGAACATGAGGGGGGCCGCGAACGCCGGGCCGATGGATACGGGTCGGCTTGGTGGCTCAGGCGTGCGCCGACTGGCGTTCGCTGCGAGCCTTGCGACTGTTGGTAGGTTGACTGGGAGCTGCTGCAGGTGGCTGCCCTGAGTCATCGCGTGCGCGGCGGGCTTCGCTCTCGGCTTTGCTGTCGAGGTAGTCGATCTCGTCAAGGGTGAAGGCCAGCCCGGACCCTCGATCCAGCCGCTGTCTTGGTATTGGTATTGGTCGTTGCGCACCCGCCGGACGACGCTTTCGTGTCTGCCCTTGCCCAGGTACTCGGCCGCGTGTTCGGCCTGCATGCACCACAGCGTCAAATGGATCGCGGTGGCTTCTTTTTCGCGCTGCTCGCCGCCGTCTTTGGGGAGCTTGTCTTCGCGCCCGTTGACGAATTCGAGCTTGGCGGCGCCGGTTGACATGAACATTGGCCGTAATGGAATTCCTTGCTAAAACGACCAGCCAGACCCCGATGCGGGCTCCTCAAAACCGATCCTCTCGCTCGGACTCCCTCACTCCCTCACTCCCGCCCACGCGCGGGCGGGGGGTGGGCAAGGTCGGTACGACAGTGCTGTCATCATGCTTGCTTGCGCAACTTTTCCAGATGCGCAGCCCATGCACACATCATCGCCCGCCGCTCAGCCAAATAGGTGGCATGGTTGTATGCCGCTGCCACCTGGTCTCGCTCTTGGTGCGCCAGCTGCAATTCGATCAGATGATGCGGATAGCCTTGTTCATGCAGGATGGTGGAAGCCATGCCGCGAAAGCCATGCCCTGTCATCCGGCCTGCGTAGCCCATGCGCTTGAGCGCGGCCAGGATGGTGTTGTTCGACATCGGTCGCTCGTGATCACGCTCACCCGGAAACAGCAGTGACCTGCTGGTAGACAGAGTTTGCAGAGCTTGTAGGACCTCCACAGCCTGCGGCGCCAGCGGCACGATATGGGGTTTGCGCATCTTCATTCGAGTGGCCGGAATCCGCCACTCAGCTGCAGCCAGGTCGAATTCCTCCCAGCGGGCGCCGATCAGCTCTCCAGTTCGAACGAAGGTGTACGCCATCAGCTTCATACCCAGCCGTGTGTAAGCACTGCCTTGGTAGGCCTCGATCTTGCGCAGGAGTTCGGGGACCTCCTTGGCGTCCAGCCGGGCGTAGTTCTCTTTGCGTCGAGGCCTGAGGGCATCGGAAGGCTTGACATCAGCGCAAGGGTTGCGTTCGATCACACCATGGGCCACGGCAAATCGCATGATCTGCCCGCAGGTTTGCAACGCGCGCTTGGCGATGTCTACAGCACCACGCGACTCGATACGCTTGGCCATGGCCAGCAGCTGGGGAGCGGTGATGCTGGACATGGGCTGTGCGCCGAGCACCGGAAACACATCGGCCTGCAAGCGGCGCTTCACGTACTCCGCATGGCGAGGGCTGCGCGGCCCCTTCCAGTGCTCCCACCATTGCAGGGCCACCTTTTCGAAGCTGGTTGCATCCAGGATGGCTCGCGACAGCTTGGCCTCGCGTCTCACCTGTCCGGGATCTTCGCCAGCGGCCATCCCGTTGCGGGCCTGATCGCGTTTTCTGCGAGCGTCTGCCAAAGACACGACGGGATAGACCCCGAGCGCCAGGCGCTTTTCTTTGCCGGCGTGGCGGTACTTCATGCGCCAATACTTGCCACCCGCTGCGGTGACTTCCAGGTACATACCCAGCCCGTCAGCGAACCGGGCATGAGGCTTTCCGGGCGGACAAGTGGCCCGGTCACATTGGATCTTGGTGAGGGACATGGGGGCACATTTGCTGGGGGCATCGGAAAATCCCGATTTATGCCCCCAAATATGCCCCCGAAAGGGGTGGGCTGTAAACAGACGCTGTGGGACGTCCAGACACAAAAAAGCCCCGCAGTGCGGGGCTTCTAGGGGGTTTCAGAGATCTTTTGGGACCATTTGAAACCCGGTCTTGGAGGAGCGAGAGGGATTCGAACCCTCGATGGGGTTTTAAGCCCCATACTCCCTTAGCAGGGGAGCACCTTCGGCCACTCGGTCATCGCTCCGAAGCGCTCAATTATGCCTCAACTCGCCGGCGACTCTGCCTTGCGCACAGCAAATCGGCATCATTGCGCAATGGTGTCGGCAGGCTGATCCAGGTCGAACTCTCGGTGCAGCGCGCGCACTGCGAGTTCCATGTATTTCTCGTCGATCACCACCGATGTTTTGATCTCGGAGGTAGAAATCATCTGAATGTTGATGCCCTCGTCGCTCAGGCACTTGAACATGCGGCTGGCCACACCCACGTGGCTGCGCATGCCGATGCCCACAATGCTGACCTTGCAGATACGGGGGTCGCCTGTGACCTCTTCCGCACCGAGCTTGGGCGCCACGACCTTCGTGAGCAGGTCGAGGGTTTTCTGGTAGTCGCCGTGCTGCACGGTGAAGCTGAAATCGGTCTTGCCGTCGCGGCCCGAGTTCTGCAAGATCACGTCAACCTCGATGTTGGCCTCGGCCACCACACTGAGGATTTGATAGGCGATGCCCGGCCTGTCGGGCACGCCCAGCACAGACACCTTGGCTTCATCGCGGTTGAATGCGATCCCGGAGACAACAGCGCGTTCCATATCTTCGTCTTCCTCAAAAGTGATCAGGGTGCCGGAGGCGGCCTCAAGGGCGAGGTCGATGTCTGGCGGTGTGAAACTGGAGAGCACGCGCAACGGCACCTTGTACTTGCCCGCAAATTCCACGGAGCGGATTTGCAGCACCTTGCTGCCCAGGCTGGCCATCTCCAGCATTTCTTCAAAGCTCACACGCAGCAAGCGGCGCGCCTCGGGCACCACGCGCGGGTCGGTGGTGTAGACGCCATCGACGTCGGTGAAGATCATGCATTCGGCCGCCTTGAGCGCTGCGGCCACCGCCACCGCAGAGGTGTCGCTGCCGCCGCGCCCGAGGGTGGTGACGTTGCCATTCGGGTCGATGCCTTGAAAGCCGGTGACGATGACCACCTTGCCGGCGTCGAGTTCGGCGCGCACCCGCGCATCGTCGATCGACTCGATGCGCGCCTTGGTGTGGGCGCTGTTGGTGCGGATCGGCACCTGCCAGCCAGTGAAGCTCACCGCAGCCAAGCCTTCGGCCTGCAAGGCCAACGCCAGCAGCGCGGACGACGCCTGCTCACCGGTGGCGGCCAGCATGTCGAGCTCGCGGTCGTGGGCTCCGCCCGAGCCGTGGGGCGCGAGCTCTTTGGCCAGTCCGAGCAAGCGGTTGGTCTCGCCGCTCATGGCGCTGGGCACCACCACCATCTGGTGGCCAGCGCGGTGCCATTTGGCGACACGGCGTGCCACGTTGCGGATGCGCTCGGACGAGCCCATGGAGGTACCGCCGTATTTGTGAACGATCAAGGCCATTGATGAATCGGGGAAGGGTTTGAAGGGTTCGGCGTCATTGCGCGAGACAAGACACACAAAACGGTGAGACGGCCCGGCGAATCGCGAACAACCGAAAATTATATCGGCGGCAGGTAATGCAGCTGCTCACCGTGCCGCGTCAGCAGGCCGTCGGCCAGCCGGATTCGGATGCGGTGGCCGCGCGTGCGGCAGTCGGCGATCTGCGCCAGCAACTCGGTCAGTTGGGCGTCGCTGGGCGCCACCTGCGCGCTGCGGCGCAACCAGCGCCGCAGCGCGTTGGCTTGGCGAGCGTCGCTGAGCGACTGCAGTGCGGTGATGGCAGGTGGCTCGCCGGTCATCGCGAGATCCATGTCGGCGAGGTCGTCAAGCAGGCTCTGAGCCTGAGCCGCATGACGGGCACTGCGCGCAAGCATGGGCAAGAAGCCAGGGAAGGTCTGGGCCCAGGCGGGCATCAGCTGCGCGCGGATGCGGTTGCGCGTGTAACGGACATCGAGGTTGCTCGGGTCATCAACAAAGGCCTGCTGGATCGCCTCCAACCAGCCACGCAGCTCGGATGCTGGGACCGACAGCAACGGTCGACCAAACCAAATGCCATGTCGCTCAAAGTCTTCGCCCATGGACGCCAAGCCCGGCAGGCCCGCGCCCCGGCTGAGTGCCAGCAACAGCGTCTCGGCCTGGTCGTCGGCGTGCTGGCCGAGCAGCACGCAGGCGGCGCCTGGTTGATCTGCTGAGCCCGCCTCCAACGCCATGGCCGCCAGCGCACGGTAACGAGCCTGACGCGCCGCATCTTCTGGACTCCGGCCTGGCGCAGCCGCTGCGTCCACCCGCTGAACCAGCAGTTGGATCCCGAGTTGCGCGCACGTGGCGCGCGCTGTCGCCTCAAACGCGTCGGCAGCGTCTTGCAGGCCGTGGTGCACGTGCAATGCCACCACCCGGGTGGGCCACCGCGCATGGGCCGCCAGCAGCAGGGCGGTGGAGTCGGCGCCGGCGCTGAAGGCCACCGCGATCGGCGCCTTGGAACAAATCAGCTCGGGTCGCCTGGCGCTCCACCGTGCGAGCGCCTGAGCGGCCGGGTTGTGAAGCAGCGGCTTCACCGGCCCTTAGCGCTTGTCGCTCTTGGTCTGGGACTTGCTGTCTGCCTTGGTATCGGTGAAGCGGCCGTAGCTGCTCAAGCGCGCATAGCGGCGGTCCACCAGTTCCTGCGTATTGAGGTCGGCCAACTGGCGCCACGCATCGTTGAGCGCGCGCTTGAGAAACGCGGCCATTTGTTTGTGGTCGCGGTGGGCGCCGCCCACGGGCTCGCTCACGATTTTGTCAACCAAGCCGAGCGCCTTCAGGCGGTGCGCGGTGATGCCCAGCGCATCGGCAGCGTCGCTCGCGCGGTCGCTGGTTTTCCAAAGAATTGAGGCGCAACCCTCGGGGCTGATGACCGAGTACACCGAGTACTGCAGCATCAGCACCTGATCGGCCACCGCAATCGCCAGCGCGCCGCCCGATCCGCCTTCGCCGATGACGGTGGAGATGATGGGAACCTCCAGTTGCGCCATCTCGAAGATGTTGCGCCCGATCGCTTCCGACTGGCCGCGCTCCTCGGCATCGATGCCAGGATAGGCGCCCGGCGTGTCCACAAACGTGAACACCGGCAGCCTGAACTTCTCGGCCAGCTTCATCAGGCGCAGGGCCTTGCGGTAACCCTCTGGCTTGGTCATGCCGAAGTTGCGCAGGCTGCGCTCCTTGGTGTCGCGCCCTTTCTGGTGGCCGATCACCATGCAGGGCTGGCCGTTGAACCGCGCCAGGCCACCCACGATGGCCAAGTCGTCGGCGAAATGCCGGTCGCCATGCAGCTCCTGGAAGTGAGTGAAGATCTCGCGCACGTAGTCCAGCGTATACGGCCTGTCTGCGTGGCGCGCGATCTTGGTGATCTGCCAAGGCGTGAGGTTGCTGTAGATGTCTTTGGTGAGCTGCAGGCTCTTGCCGGCGAGCTGATCGATTTCTTCGGAGATATCGACGGCTGACTCGGTCTGCACATAGCGCAGCTCGTCAATCTTGCTTTCGAGCTCCGCGATCGGTTGCTCGAAATCGAGAAAGGTTTTCTTGGCCAAGGTAGGGCTCCTGTGGTCTTGTTCGACCCGGTTGCACACAACGTGCTGGCGCTTGCCCGGTATCGTGGCACTGGGCCAGCCCAGAACCGTTGTTCAACGACGTCTTGTATTTTCAGTACGACACGGGAGCGGGGTCCAGCGAGCGCCAAATATACCAAGTCGCCACGCTGCAAAATGGCGCCCAAGGCGCAGCCAGTTCGCGGATTTCGCTTCGGCTGACCGGCTCGCCCGAAAAATAGCGCTGGCTGATGCCATTTTGCAGCCCCACGTCGTCCAGCGGCAGCACGTTGGGGCGCAGCAAATGGAACAGCAGGAACATCTCGGCGGTCCAGCGACCGATGCCGCGAATCGCCACCAGCTCGGCGATGATGGCTTCGTCCTCCATCTGGCTCCAGGCGTCCTCATGCACCTGCTTGTTGGCAAAGTGCAGCGCCAGGTCCACCAGGTACTCGACCTTGCGTGTCGACAAGCCTGCCGCGCGCATGTCGTCCACCTTGAGCGTGAGCACCTGAGCCGGCGTCATCTGACGCGGCAACGCATCGAAGCGGTCCCACACCGCCTGCGCCGCCCTCACCGAAATCTGCTGGCCGACGATGCTGCGCGCCAGCGTGACGAACGCGTCGCCCCGCGACTGCAGGCAGACGCCGGCGTGCTGCGGAATCAGCTTCTTCATCACCCGGTCGCGCTTCATCAGGTGGCGGCAGGCCTCGGCCCAGTAGGTGGGAGCGTCGGCACCGAAATCGAGCACCACGGCGGTCGCCATCAGACACGCTCCCAGGTGGTGCCAGCCGCGCTGTCTTTCAGGGCGACGCCTTGCGCCAAGAGCGCCTGGCGGATGCGGTCGGCCTCGGTGAAATTCCTCGCCATCTTGGCCGCTGCGCGCTCGGCGATGTGGATCGCAATGGCCTCCTCGTCTAACACCTGGCTGCCCGCGCCGCCCTGCAGAAATCGCGCCGGGTCGTTCTGCAGCAGGCCCAGCGTGCCGCCGAGGGCGCGCAGCAAACCGGCGAGGTGGGCGTCCTGGCTGCGGTTGATTTCGCTCGCGAGATCGAACAGCACCGCGATCGCCTCCGGTGTGCCGAAGTCCTCGTCCATCGCGGCGCGAAAGCGCTGCGCGAATGGCTGGCTCCAGTCGATCGCATCCAGTGGCACCGGAGCCAACGAAGCCAGCGTGGTGTAGAGCCGCTTCAACGCGCCGCGGGCGTCGTCGAGGTGCGCGTCGCTGTAGTTCAGCGGACTGCGGTAGTGCGTGCGCACCATGAAAAAGCGCAACGTTTCAGGGTCGTACTTCGCCAGCACCTCGCGGATAGTGAAGAAATTGCCCAGGCTTTTGGACATCTTTTCGTTGTCCACCCGCACAAAACCGTTGTGCACCCAGAAGCGTGCCAGCGGCTGGCCATTGGCGCCTTCCGACTGCGCAATTTCGTTTTCGTGGTGTGGAAACTGCAGGTCTGCACCGCCGCCATGGATGTCAAAGGTCTCGCCCAGCAGCGAGCCGCACATGGCGGAACACTCGATGTGCCAGCCCGGTCGGCCCTGCCCGTGGGCGCTGGGCCACTGCGCCTCTGCCGGCTCCTCGGGCTTGGCCGCCTTCCACAAAACGAAGTCCAGTGGATCGTGCTTGTCGTTGCCCACTGCCACCCGCTCGCCGGCACGCAGATCGTCCAGCGACTTGCCCGAGAGCTTGCCGTAGCCGGGGAACTTGCGCACCGCAAAGTTCACGTCGCCGCCCTCAGCGCGGTAAGCCAGGCCCTTGGCTTCGAGCCGCTCGATCAGGCCCAGCATCTGCGGCACGTAGTCGGTGGCGCGCGGCTCCAGGCTGGGCGGCTCGATGCCCAGGGCTGCGATGTCCTGGTGCATCGCCTCGGTCATCTCAAGGGTGAGTTCGCGCAGCGTGATGCCCCGTTCCAGCGCGCGCCGAATGATTTTGTCGTCGATGTCGGTGATGTTGCGCACATAGGTCACGCGGTAGCCGCTCACCTTGAGCCAGCGCTGCACCAGGTCAAACGCCATCATCATGCGGGCGTGGCCAATGTGGCAGAGGTCGTAAATCGTCATGCCGCACACGTACATGCGCACATGACCGGGTTCCAGCGGCTCGAACGCCTCCAGACGCCGAGCCAGGGTGTTGTAAATTTTCAGCGTCATGTCGGTTGGGAAGCGGGTTCTCAGAGAGGCCGGGCGAGCCGGCTGGCGTGCCGGCAAGAGCAGCAAAGTCACGGCCTGCGGCCACGCCGCGATGGCGCGCAGAGACCCCTCAGATACAATGCGGAAGTATAGCCAGCGCGCCGCTGGCGCCCCGTTCATCTCGGTCTGAGCAGCGACCCAATGCTCGCCCGAAACCGGGGTGTCTGACGGTTCTTTGCCCGATGCCCAAGGTCTTATGTTGTCACGCCTGCCCTCCCCGCTTCAGAGCCCTGCTCGGCCTATTCGCCACCTCGCCGTTTGGCACAAAGTCGCACTCGCGACCCTGGTCTGTGCAACCCTGGGCAGCACCGCCGCCTGGGCCCAGGCCGACGAATACGCCGAGATAAACCGGCTGGTGCGCGCGGGCCAGCTCAACGAAGCGCTGGGCAAGGTCGACCAGTACCTCGCCAGCAAGCCGCGCGACCCGCAAATGCGCTTCATGAAAGGCGTGATCCAGACCGAGAGCGGCAAGCCCGCCGATGCGATCACCACCTTCACCAAGCTCACCGAAGATTTCCCCGAGCTGCCTGAGCCTTACAACAATCTGGCAGTGCTCTTCGCCGGCCAAAGTCAGTTCGACAAAGCCCGAGCCGCGCTGGAGATGGCGATCCGCACCAACCCCAGCTACGCCACCGCGCACGAAAACCTCGGTGATGTGTACGCCAAGCTGGCCAGCCAGGCCTACAGCAAGGCGCTGCAGCTCGACGCCAGCAACACCGGCGTGCCGCCCAAGCTGAGCCTGATCCGCAACATCTTCACCACCACCGAGGGTGCCAAAGCCCCACCGCTGGCGGTGGCAGCGGCGAAGCCCGCGGTGGCCACTGCCGCTGTCCCGACGGTCCCTGCGACCCCCGCAGCACCTGTGGCTGCAGCCAAACCCGCAGTCATTGCCGCCGCGCCCGCCGCTGCGGCACAGGCGGGCGCAGCCAATGGTCAGTCCGAGGTGCAAGCGGCTGTGGCGGCCTGGGCCAAAGCATGGTCCAGCCGAAACATGGACGCGTACCTGGGTGCCTACGCACCGGCCTTCGTTCCTGCCGGCGGCCAGAACCGCAGTACCTGGGCGTCCGATCGCAAAGCGCGCATTGTGCCGCGCAGCCGCATTGAGGTCGACGTGAGCGATCTGTCGGTCGAGTTCAATGGCGATCGCGCCACCGCGCGCTTTCTGCAGGCCTACAGCTCCGACACGCTCAATGTGTCCAGCCGCAAGACGCTTGAACTGGTGAAGAGCGGCGGCCGCTGGCTGATCGTGCGCGAATCCACAGGGTCCTGATGGGCGGCCGCTGGTCCTCACAACGCGGCCACGCCAGCGTCTCAGCCCCCCTGCCGGGTGTCGCCTTCCTGCGTCCGGCCTGGCTCGCCCTGTTGCTGGGCGGCGCGGCTGTCGCTGTGGTGTCGCTCTCTTCATGGCTGATGCAACCCGATCCGGGCGGCAGCGAGCCGGCGCCTGAAACCGCCACAGATTCACCGTCGCTGATCAACAGTGCGCTGGCCAGCGTGCGGCAGAGCGCCACGCCGGCGACAGCGGCGACGCGCTCCGGCCTGGAGCATCAGCCCCTGACCGACGCCGCACTGGCCCGCACCAGCCCGCTGCTCGGCGAGGCCGAAGCGCGGCTGATCGGTATTTACCGCCTGATCCAGCAAAGCCAGCCTAGGGATGCCCTGCGCGAGGCCGAGGCCCTGGCGCGCGACCATCCCAACTTCCAGCTGGCGCAGCTGGTGCTCGGGGATCTGCTCAATTTGCAAACGCGTCCGGTCAAACAGCTGGGCGATGTGGCCGACACCCAGGCGCTTGCGGCAGGCCAGCAGTTGCAGGAACTGCGCGAGCAGTCTCGCCGCAGGTTGGCCGCACTCACCGAGCGTCCGCCAGAGGGCTCCGTGCCCAGCCAGTTTCTCACCCTGTCATCGAGCAGCCGGCACGCGATCGCGGTCGACGCGTCGCGCTCGCGCCTGTACCTTTTCGAGAACACCGCGGCCCGATCCACCGACACCCAGGGTCGCGCGCCAGCCGCCAGCATGAAACTGGTGGCCGATTACTACATATCGGTCGGTATGGCGGGTGTCGACAAGCGAGTTGAAGGCGACCTGCGCACCCCGCTCGGGGTTTACTACATCACCAGCAGCCTCGACCCTGAAAAACTGCCCGATCTGTATGGCGCGGGCGCGCTGCCGATCAACTACCCCAACGTGCTGGACACCCAGCGCGGCAATACAGGCAGCGGCATTTGGCTGCACGGCTCACCCAGCGAGCAATTCGCGCGCTCACCGCAGGCCTCCGAAGGCTGCGTGGTGCTCTCCAATCCCGATCTGAAAAGCGTGCTTGCACTCGTCAGCGTGCGCACCACGCCGGTGGTGATTGCCACCGAGTTGCAGTGGGTGCGTCCTGAGGCGCTGAATGCCGAGCGTGAAGGCTTTGAAGCCACACTTGCCAGCTGGCGGGCGCTCAAGAGCGCCGGCGATCTGGCGCAGCTTCAGAATCTCTATTCGCCGCGTTTTAGCAACCAGGGCCAAGCACTGGCCGACTGGTGGCCACGCGTCGAAGGCGAGGTCCAGGCCAGGGGCGAGCGCGCGCTGAAAGTGAAAGACCTCTCCGTGCTGCGCTGGCGCGACCAGGACGACACCCTGGTGGTCACCTTCGGTGAAGTCACCGAAGGTTCGAGCCGTGGTGTGACCAAGCGCCAGTACTGGATGCGCGAAGACAACCAGTGGAAAATCATTTTTGAAGGTGCCGTTTGATGAAATCCCTCGCTCTCCTCCCCCTGCGCCGGCGCGCTGCGCTGATGCTGGCCGGTGCCACGCTGGCCCTTGCCCTGCCGCTTGCCAGCACGGCTGCCGACGCTCCCAAGGTGAAGCTGAGCACCTCGGCCGGTGACATCGTGCTGGAGCTCTACCCCGACAAAGCGCCCAAGTCGGTGGAGAACTTCCTGCAGTACGTGCGCGACAAGCACTACGACGGCACCGTGTTCCACCGCGTGATGGACGGCTTCATGATCCAGGGCGGCGGCTTCACCGCCGATCTGCAGCAAAGGCCCACCCGCGCGCCGATTCCGCTGGAGGCCAGCAACGGCTTGAAAAACGACCGTGGCACCATCGCCATGGCCCGCACCGCCAACCCCAGTTCCGCCACCGCGCAGTTCTTCATCAACCTGGTGAACAACGCACC
>JBBSDB010000051.1:0-15671 GCA_038249735.1 Burkholderiales bacterium
GCGACCCGCAGTGCCTGAAGATGATGGTGGATTGGCGCGTCTGATGGGTGATGTGGCGGGTGGGTTGATCACCGGCGCATGGGCTTGCCCGGCGCCAGCGGCCCGTTCAAACCCCCAACTGGTCCCGCATCTGGTACCACAGCGCACCGACGGCAGTGAACGGCACGCGCAGCGCGCGTCCACCGGGAAACGGGCGGTGTGGCAGACGAGCGAAGGCGCCGAATCGGGTGGCGTCGCCTTTGATGGCTTCGCCGAGCACGCGGCCGATCAGGTGGGTGAAGGTGATGCCGTGGCCGGAGCAGCCTTGGGAGTAATAGATGTTGCTTGAGAGCGTGCCCACCTGCGGCATGCGCGAGAGGGTGAGCAGGAAATTGCCGGTCCAGCCGAAGTCGATGGCCACGTCGGCCAGCTGGGGAAAGGTCTTCAGCATCTGCGGGCGGATCAGCGACTTCACTTCTTTGGGATCGCGCGCGCCATAGACCACGCCGCCGCCGTAGATCAGGCGTTTGTCGCCCGAGAGCCGGAAGTAATCCAGCAGAAAGTTGTTGTCTTCGACGCAATGGTCGGACGGAATCAGCTCGTCAGCCAGCGCGCCCAGCGGTGCGGTGGCGATCATCTGAGTACCGCAGGGCATGGACTTGGCTGCCAGCGCCGGCTCCAGGTCGCCGATGTAGGCGTTGCAAGCCACGATCACATAGCGCGCACGCACCTGCCCGTGCGCGGTGTGCACCACGGCGGGCTCGCCGCGCTCGATCTTCACCACCTCGCAATCCTCAAAAATGCGTCCGCCCAGGCTCTCCAGAGCGGCGGCTTCGCCGAGTGCGAGGTTCAACGGGTGAAAGTGGCCGCCCGTGGGGTCGACCAGCAGGGCGCTGTAGCGCTCGGTGTTGACGTATTGGCGCACCTCGGCCGGGCTCTCGACCAGCGTCAGGCCGGGATGGCCCCAGCGCTCCCACAGCGCCTTTTGTTCGTGCAATCCTTTGGCTTTGCGCGGGGTGATGGCGGAAAAGATGCCGCCGTCTTTCAGGTCGCAATCGATGTTGTATTTGGCCACCCGCTCGCGGATGACCTGGGCGCCTTCAAACATCATGCGAGCCAGTGGCTCGGCCATGCCCAGCCCGTAGCTGCGCTCGATCACGTCGATATCGCGCGAGAAGCTGTGCACGATCTGCCCGCCATTGCGGCCCGAGGCGCCCCAGCCCACCCGCGCCTGCTCCAACACCACCACACTCATCCCGGCTTCGGCCAGAGCGATGCCGGCCGAGAGGCCGGTGTAGCCCGCGCCCACGATGCAGACGTCGGCCTCGATGTTGTTTTGCAGGCTCGGGCGCTCGGGCGATGGGTTGGCCGAATGGGCGTAATAAGAGGGGGCGTGGGGCGGGGCGTGGGGTGAAGACAGGGGGACGTTGGCTGCCATGGGTTCTCCGAACATTTTTTGTGCACTCTGGCCGGGGCTGTGGGGGCTCCAGCGGCTTGCGAGCGGCAATGGCTCAGTATGGTGTCGACGGATGGCGAGCGGCGGAGCCAATGGACAACGAAGAAGACCAGCCAATAGCGACTTGCGGCGAGAGCGCTGCGGCGCTTGATGGGGTGAGGCCGAGCAGCGCGGCTATCATTGCGCCATGCCTTTCACCACCCGCGCTGTTCCGCACACCGACCTTGTCGGCGGCGAAACAGCGAGCGCGTGCGGCGCGCCAGGGCAGCGTGCTCCGATGGCTGGACGCCTGCGTCCAGGTCTGGCAGCAGACCACTGAGCCCGGCGACCGCCACTTCCCTTTCTCTCGCGCAAATCAGGTCACCGGGCACCCGCTCCGCGCCGACCTCGTGTGCCGGTCGTCCATCAGGCCCACACCCCATCGACTGGATTTTCATGAACGCCCCTGACATCGAGCGTGTGCTCACCGATCTCGACCACATCCGCCTGACCAAGCTGGCCGAAGCGCGAAGCTCCGCGCCCCTTCCCGCCCCGGTGCTGGAGCCGCTGCAAGACCTGCTGACCGATGCCCACGTGGTGCCTTCGCGCGAAGTCGGCAAAGACATCGTCACCGTGTACTCCCAGCTGCTGGTGCGCCTGCCCGGCAGTGGCGAGCCAAGCCAGATTGCGCTGTGTTACCCCAACGACGCCGAGCTGGCCAAAGGTTTCGTCTCGGTGCTCTCGCCGATGGGCCTGGCCTTGCTGGGCCTCTCGGTTGGCCACACCGCGCAGTGGCGCGGCCCGACCGGCCAGCCGATCTCGGCGCTGGTGGAAGCGGTGGTGTTTCAGCCCGAAGCATCTGGCGACTACGTCACCTGATGCTGCTCGCCCGCGCCGCCACACCAACACGGTGCTGGCATGATGCGTGGCTTTCCTGGCTGCCCGCTGTACCGACCCCATGATGACCGACACCTTGCCCGATACCTCCACCGATACGCCGCACACCATGCCGTCCGAGGACAAGCCCGCTCAGGGGATCGCCCATGCGCCGGCCGCGCCGGGCCCCCAAGCGCAAGACCCGCGCGGCGCGCGCGGCCAACAACCTGAAAGAAAAGCGGGCCCACGCAGTGCACCCGTGCGCCACCACCCGGTGCTCGACCAGCTCGCCGAGCTGCACCCGTTTCTCTTCGGCGAAGCCCCGCGCCCGCTCAAGCGCGGCATCTTCGAAGACCTGCTGGCGGCCCACCCCGAGTTGCTGGAGCGCGAGTCGCTGAAGACGGCACTGGCGCTGCACGCCCGCTCCAGCCGCTACCTCACGGTGGTGGCTTCGGGCCAGATGCGCCACGACCTCGCCAAGCAACCGGTGGAGGCGCTCACACCCGAGCAGGTGCACCACGCGCTGATCGAGGTGTTCCGCCGCCGCGGCGCGCGCAGCAGGGAAGACCTGCGGCCCAAGCTGCGCCAGCGTATCGGCCAAGCGTTTGAGGCCTCCGGCCTGTCGGGCGAGGCTTATGTGGAGCGGGTCAGCGGACGCGATGAAGAGGTGAACCAGCTCACGCGCGATGCGGTGGCTGAGTCCTCCCAGCGAACGGCGCGCGAAGACGCTTTGCTGCGCGCTTTCGAGTCCAGCGGCAAGCCAATCAACGAGTTTGCCGACATGTATGGCCTGCACGTGCTCGAAGCCAACCGCACCTTGGAGCGCGCTCGGGCGAGACAGCAAACTGCTGTCTGACAGTTCGCGTCGGCTGGCCGTTGCTGGCCGCCAAAGAACGGTTGGTGAGGCCGCTGAGCCTCAGGGAGCCACTGGCGCAGTGAACACGGTGAGCACGCCGGTGTAGCCATAGAGCCGGTGGTGGGCGATTTCGCCACTGGCAAAAAAACCCACCAGCGGCACGTCGCCCAGCGCGTGGCGCACGATCTGCAGCTCGGCGCTGGGGGCGCCGAAATGGGGCCCGCCCCGGCCGACACAGCTCACGTAGACCGCGCCGACGATGCGGCGCGCTTGGGCTGCTGCGGGCGCATCGGTCTCACGGCCTGAGAGCGCGGTGGCCAGCGTCAGGCTCGCCTCTTCGGGCTCCAGCTCCTCACGCACCTCGGCACACACCCGCATCAGGTCGGCCCGTGCCGCCTGCGCACTGCGCTCGCAGAACGCCAGGTGGCTGCCCTCGACCACCCGCTCGGCCACCGCAATGCCGTGGCGCGATGGGTCCAGGCCGATGATGTGACGCACCAGCACGTCGGCACCAAACTGGCCCGGGACCCGCAAACCGGATACCGCACCGGGACGCGCGTCTTCCTCGGGCGCGCGCAGGCCGACAAAAATGCCGCGCAAGCGCCCCACGGTCTCGGGCAGGCGGTCCAGCGACAGACCGAAATGATCGAGCAGCACGGCGAGCGCAGGCTCGCCGTCAAGACCAAACACCTGGTTGCCCTCGGACTCAGTGACCAGGCGCTCGCGGTCCACCGGCTGAGCGCCCTGGGTGACGCGCGAGACCACGCCGACCGACGCTGCAAAAGCCACGCCGCTCAGGCCTCCGCGAAACACGCCGCTGGCGGCGCCCTGCCCGCGCAGATTGCCGGCGCTGCTCAGCGCAAACTGGGCCAGCTCGCCACGGCTGCTCGCCAGACCGCCAAACACATAGCCGGTGCGGGTGCGCTCGGCCAGTTCGGCGATCAGCTCGGCCAGCTCGGGCGTGTTGCCATCGGCATGCACCAGCGCAGTGTGCGCCACGAATGCTTGCCCGTTGCGGCCACGCCCGCTGGCCGAGAGCGGCGCCACGCCACTGAACACGCGGTACTGCTCCGGGGCCAGATCGCACAGCATCACCGCCATGGCCGGCTCGTCAAAATACTCGACGTTGTTGGCGGCAATGCCCACACCCACCGTGCCCACCCAATCGGTCACCTCGGGCAGTTCGGCGCCCAGATGCTCCAGGATCGCCTGGGCCTCGCTGGCGTAGTGATCGGTGATGTAGAGCAGGGCCAGCGGTGGCGCCTGGGCATGGTCGGGGAGCGCCATCTGGGCGCGCAGTTGCGCCAGCACCAGGGCGGCGGCCATGCGCCACTGCGGGTGGGTGGCGTGGGCGTGGGGAAACAGTTTCATGGGCAGTGGGACCGCGCCCGGCGCGCGAGGTTCAGCAGCGGATGCGGCGGGCGGGCGGAAAGAGGGGTCAGCGGCGGCTGCGGCTGGCTGTGGTTTTGCTCGGTGCTTTGCGGGCGCTGGTTTTGGCACTGGCCCTGGCCGCTGGTTTGTTCACCGATGCCTTGCGGGTCGCAGTTTTCGCAGGCTTTGCAGCGGCTTTTCTGCTGGCCGCGCGCTTGGGCTTGGCCACTTCGTCGCTGGCGCCGCCAAGCGAGAACCCAGGCATCTGGAAAAACGCGGTGGGCAGCGGCCACTCGCCGCGTGAGAGCGGCTGTCGGGCGCTGGCCTCGGTGCTCGCCCGCGCGCGCCGCGCTGCAGCAGCCGATTCGGGTGCCGGTGCGGCAGGGGCCTTGGGGGCCGCCGGGCGGCGCTGGGTGACGGCGCGTGCCGCCGCTTGGCCCCTGCTGGCGGCTGCGCCCACGTTGCGGGAAACGGAGTCGGTCAGGCCGCGGGTCACCTTGCCGGCCACGCCGCTGGCGGTTTTTACCGCCTGGCTGGTCAGGCCGCTGGCGGCCTCGCGGGTGGTGTCAAGCGCGGTCTGTTTGGCCACGTCTCTCATCGCGTTGGTGGCGATGGTCTGGAACTGCTGCGACAGCGCGCCCCACCAGTGCATCGGATCGACCAGACCACCCGCAGCGGGCACGGGCTGCGCTTTCGCGGCTGCGCTCTTGCCACGCGAAGGGGCGGGGTCTGACGCCGGCTCTGGCGCTTGCACTTGGGGCATCTGCGGCGAGGCCACGGTGGGCGCTGCGCCGTGGGTGCGCGCGGGCACCTCCAACCCGGCGAAGGCGTTGGGCGTGTGGGCCGGGCCGCTGCCAGCAAAACCAGCCACCGTGTCGGCCGCCTTGATCTTGAACGCGTTGGCCACATCCCCCAGGCTGAAGTTCATGCTCTTCAAAGTGGCCAACGTCATCTTTTGCACCTCCAACGCCTGGATGGTGGCGCCCAGGGCCTTGGAGTTTTGGTCCAGCCAGAAATGCACCGCCTTGAGCTCCTCGATGCGTTTTTCCAGATCCTCCACATTGAAGGTCGGCGCCACCCAGTGACCCAGATTCGGCAGCTGTGGCAGGCTGTTGCCCAGGCCTTGGGCCACACCGCTGGCTGCCTGACCCGCCAGGTTTTGCAAGAACTCGAAGCCGGGCACAAATTTGCCGAAACCGCTGCCGGGTGTGTCGCTCATGGGGGGGTCTCCTGATGGGTGTTTATTGCGGCTGCTTTGAGCTGCTTCAGTCGGTACCGTAGCGCGGCGCACGCCGCTCGCGCAAGGATGCCACACCTTCGCGCACGTCGGGCCCCGCAAACCCCATGAACTCCAGCGCCAGCGAGGCGTCAAAAGCCGGGCCGGCCTGGCGCAGCCAGTTGTTGAGCGCGTACTTGGTCCAGCGGATCGCGGTCTGGCTGCCGCTGGCCAGCCGGTCGGCCACTTCATAGGCTTTGTCGAGCAGCTGCGCATCATCCACCGCGAGCGAGACCAGGCCAATGCGCTCGGCCTCCTCGCCGCTGATGGGGTCGCACAGCAACAGGTAATACTTGGCCTTGGCCAGCCCGCACAAGAGCGGCCAGACGATGGCCGCGTGGTCTCCGGCGGCCACACCCAGGCGCGTGTGACCATCAACGATCTTGGCGCTCTTGGCGGCAATCGAAATATCGGCCAGCAGACCGGCCACCAGACCCGCGCCAACCGCCGGGCCGTGCATCGCGCTCACGATGGGCTTGTCGCAATTGATCACGTTGTAGACCAGATCCCGCGCTTCTTTCCAGACGCGGGTGCGCACCTCGAAATCGGTCGCCATGTCTTGCACCAGCGCGAGATCGCCACCACCGGAGAAGCCCAGACCGCTGCCGCGCAGCACCGCGCAGCGCACGCTGTCGTCGCGCCCGACATCGCGCCAAATCTCGCTCAACTCCCAGTGGCCCTCATGGCCAGCGGTGGGCAGCTTGCCGTTGCCGCCCGGGCCATCGGCGCGCATCTGGATGTCGAGCACGCTGGGCACACCGCCCACCATCGGGCCGCGGCGGGTGATGGAAAGGGTCTGGTAACGCTGGTATTCAACGGGGGTCATGAACAGGTCTCCGAAACGTTGTGTGGGGTGCTGACTGGAAGGCGGCTTGGCTGCCCTCGCGCCATTTTGCCGGCAGCCCTGCGGGCGGCTTTGCTATCCTGCGCGCATGCCCTCGCACACCCCAACCGCACTGCCCGCGCGCAGCCTGTTTCATCTTGCATTTCACGTCACCGATCTGGACGCTGCGCGGCGTTTCTACGGCGATGTGCTGGGCTGCACCGAGGGGCGCAGCACCGACACCTGGGTCGACTTTGATTTTTTCAGCCACCAGATTTCCCTGCACTTGGGCGAGCCGTTCAAGACCACCCGCAGCGGCCGCGTGGGCGAGCATCTGGTGCCCATGCCGCATTTCGGCTTGGTGATGCTGCTGCCCGAATGGCAGGCGCTGGCCGAGCGGCTGGCGCAAGCCGGGGTTGAATTCGTGCTGCCGCCACACCAGCGCCTCAAAGGTCAGCCCGGTGAGCAATGGACGATGTTCTTCTGCGATCCGTTCGGCAACCCGCTCGAGATCAAGGGTTTCGCGAGCACCGCGGCGATCTTCGCGGTGTGAGGGTGGCGCCAGGGACGCCACTCAGGCGGCGGGCGCAGCGATCCTCTGGTCGATCGCGCCAAAGATGCTCTGGCCGTCCTGGCCGGTCATCTCGATGCGGATGGTGTCGCCGAACTTCATGAATTCGGTGCTGGGTTTGCCATCAAGAATGGTCTCGATGCAGCGCTTCTCTGCGATGCAGCTGTACCCCTTGGACCATTCCTTCTTGCCTTTGACTTCAACGCCTTTGTTGCTCACCGTGCCGCTGCCAATGATGGAGCCAGCGCGTACGTTGCGGGTCTTGCCGAGGTGGGCAATCAGCTGGCCGAAATGGAAGGTCATCTCAGGCCCGGCGTCGCACATGCCGACCTTGCGGCCGTTCCAGGTGCTGTGCAGCGGCAAATGCACCCGGCCGCCCTGCCAGGCCTTGCCCAGCTCGTCGGGCGTGACCGCCACGGGGCTGAACGCGCTGGCCGGTTTGCTCTGGAAAAAGCCAAAACCCTTGGCGAGTTCGGCCGGGATCAGGTTGCGCAGCGACACATCGTTGACCAGCATCAGCAGGCGCACGCCCTCGATCGCCTGCTCGGGCGTGCAGCCCATGGGCACGTCACCGGTCACCACCGCAATTTCGGCTTCGAAGTCGATGCCGAAGGCTTCGCTGGGCACGATCACGTCGTCACGCGGGCCAATGAAGTCGTCGCTCCCGCCCTGGTACATCAGCGGGTCGGTGTAGAAGGTGGCGGGCACCTCGCTGTTGCGCGCTGCTCGCACGAGTTCGACATGGTTGATGTAAGCCGAGCCATCGGCCCACTGATAAGCGCGCGGCAGTGGCGCCATGCACATCGCCGGGTCGAAGGCAAACGCGTGGCGCGCCTTGCCCTGGTTGAGGGTGTCGTAGAGATCGTTCAGCTGGGGGGCGAGGAAGTTCCAGTCGTCAAGCACCTGCTGCAGCTTGTTCGCGATGCCGGTCGCATAATGAACGGTCGACAAATCGCGCGAAACCACCACCAGTTGTCCGTCTCGCGAACCGTCTTTGTAGGTGGCGAGTTTCATGCGTGTCTCCTGCGGGCGCGAGGCCGGATGGGTTGGAAAATGATCGATGGCTGGAGCGGGACAGCAGCGGTTTTTGAACCCGCTTTTGAACACCGCGACAGCGAGATAAAAAGTTACGGATAGTGAAACTGGTTATCCTATTCGTAACTTTTTGCGGATCGCGAATTCTAGACCATACCCCGAGCCATCGCTGACTCGGCCCGCACCGCCGGAACCCGCTGAACGCCCCACCGTCCAATTGCGCCATCCATGCACATGTCTGCCATCCCCGAAGCCCTCGTGTCCGAACTCGAGAATGAACCCGAAGCCCACCAGCGCGCAGGCATCCAGTCGGTGGAAGTGGGTTTTGAATTGCTCAACGCGCTGGCCCATGCGCCTGGCGCCCTGATGCTGCGAGACCTGGCAGCCAACGCCGGCATGAGCGCGGCCAAGGCACACCGCTATCTGGTGAGCTTTCAGCGGATGGGGCTGGTGATGCAGGACCCGCTCAGCACCCGCTACGACCTGGGGCCAGCCGCGCTGCGCCTGGGCCTGGCCAGCCTCAGCCGCCTGGATGGCGTGCGGCTGGCGCGCGAGCGGGTGCCCGAACTCCTTGCGCGAACCGGCCATACGGTGGCGATTGCTGTCTGGGGCAACCAGGGGCCGACCATGGTGCACTGGGCTGAGGCGCCGCAGACGGTACCGGTCACCCTGCGCCTGGGCGATGTGATGCCCCTGCTCACCTCGGCCACCGGCCGCTGTTTTGCCGCCTTCATGGACGGCGCGGGCCGCGACGCCCAGCGCATCGCGCCCATGGTCCGCAGCGAGCTGGCGCTGCTCAAAAAGCTGCCCCCCGGCGACCCGATGACGCGGGATGTGCCACGCACACCCCAAGACGTGCAGGCGCTGCTGGAGGACGCTCGGCACCACCGCATGGCCCGCGTGGTCCACAGCCTGCTGCCGGGCGTGGGCGGTTTCTGCGCGCCGGTGTTCGACGCCCAGGGCCACCTGGCGCTGGGGCTGGTCGTGCTGGGTTCGGTGGCCACCCTCGATACCGGCTGGGACAGCGAGCCTGCGCGCGCGCTGTCGGCCTGTGCGCAGCAACTCAGCGCCGACCTCGGTCACCGCAGCGCGTGATGGTGTCCGCGACCTCGCCCCTGCCCGCCCACGCCTGGCCGCGCTGGCCCATCTTGGTGGTGCTGACCCTGGCTGTGCTGGGCGCGCACCTGGTGCTGCTGGCCGATGGCCTGCCCAGCTGGTCAGCTCAACCACCGGCGGCATCGGCAACCAGCCTGTCCGGGGCAAGCGCGGTGCTCAGCCGGACCACCGCGCCCGACACGACGCAGCCGCAAGCGCCGAAGGTCCTGACCAGCCAGGTGCGGTGGATCGCACCGCCCGAGGCTCAGCCACTGACGCTGAACCAACCTGAACCTCCTGTTGCCCAGGCGGTGGCGCCTCAGCCGAAGCCACGCCCGCTTCCGGCTCGCAGCGAGCCCGCACCCGAAGCGGTGAGCGCCGCCGCAGCGCCGATTCCCGAGCCCGCACTCGAAGCGGCGACCCCAGAGATCGAACGTTCACCGGTTACGCTCGAAGAGCCCATGGCCACACCGGCCGACATCCGCGACGCAGCCCCGGAACCCGCCGATGAGACGCCGCGGACAGCCGACGCCGGCACCGTGGTTGCGGATGCCACCGCCCGGCGCGAAACCGCCAGCGGGTCAGCAGGTGAAGTCGGCACATCGCCCGGACCTGCGCAGCCACCCGCCAGCGCGCAGCTCAGCTACAGCGTCGAAGGCCAATCCAAAGGCTTGAACTACAGCGCCACCGGCTCTCTGGATTGGCGCAACAAGGGCGACACCTACACCGCCCGCATGGAAATCCGCATGTTTTTGCTGGGCAGCCGGGCACAGACCAGCCAGGGCCAGCTGGTGCCCACTGGCCTGCAGCCCGAGCGCTTTAGCGACAAGAGCCGCAGCGAGCGCGCCGCGCATTTCGACCGCACCGAGAACCGCATTCGCTTCAGCAACAACGCCCCCGACGCCGAACTGCTGCCCGGCGCGCAGGACCGCCTGAGCGTGTTTCTGCAGCTGGCCGGCCTGCTCAACGCCCGGCCGGAGGCTTTCGCGGTCGGGCAAAGCATCGCCATTCCGGTGGCGGGCAGCGGAGGCTCGGACATTTGGCGCTTTCAGGTGCAGGGCCTGACGTCGCTGGACCTGCCCGCCGGTAGCCTGATCGCGAGGCACCTGGTGCGCGAACCGCGCGGAGCGCATGACACCCGGGTCGACATCTGGCTGGCGCCCAGCCTGGGCCACCTGCCAGTGCGCATTCGCCTCTCCCAGGACAACGGGGATGTGGTCGACCAGCGTCTGAGCACCCTGCCCTGAGGCGACGCGAGACCTCTTCAGCGTTGTCCTGAGTGCGGGCAACAAAAAGAAAAACGCCTAAAAAGGCACGCATCTTGAATCTTTTGCGCCTGTGCCCATCTGAAAGACACAGGAAGCTGCAGTTCGGCTTCCAATTGCCGATATAAGGTGGACTGAAATTCAGGTTTCTACCACCGAAGGATTTGAAGCCATGCACATGCTCTACGACTCCGATGCCTTTGCCGTTGTCCACATCCTGGCCAACGCGCAGATCGAGGGCGAGAAGCCCACCCAGCAAGGACCCCAAATACCGCGCCACGGCTTCGAGATCGTCGACAAGCGCTCGGGCAAAGAGGTTTACCTAGACGGCTCATGGGCCGAGATGTTCCAGCAGCAGATCAACGCCTGGCAAAACAACACGCCTTCACAGGAAGAGGTGGAAGACACGCTGGAAGGCTACGCCTCGCTGGCGCAGATGCCGGTCGTCATGCACTAGTTTGGCTCCCCCCGCGCCGCCAGCGGCATCACCCCCCGGGGAACGGCGCTGGCGGCCTGGCAAAGCCAGATCCGCGGCGCCCTGAGCCACTTCCTCTTCACACAGCCGGCCCGATTTTTATCGGGCTTTTTTGTGCCTGCTTCCATCGGATGCGCGCCGCGCCCAGTGGAGGTACAGCGGCTCGACCAGCACCAGCACCGCGATCAGGCGGCAGACCTGGAAGGCGGTGACCACCGGCACGCCGAGCTGCAACACCTTGGCGGTGATGGCCATCTCGGCAATTCCGCCGGGGGTGGTGCCCAGCACCACAGTGGCAAGATGCAGGCCCGTGGCGTGGGACATGGCCCAGGCAAACAAGGCGCTCAGCGCCATCATCACCGCGCTGGCAACCGCCACCGAAACCAGCCAGCGCGGGGCAGTGTGCAGAAATGCCGGGGTGAAACGCACGCCCAGGCTGACCCCGATCACCAGCTGCGCAGCGGCGGTGAGCCCGGAAGGCACAGCCGACCAGGCCTGCCCCGACAGCGTCAAAACCATCGACACCACCAACGCGCCGATGAACCAGGGATTGGTGCGCTTGAGCCCAATCATCACCACCACCCCGGCCAAGGTCAGTGCGCCCAGGGCGATCCCACCGCCGAGTTGAACCGTTTGCGCGCCCACCTGGGCCAGATCCACCCCGTGGACGCCCCAGGCCTGCAGCGCAAACGGCACCACCAGCGTGACCAGCAGCAGCCGCAAACTGTGCGAAGCAGCGACCAGGTCGGTGCGCGCGCCGTGCCGCTCGGCGATCAGTGTCATCTCCGAGGCGGCACCGATGGCGCCGGCAAAAAACGTGGTGCTGAGCAGCTGAGCGCCCGCCAGCCCCGCAATGCGCCCACGGTGAACCCGGCCAAGCCAGGCGCCAAACCCCACCCCAAGCAGCAGCGCCCAGGCAATCGCCAACACGATCGCCCACCACAAACCCGCCACCAAACGCCCGACTTCCAGCGTGAAATACAGCCCCAGCGCAGCGCCGATCACCCACTGCCCGACATTGCGAAAAGGCACCCAGCTCTGCACCGACCAACCGGCCAGCGAGGCCAGCGAAGTTGCCAGCAGCGGCCCGATCATCCAAGGTACTGGCGTGCCCAGCCAGACACACAGGCGTGCCGCCAGATAGGCCAGCAACACGGTCAGCGCGATGCGGCGCGCGGCCGTCAGCGACGGGGCAGAGGACATGGGAGGGGATGGCGTTGCGCTGGGGCACCTATTTTCACTGTGCCCCAGGCAAGGCAAGGCGGCGGCGCGCAGACAACGTGGCGCCTGGGCGGTATCCCGGGTGTCGCTGGCTCGCGGGTAGAAAATCCCCCGCATGACAACGCTTCGCTATCTGATTTTTGACGCCGGCGACGATGGCGAAGGCACCGGCAGCTGGGAAGCCATGGCCAGCGTGCGCGAGGCCGATCTGCCTGCGGTGCTGGCCGAAGTGCAGCAGATGCTGGCCTGGGCCGAAACACACAACCCAGGCCCACGCGGTGCGCTGGACCAAGGCGGTGCATGGGATACCGACACGCAGCTTGAGGCCGAAGGCGAATGGAGCACGGTGACGTTCACGCTGACCGGTCCGTGGGAGTGGGGCGAATTGCTGCTCGACCGGTTCGCGCCCGCTGAGTGACCACCCCTGCAACGTGTGCGGATGCAGGCCGCCGGTGCGGCACTGTCGGATACGCTCAGCCCTTGCGCTCACAACACACACAAGGCAACGCCTGTCCCGCAGCGGTTTCGCACGCGGGTTGGCGTTCACACGAAATACACCGGGGCACGCTCTGAGCGAGAACATGCTGAAGACAACGCCGGCACAAATACCCCCGAACGGTCCTTCTTTGTCGGTCGTGCTGTTTGCGCTCGCGCACGATCCGCAGCGCGAGCGCATTTCGGTGGGCGGCCTACTGGCTGTGGTGGTGTCGGCTGTGGTGCTCGCGCTGATCAAGGGTGCTGTTTTTCCGCTGGAGCAGGTGCTCGCTTGATCGCCTGGACCACTCGACGCTGGCGTGGCGAGGTGCCTTTGCAGACGCTGCTGTGGCGCGACCTGCTGGTGGTAGGCACGCTGGTGAACCTGTTGCTCACCGGCGTCGGGCTGGTGGTGTTCGCCATCACAGACCAGATTG
Source organism: Burkholderiales bacterium (assembly GCA_038249735.1). Classification (GTDB taxonomy): domain Bacteria; phylum Pseudomonadota; class Gammaproteobacteria; order Burkholderiales; family Burkholderiaceae_C; genus Hydrogenophaga. The sequence continues at coordinate 13,190 of JBBSDB010000051.1, forward strand.
GCTGGGCGGTGGCGCTGCATTTCGCGCCGCTACCGTGGAACCTGTTGATGGTGGTTTGCGTGTGGCGCCTGCCCACTTCCAGCGCTACCACGCGGCCGATCGCGGTGGCTTGGCTGATCGCTGTGTTGGTGATCTGAGCGGGCGGACGCTGAGCCTTATCGGGCGGCTTGCAGCACCGGCGCCCATCCGCTCTGTGCAAGCAGCTCGTCACGCCACACCCGGTAGCCGGCATCGCTGGGATGCAAGCCGTCCTTGGCGTTGAGGCCCTTGTCGCGAACAAACGGGTCGGCGTCTGCCTCGTGATAAAGGCTGACGTATTGCGCACCCGAAGCAGCGGCAGCTTGGCTCACCACCGCGTGCAGCGTTCGCGAGCGCGCGCTCATCACACCCGAAATCGGAACAAAGAAAAATGGCGCGTTGCCCACATTGCCCGCAGGCATCACCGCCACGCGCTCGGCCATGCCGTGCGCCAGCGCCAACGAGCGCTGCACGTCGGCGCGCAGCGCTTCCTCGCTCCGAAAGCGGATCACGTCGTTGCCGCCCGCCATGAGCAAGACCAGATCAAAACGCCCGCCGCCTTCGAGTTGGTGCACCACTCCCTCGAAGGTGGCGCCGTCGCGCGCGCGGTTTTCGATGGCCAAACGCGGGAAGCTTTGCGCCAGCAGCCCGGCCACGCTGCTCTGCGGCACGCTGGCGCCTGTGCCCACGCCGGTGCTGTCGCCCACGATAAGCAGGCGCAGCGCAGGGTTGGGCGGATTGTGCTGGAAAGGCTCGCTCTCACGAGCGAGTTCGGCCGCCGTGCCGATGCGCGAGGCGGCGCATCCACCAAGCACCAGCAGCGCTGCGGCGGCAGCCACACCGACCAAGATCCAGGCATTTTTCATGGGAGCGAGTCTAAAACGCGGCTGTACGCAGCCCTGTAGGACGGTGACCTGACCGGCGCGCCGCAGGGGCTTTGCCGCGTCGCCTCAGGTGGGCGCCTTGGTCAGCGTGAGCAGGATGTCGGCGTACCAGGCGCAGTTCAGCCCCAGCGATTCGTCAAGCACCAGATCGCGATTGCCCATGTCCATGCGCGAGGAGTGCACGCCGAGCAAGCGCCACGGCAGTTCTTCGGTGGCGGGGCTGGTGGGCGATGGGTCGCGCATCACCACGGCCGCGCCGCTGGTGCCTCGGTGGGTGCGCGCGTCGGTCAGAAAGTAGCCCTGGCCCTGGAATCGGATGCCCAGCGGCGAGGCGATCGCCGCCAGCCGCACCACCGGCAAGTGGTGCACGGCATCGTGAAAACCCAGCGGAAAACCCACCACCAAAAGCGCGGCGTCGGCTGGCACGGTGCTGAAAGCGGTCTGGATGTGGGCGGGGGTAAACACGCGGTAGACGGCAGACGGCGGAAAGGCGGCGCGATCAAGCTCGATCACTGCCACGTCGATCTCGCCCTCGCTGTCGCGCCCCTGGTGCCACAGCGCCACACCGTCTCCATACAGCGGCACTGAAAAACCAGTCGATTGGGTGAGGTTGGTGGCGTCGAGATGCAGCTCGATCATGAGCCGGTCGGGCAGGTGTTTGCTGGCCTCGTCAATCACCACATGGCGGCTGGTCACCAGATACAGGCGGTCTTCACGCTCAAAGAAAAAGCCGCTGGCGTTGGTGAGCGGGAACTCGCCCAAGTAGGTGGAGACGTGCGGCGCGGCCAGAAACAGCGGATCGACCGCATGCGTGACGGGCTGGGCCGGCGCGGTCTGCTCGGGCTGGGGCGGCTGGGCGGTGATGGGTGCGGGCTTGGGGTTCATCGGGCAAGTGTGGCACCGATGAGGCTGGCGCGAGTACCGGCTGGCGTGGCGGGTGAGGGCCCGCTGGCGTCACTCAAAAGCGCGCATGACAGCGCTGACGGTGCTGCGGTTTCAGCGCAGCCGCTGCACGTCGTGAGGTCGCACCGCCGAGGCGCGGTTGCCCCAAGACTGGCGCAGGTGGGTGACCACCGCCGCTATTTCGGCGTCGGTCAGCAACGTGCGGTACGGCGGCATGCCGTAGGGCTGGGGGTTGCCGGCGGTGGCGGGTGCAAAACCGCCACCGAGCACCGCCAGCACCGGGTTGGCCGCCTGCGCCTGGGTAACGGCGCGGTTGCTGGCCAGCGCGGGGTAGGCGCCCGGCGCGCCCTGGCCTTGCGCGCCGTGACAGTCGACACAGTTTTGTTCGTAGATTTTCTCGCCCAGCGCCAACTGCTCGCCGCGCGCTGGCTCGAACACGGGCTGCGAAACAGGCTGCGGTGCCAGCGCTTGCAGGTAGAGCGCCATCGCGCGCAGATCGGCAGAGCTCAGGTGTTGCGTGCTCTCGAACACCACCTCGGCCATTGGGCCCATCACCGAGGCGCCGGCGGTGGTGCCGCGCTGCAGCAACTCCACCGTGCGCGCGACGTCCCAGTGCTGCACACCCGCCTCGCTCTCGGCGCGCAGCGAAGGCGCGAGCCAGGCCGGTTGCGGCAAAC
>JBBSDB010000052.1:0-15653 GCA_038249735.1 Burkholderiales bacterium
CCCCGAGGGTGAGCGGCTTGGAGGATTTGAAGGTTTCCAGTGGCATGGCAGTCAGAGCGCGGATCGGGTGATCTGGCCGTCGGCCTGGGTCACATGGGTTTCATGGGCGGCCATGAGGCTGCGCTGGCTGACCACCGGGCCAAACAGCTCTTGGATCAGCATCATTCCCGCCATCAGTGCCAGCACCTCGGCCGCTGGCGCAAAGCCATAGATGCGGCTTTGTTCGATCAGCAAAATGGCGAATGCCGACATTGGGGTGAGCGCCAAGCCGGTCAACAAGCCTTTGCGCTCGGTGCTGCCCGAGAGCCTTGCGGCGGCCACGCTGCAGCCCACCTTGCTCGCGGTGCGCACCGCGATCAGCACCAGGCCCAGCAGCAGCCCGCTGCCCACCGAGGCCCAGTCGAGCAGGGACGCGATGTAGACAAACAAGAACAGGGTGAGCAGATCGCCCGCGGTGCCAAAGCCGCGCTGCGCGTTGGTGAGGTGCACCCGGCGCTCGCGCGCCACGATGCCAAAGATCAGCGCCGCCAGCAGCGGGGAAAGCATCAGGCCATACGACATGGTGGTGAGCAACACCACCGCCAGCGCAAACACCACGGTCACACCGCGCTCGTGGGTGCCGGGCCGGCGCAGCAGCCACGGCACGATCACGCCCGCCAGCGCCCCCATGGCGATCGACGTCAGCAAGGCATACACGCTGCCCAGCGTGGCCGCCATCAAATTCCCCGAGGTGTTGAGCGTCCAGTAGCCCACCAGGAGCTTGAGCGCCAGCACCGACATCAGGCAGTTGATGGCACACAAATGCATCACCCGCTCGGTCACCTGGCCGGCGCTGCGCAGCTCGTTGGCCACCCGCACGATGCCGGCTGGCGAGGCCGATATCGACAGCGCGGCGATGATCAGGCGCGCGTCCGTTTCCAGCGCGAACCAGCCAGCGGCGAAGTAGACCAGGGCAAAAGTCAGCACCGATTCCATCAAGCCCAGCGCCAGCACCCAGGGGTTGTGGCGGAACCAGCGCAGGTTGATCCGGTAACCCAGCTCGAACAACAGCAGCGAGAGCGCGATGTTGGCCAGGAAAGGCAACCCCGGCACCTCGGCGGTCAGCCCGGGCAGATTGACCAGACTGGCGATCAATCCCACCGCCACATAGCTGCTCACACGCGGCACCTGCCAGATCTGGTGCAGCCGCTCGCCCAGGAACCAGGCCAGCAGCAACACCAGCGGCCAGGCCATCGACTGCAGCAGAAAAGAGAGATTGGCAAACACCGGACAGGCCCGTTTTTGAGGAGCGGCCATGGTACATGCCACATTCGGAAACGTCGCTCAAAAAGCCCACCTGCTCACACATGCACACACCCTGATGCATCCGTTCCCTGGCCAGACACAGCACGGTAGGGGTTTGTGGCTACCATTCATTGCATGAAAACACATAAAGCCCGCGCCCTGATCGGCGCCACCGTGCTCGGCCTTGCTGGCCTGGCGTCCGCCCAGTCCACACCCCCCGCCCCAGCCAGCAGCCCAGCCAAGAAAGAACTGGTGACCAAGCTGCTCAAGCTGCAGCAGCCAGGCTTGGAGGGCCTTGCGCGCCAGGTCGCCGAGGACCCCGCTGCGCAAATGCTCAGACAGGCCGGCGCCGCCCTGTCTGCGCGCGTGCCACCCGATCAGCAACAGGCGGTGGCCACCCAGATTCAGGCCGATGCCAAGAAATACGCCGACGAGGCGGTGCCGGTGGTTCGTGCCAGTGCACTCAAGCTGGCGCCATCGACCGTGGGCGCGGTGCTGGAAAAGGAATTCACCGAAGAAGAGCTGAAGCAGATCGTGGCGATTCAAGAAACGCTGGAATCGCCCGCTTACCTGAAGTACCGCGGGAAATCCGATGACATGCAAAAGGCCCTGCTGGAAAAGCTGATCCCAGACACCAAGGGCAGCATCGAGCCCAAGGTTCGTGCGCTGGAGCAGACCATCGCCAAGCGCTTGGGCATCAGCGAGACGCCGGCTGCAGCGCCTGCCAAGCCCGCCGCCGCGCCCAAACCGGCGGCGAAGTAAGCCCCGCTTGCGCCGCCCGGCCCTCAGGTCGGTTCGGGTGCGGTCGCGAATCGCTCGGTGAGCGGCTGAAGGTTCAGCTCATCGAGCACCTGCAGCAAGCGCTCTCGGGCGAGTGCTTGCTGCACCGGACGCATGCTGCCGTCGCGCTTGGCCAGGATCAGCTCGTTCTTCATCGAGTGCTCCCAGCCCACCAACTCGGTCACGGTGACGGCGTAGCCGTGCGATTCGAGCTGCAGGCAGCGCAACACATTGGTGATCTGGCTGCCGAATTCGCGCGTGTGCAGCGGGTGGCGCCACAGCTCGGCCAACGGCTTGCGCGCCAGCGACAGCGCCTTGTGCTGGCGCAGTACCCCCGCCACTTCGGCCTGGCAACACGGCACCAGCACCATGTGGGTCGCCTGCTTGGCCAGGCCAAACGCTATCGCGTCGTCGGTGGCGGTATCGCAGGCGTGCAGTGCGGTGACCACGTCGAAACGGGCTGGCATGTCGGGATGGTCCAGCGCTTGCTGCACCGTGGTGGCCAGGAAGCGCATGCGTTCGAACCCCAATCGCGCGGCCAGCGCCTGCGATTTATCGACCAGCTCGACCCGCGCTTCCACTCCCGTCACCCAGCCCACAGCTTTGGACTTGAAGAACAGGTCGTACAGGATGAAACCCAGGTAGGACTTGCCGGCGCCGTGGTCGGCCAGCGTCACGTCGCCACGCGCCTTGAGCACCTCGGCCAGCAGCGGCTCGATGAACTGAACCAGGTGGTAGACCTGTTTGAGCTTGCGCCGCGTGTCCTGGTTCAGTTTGCCCTCGCGGGTCAGGATATGCAACTCCTGAAGCAGCTCGATCGACTGGCCTTCGCGCAGCTCGGGCAATTGCTCCCGCCAGGTTTTCTGAGGCTTCAAAATCGACTCCGTTCGGGCTGTGAGGCGGGTTCGCCGGGCAGCGGCAGACGCTGCTCCAGCGCGCTCACCTGATCGCGCAGCAGGCGAATCTCGCGCATCAGATCGCGCTCGATCTGGCGCTCATCGGCCTCCACATCGCGCTCGACAAACAGCGCGGCCAGCGAGGCGGTCACCAAGGACAGCACCGCCAGACCCAGCAGCACCACGATCACCGCAAACGCACGGCCCGCGTGCGTTTTCGGCACGGTGTCGCCATAGCCCACGGTGGCTGCGGTGGTGAAAGCCAGCCACAGCCCGTCTTGCAGCGAGTGGATGCCCGGCTCCAGCGCCCAGAAACCCACACCCCCGAGCAGCAGGATCGCCACGCACAGCGCCAGCGAATACCAGAGCCCACGGCGCATCAGGCGGTGGCGGCGTTGGCGTTCTCGGGTCATGCCGCAATTTTGGCACGGCCTGCGGGCGACAATGACCGCATGCAGCCAGCCACCAACGCCACCTCGCACCCCTACACCGCCCTCACCCCGGATGTGGTGCAAGACGCGCTGGCCAGCGTCGGCTTTTGGGGCGACGGGCGGCTGGCCGCGCTCAACAGCTTCGAGAACCGCGTCTACCAGGTGCACCTGGAAGACCCGTTTGAGGGCCATACCCAGGTGGTGGCCAAGTTCTACCGCCCCGATCGCTGGAGCGACGCACAGATTGCCGAAGAACACGCGTTCGCCATGGAACTGCACGCGGCCGAAATCCCGGTGGTGGCGCCGCTGGTGGTGCAGGGCCAGACGCTGCACCACTTCGGCGGTTTCGCGTTTGCGGTGAGCCCTCGGCGCGGCGGTCGGCGCCCGGAGCTGGAAGACTTTGAGGTGCTGGAATGGATTGGCCGCTTTCTCGGGCGCATCCACACCGTGGGCGCGACGGCGCCCTTTGCGCAACGCCCGCCACTGGACGCCGCCCACTTCGCCCACGAGCCCCGCGACTGGCTGATGGCGCACCAGATGGTGGCGCCCGAGACACGCACCGCCTGGGCCAGCGCGCTCGCCGAGGCGTTGGCCATCATCGAGTCGCACCCCGTGTTGTCGAGCGCTGTGTCGGAAAATTTGACAGCAGACGACGGCACCACCCGCTTGCGCTTGCACGGCGACTGCCACCCCGGCAACATCCTCTGGACACCCCAGGGCCAGCCCGAACCCGGTCCGCATTTTGTGGATCTGGACGACGCGCGCACTGGCCCGGCGGTGCAGGACTTCTGGATGCTGCTCTCGGGCGACAGGCGCCAGCAGAACCAGCAGCTCGGCGCCCTGCTCGACGGCTACGAGCAGTTCCGCGATTTCGACCGCCGCGAGCTCGCGCTGATCGAGCCCCTGCGCACCTTGCGGCTCATCCACTACAGCGCCTGGCTGGCCCGCCGCTGGGACGACCCGGCTTTTCCGATCAACTTCCCCTGGTTCGGCACCCGCGACTACTGGCAGGGGCAGGTCGACATGCTGGTCGAGCAGATCGAAGAAATGCAGACGCCGCCGCTGGTTGCTTGAGCCGCACCACAGCGCCCTGTAGAGAGCCTCGTTTGTCGGCTTTCCCCAACGTCCGACAAAGGCGCTGTGCCCAGGCCGATGAGAAGCGGCCGCAACCAAGTCACCAAGGCCAAAGATGCTTCAGACATCCATGACCTTATAACTTGTGTGCAATTTAATTGCTCGCTATACTTCGGGCCATGTCCACCGCCTCCGACCGCACCAACGCCGCCCTGCTGCTCGACAACCAGCTTTGTTTTGCGCTGTATTCGGCCTCGCTGGCGATGACCAAGCTTTACAAGCCGCTGCTGGATGCGATCGGCCTCACTTACCCGCAGTACCTGGCTTTGCTGGTGCTCTGGGAGCGCGATGGGCTCACAGTGTCCGAGCTGGGCGAGCGCCTCTCGCTCGATTCCGGCACGCTGACCCCGCTGCTGAAGCGCTTGGAGGCTGCTGGACTCGTTTCGCGCTTGCGCGACGCGGCTGACGAGCGGCGTGTGCGGGTGCAGCTCACCGTCGATGGGCGCTCGCTCAAGGTGCGGGCGAGCCACATTCCGGGCTGCGTACTTCAGGCCACCCACTGCGAAGTGGCGGAGGCGGTGGCCCTCACCCGACAAGTTCAAGCACTGCGCGACCGGCTGGCGCCGTAGCGCCCCTTCACACTCCCCGTTTTTTCAACCGGCTTCAACGCAAGCCCCATTCAGAAAGGCCCTCCATGGCATCGCTCGACAAAGTTCTCTACACCGCCCGCGCCCACACCACCGGCGGCCGCGACGGCGCTTCCCGCACCGATGACGGCAAACTTGACATCAAGCACACGCCGCCCGGCACGCCTGGCGACGGCACCAACCCCGAGCAGCTGTTCGCCGCCGGTTACTCCGCTTGTTTCATCGGCGCGATGAAGGCAGTGGCCGGCCCGATGAAGCTCAGCGTGCCGGCCGACGTGGCGATTGACGCCGAAGTCGATCTTGGCCCGATCACTGGCGGCTACGGCGTTGCGGTGCGCATGACGGTGCACCTGCCGGGCATGGACCGCGCGCAGGCGCAGGCACTGGTGGACGCGGCGCACAAGGTGTGCCCCTACTCCAACGCCACCCGCGGGAACATCGACATGACGCTCACGCTCGCCTGAGCGCCCATCGCAAGCCACAGCGCCATTGATGCGTTGTGTCTCCCACGCGCCCCGCCTGGCTTGAGCCGGCGGGGCGTTTGCACGACAGTGGCCGCTTCAGACGCCGAAGGAAGGAACCGAATGACCACCCACACCCTGCTGGTGCGAAAGACCGCTCTCCCAGAAACCCGCTGGCAGCAGCAGGAAGATGCGCCGCTGGCGCCGGGACAAATCCGCCTGCGGGTGGATCTGTTCTCGCTCACCGCCAACAACATCACCTACGCCGCCATGGGCGAGGCCATGGACTACTGGCGCTTCTTCCCGAGCGACGACCCCGCCTGGGGCGTGATTCCGGTCTGGGGCTTTGCCACCATCACCGAGTCGGCCAGCCCATCGTTGCGGGTGGGCGAAAAGCTCTACGGTTACTGGCCCATGGCCAACCAGGCAGTGTTGCAAGCCGATCAGGTCACGCCCGGCAGCCTGGTCGATGCGGCGTCACACCGGACCGGCCTGCACCCGGTCTACAACCAGTACACCCGCTGCGACCACGACCCGTTCTACACAGCAGACTCCGAAGGCGTGCAGGCTCTGCTGCGCCCGCTGTTCACCACCTCCTGGCTGATCGACGACTTCCTGGCCGACAACGCCTGCTTCGGCGCTGATACCTTGCTGCTCTCCAGCGCCTCCAGCAAAACCGCCTACGGCACCGCGTTCCAGCTCGCGCAGCGCGAAGGCCTGCGGGTGGTGGGGCTGACTTCTGCCGGCAACCGCACTTTCTGCGAGAGCCTGGGCTGCTACCACCAGGTGCTGACTTACGACGAGCTGGGTACCCTAGCGGCAGACACCGCCTGTGTGTACGTGGACTTCGCCGGCAGCGCCACGTTGCGCGAGCAAATCCACACCCGGTTCACCGGCCTGCGCTACAGCTGCGCGATCGGTGCCACCCACGTCAGCGACCTGGGCGGCGGCAAGGGCCTGCCTGGGCCAGCGCCCACGCTGTTTTTTGCGCCGGCGCAGATCAAGAAACGCCGCGCCGACTGGGGAGGCGCCGTGCTCGGCCAGCGCCTGCTGGCCGACTGGCAGCGTTTCACCGCGCGGGTGAGCGACCTGGTACAACCCTGGCTGCAGGTGCGTGCCCATGTGGGGGCAGAAGCGCTGGTCGCGGCCTACGGCGAGATGCTGCAAGGGCGCGCCGATCCACGGGAGGGGCAGGTGTTCAGCCTGCGATGAGCGACGCAGAAGCGAGCAGCAGCGGTCGGGCGATCAAGCCGGTGCGCCGCCAAGCTGCTCCATCGCCGCCGCAAGCCAGTCGCTCTGAAACGCCGGCCCATTCGCGCTGCGCCGTAGGCGCCAGCCACCGGCCTCGTCCGCGCTCACTTCGGCGCCGCCGCCTTGCCAGATCAGCCACGCGAACCAGGCGCAGGCTCGGGTGGACACGGGCTCCCCTGCGGGGCCGTCCAGCAGTTCGGTCAGCACCCCCCGCTCGGCCAAGGTGACAGCATCAGCGGCCAAAGCCGCGCCCAGCGCCTCGGCCAGCACAACCGTCGGATCGGCTGTGCTGGCTGCAAAGACGGCCAGCCAATGACGCAGTTGCACCGCCACCTCGGCGCCCCGGCGCGCCTCGGCCTGAAGCAGATCGGCATGGTCCCAGCGGTGCCAAGGCACGGCGGGCTCGCTGCAGCCACAGGCCAGGGCAACTTGTGCCAGCCGGTGCGCAGCGGCATCAGCGGGCTGCGGATGCACCGCTGCCGCCAGCATCGTGAGCGCGCCCAGGCGCTGCGCCAACAACTGGCCTTGCTGGGCCAGCAGCTTGTCGCGCATCAGCGCATCGCGTTCGCTGCGCAGGTCGGCCAGCTCCAGCGCGTTTTTCAGATCGGCGCGCAGGCTCTCGAGCTCCCATGGCTTGTTGATGTAGCGGTAGATCTCGCCCGTGTTGATGGCTTCGATCGCATCGCCCAGCTCCGAATACGCGGTGGTCAGCATTCGCACGATGCCCGGGTAGTACTCGCGGGTGTGGCGCAGCAGTTCGTTGCCCTGCTCGCCGGGCATGCGCTGGTCACACACCAGCACAGCAATCTCGGCACCGTGCTCGCGCAACACCGCGCGCCCGCCCTCCACCGAGTTGGCAGTCAGCACCGGCGCCAGCGGGCTGACCAGGCGCTCGAAGTACTTCAAGGCCATGGCCTCGTCGTCCACGTAGAGAATTTTGGTGGGTTTCATGAGAAGTCCTCGGCCTGATTTTGGTTTTCTTGGGAAGGGAAATGCAGCGTGATGCAGGCGCCCGCGCCGGGCTCGGAGGCGACGCTCACCGAGCCGCCAAGCGAGGTCATGACGCGCTGGCAAAACACCAGCCCCATGCCGCTGCCGCCCGATTCTGCGCGGGTGGTGACCGACTCGCGGGTGAGCTTTTGCAAGATGTGTGGCGCAATACCGGGACCGTTATCGACAACCACAATCGCAGGCTGCTCGCCGAGGCCGGGCGCAGGCGCGAGCCGACGCAGCGCCAGCGTCAGGCGCGGCTCGGGCGGGGGTGCTTCGCGCAGCGCGATCAGCGCGTTTTTCACCAAGGTGCACAGCACCAGAAACAGCAGATCGCGCCGACCGGGCAGCTCAAAATCAGCCGCCAGATCGCTGCTCAGCCAGCGCGCCTCGCCAGCCTCGAACGGGTACTCGCCATGCACCGCCTGCACCAGATCGCTGGCGCTCAGACGCGCCGGGCGCTCGCCACGGGTGGCATCGCGCGCGGTCTGCACGAAGCTCGACACCAGCGACTGCGCATAGTCGGTACGACGCTGCGCCGCATTGAGCATGGCAACCATGGCGCGGGCGTCTTGCTGGTCGGTACTCTGCTCCTGGCGCTGCTTCATTGCAGAAAGGTAACCGCTCACCGTGGCCAGCGGGGTGGTGACCTCATGGGCCAGAAAACCGAGGGTCTCGCGCAGGCTGGCCGCGCGGCGCTCCAGCAGCTCCCGATCGCGCAGGCGCTCGCGGCTGCTGCGCAGCGCCTCGCGCAGGGTCTGGCGTGTCAGCGCCTCGTCGAGCGGCTTCTCCAGAATGCGCTCAACCTGGCCCTGGTTGACCGCCGCCATCGCGACATCTTTGTCGGCGTAGGCCGAGACCAGCAGCCGCGAGACGTGGGGCCAGGTGGTGAGCATCTGGCTCAGCAGATCGACACCGTGGCGCCCGGGCATGCGGTAGTCGGACAGGACCACCGCCACCTCGTGACCACGCGCAGACATCACCGCCAGCGCCTCTTTCACGCTGCAAGCGGTGAGGACCACAAACTCGTCGCCGTAGAGGCGGGCAAACCATTTGCAAGCCTGCGGTTCGTCGTCCACGACCAGGATGGCGTGGGCCCCTTGCATGTTTGGGGTGGAACCTGTCGTGCTCATGCCGGCCTCGCCAGATCGAAGCTGAACTCGGTCCAGGCGCCTTGTTCGCTTTGCACAGTCAAGGTGCTGCCATGGCGCTGGATGATGCCGTAGCTCACGCTCAGGCCCAGGCCCAGGCCGGCGCCCACATCGCGGGTGGTGAAGAAAGGTTCGAACACACGGTTGAGGTTGTCGGGCGCAATCCCTTGGCCGTTGTCGCGCACCGCGCAATGCAGCCTGTTCCCCTCCACACTCAGACGCACATCGATGCGCGGCTGTTCGCGCCTGGCCACCTGCAGCGCGTGCGCGGCGTTGCTGAACAGGTTGATGAGCACACCGATCAGCGCCGGCTCGTCGCCCACCACATGGGTGTCTTCCACAAGTGCAAACACCACCTCGACCCCCTTGAGCTCGTGGCCGGCCAGGCGCTGCGCAGAGCGCAGCGCACGCTCCAGCAGAAATGGCCGCATCATGTCCTCGCCTGGCTTCTGATAGGCGAAGGTCTTGAGGTCGGACACGATGTTCTGGATGCGGTCCATGCCTTCCTTCGCATCCACCAGGCTTTCCTTGAGCATCTCGTCCGCTTTGGCCGCAGGCAAGCTGAGCCCCATGTTGATGGCCATCAGGCTGTAGTTCACCGGGTTGTTGAGCTCGTGCAGCAGGCCAGCCGACAAGGTGCCGATGGCGGCCATTTTTTCGCGCTGGATGAGCTGGCCTTTGAGTTCGGCGAGGGCCTGATTCGTGTCTTGAAGAACCGCGTTTTGGCGTGCCACCTGTTCACGCAAAGTAAACAGCCTGACCCGACTGAGCTCGTTGAAATAGGTGCAGCCCACCGAGATGGCCACCGAGAAAGCGGTGAAGGTCAGGTGTGCATAAAACTGGCCGTAGTTCGCAATTCCGCCCGCGTGCCAGATACAGGCGAGGAAATAGGCAACGCAAGTGAACAGCCCGAAGCCCAGCCCCTCCAAGTAGCTGATAGGAACAATCATGCCCACCGCATAGAGTGCGAGGTGAAGACCCACAAAATAGATCGATGCCGATCCGTCGGTCGTGAAAATCATCCAGGCAATCATCAGCTGCGGAAGGCACAGCCAGGCCGACGTGAGCCAGCGGATGTTCCGACGCCCGAAGTCGCCCTGTGTGAGCCACAGGATCACCATCGTCGCCGCAGCGACAGCGATCCGGACCGCAAGAAATTCGTCCGCGCGGTCTGGGTAGATCGCGTGGTCGAGTGCGGTGCCAAGCAGGACCAGGATGGCCGACGTGATGCAGCCGGTCTTGCTGAAGGCAATCCGGACATCTTCGACAGCCGAGTACAGGCCGCTGGACGCAACACCGATCATGTCGCGCCCACGGGAACAGGTTCGTGGACCACCACCGTGAATTCGGCGAACACATTGACGCCTGTTTGGTCGGTGAACACCCGGGTGTTGCTGGTGTGGCGAGGCAAGACCGCGCGCAACTGCGCTTCGTCGCGGTAGATCAAATACCACTCCAGCACATGCTCCATCACGCCGCGCTGGGGATTGCTGGGATGGACATTGGTGACCAGGACCTCGCCGTTGGGCCTGGTTCTGGACTTGAAATAGTCAAGAAGGCGGGCGCACACCTTGTCGGACAGGTAGTCGAACAGACCCGCGCAGTAGACGAAGTCGAAGAGCTCGCCGGGGCCCTCGGTGGTGGCTCGCCGGCTGGCACGCTTGAGCAGATCGTGCACAGATTCGTTCACCCAGTTGACCTTCACAGTTTCGCCAGCCTGCGCAGCCTCGCGCTCCATCTTGGCGCGGGTGTCTTGCAGCGTGTGCTCGCTGAAATCGACCAGCGTGAACTCCAGCAGCGCGAGATTGACGTCGCTGCCCAACAGCCGCCGGATCTCGACCGCTGGCCCACAACCGATGTTGAGAATGCGCACCGGACGGCCCAGTTCAGCCGCCCGCCCAGCGGCTTTCTTCAACCACTCCACCAGGATATCGATCCGGTTGCGGTGCGCCTCGGCCACCGCAGATCGCAGGAACAGCGCGTTGACCATCTGGAAGTAGGTGGTGGGCCCTTGCTGGGGATCGGACAAGATCTGGTTGACCATCTCGTAGTCGCCGGCATAACCCAAGGGCTTGGCAAAGGTACGGAACACAAAGGGCGCGCGCAACAGCAGCGGGTGCAGCGAGCCCTGGGCGAAAGAGCGGTAAGTGCCGGCCAGATCGGCCGGCACCTTGTCGATGGCTCCTTCGAAATCGGCAAAGTACTGCGCCGCAGCGGCCATAAGCGGCGCGGCCAGCTCTGTGAACGCCTGGGTCGATACCCGACCATCTTCGCCGCGTGGCAGCGCGTCGGAAAGATCGGCCTGATCGGTCCAGCGGGATACCTCCGACAGATAGGCCCGCACCTCGCTGACGCACACCTGGTAATCGCGGCTGATCTGGAAACGCTCTGCCCAACCACTGACAAAACGCTGCGCCTCCTCGCCTACGCGCGGCGAGATGCCGGGAAACACGTTGAAGTCAGACCACTCATCAATCAAAGCCACCGACACCACCGCCATCAGACCCGTGTTGAGCAGGCTCACCACGACCGCCTTGCCCTTGTAAATGCTGCGCTCGCCGGATCGGATGGTGAGCTCGTTGAGCACCTCGCTGACCTGCACGATGGAGTACGGGTTGTAGATCTCCATCACCAGCGAGCGCCGCTGCAGGCTGGTGAGCGTGCCGCGGGCGGCTTCGCCTTGGCTGTTGCGGAAGGTGACGACGGGATCGAATGGACGCTGCAGTTGCACGGTGTAGAGGCTCTGAACGTTGCGGGCCGGCGGTGCCGAGGCAGCATGGCAGTGTAGTCACCGGGGCAGCCCAAAACAGGTCGCGCACTGTCAGGCAGGAGCGAAAAAAAACCTGGCGCCGTTGCGAGCGCCAGGTGCTTACTTCCTTTGGCTTACTGCTCGGCGTCAGGCCAGCAAGGCGTTCACCCGTTTCACGTAAGCAGCTGGGTCATCGGGCAATCCGCCCTCGGCCAGCAACGCCTGATCAAACAGGATGTGGGCCAGGTCGTCGAAGTGCTCACTGGTCTCCAGCTTTTTCACCAACGCGTGCTCGGCATTCACTTCGAGGATCGGCTTGCTGTCGGGCACCGGCTGGCCTGCCTGCTTGAGCATGCGGGCCAGCTGGGTGCTCATACCGTGGTCTTGCACCACCAGGCAGGCAGGCGAGTCGACCAGGCGGGTGGTGACGCGCACGTCCTGCGCCTTGTCTTTCAGGCTGGCCTTGAGTTTTTCCAGCATCGGCTTGAACCCTTCGGCCGCGACCTCGGCTGCCTTCTTTTCTTCTTCGTCTTGCAGCGTGCCCAGATCGACAGCGCCCTTGGCCACGCTTTGCAGCGGCGTGCCGTCGAAGTCTTGAATGTGCGACATGGCCCACTCGTCCACCCGGTCTGCCATCAGCAGCACCTCGATGCCTTTCTTCTTGAACACCTCCAGCTGCGGGCTGTTGCGGGCGGCAGACAGGCTGTCGGCGGTGATGTAGTAAATGGCCTCCTGGCCTTCTTTCATGCGCGCTTTGTAGTCGGCAAAGCCCACGCTCACCGTGTCGGTGGTGGTGCTGGCGTAACGCAACAGCCGGGCGATCTTGTCACGGTTGGCAAAGTCTTCGCCCAGGCCTTCTTTCAGCACCGCGCCGAACTCGGCGTAGAAGGCCGCGTATTTGCCAGCATCTTTTTCGGCGGCGGCTTTGTCTTCTTCAGACACCACATCGGTCACGCCATCGGCCCCTTCTGCGGCTGCAGGCGCCTGGTTCTTTTTCGCCAAGTCCTCCAGCAGGGCCAGCACACGGCGGGTGTTGCCTTCGCGGATCGCTTTGACGTCGCGGCTTTCCTGCAGCAGCTCGCGGCTCACGTTGAGCGGCAGATCGGCCGAATCGACCACACCCTTCACCCAGCGCAAGTACGACGGCATCAGACTCTCGGCCTCGTCCATGATGAAGACGCGCTTGACGTAAAGCTTGATGCCCGACTTGTGCTCGCGGTTCCAGAGATCCATCGGCGCCTTGGCCGGAATGTAGAGCAGCTGGGTGTATTCGGTGCTGCCTTCGACCCGGTTGTGGCTCCAGGTGAGTGGGCCGTGGCTGTCGTAGCTGAGATTCTTGTAGAACTCGGCGTACTGCTCGTCCGAGATGTCTTTCTTGCTGCGGGCCCACAGCGCATTGGCCGAGTTCACCGCTTCCCACTCGTCCTTTTGCACATGCTCGCTCTTCTCAGCGTCCCACTCTTCCTTTTGCATCAGGATGGGCAGGCTGATGTGGTCCGAATATTTGGTGATCAGCGACTTGAGCTTCCAGTGGCTCAGGTACTCGCCCGCGTCTTCGCGCAGGTGCAGCGTGACACTGGTGCCCCGCGCCGTGCGCTCGATGTTTTCCACATCGAACTCGCCGGTGCCGCCGCTGACCCAGCGAACGCCTTCGCTCGCTGGCAGGCCAGCGCGGCGGCTTTCCACCGTGATCTTGTCGGCCACGATGAAGCCCGAGTAGAAGCCCACGCCGAACTGGCCGATGAGCTGCGCGTCCTTTTTCTGGTCGCCGCTGAGGTGGCCCATGAAATCTTTGGTGCCGCTCTTGGCGATCGTGCCCAGGTGCTCAACCGCTTCTGCCTGGCTCATGCCGATGCCGTTGTCGGTGATGGTGATGGTCTTGGCGTCTTTGTCAAAGGCCACGCGCACATCCAGATTCGGCGTGTCTTCGAACAACGCGGCATTGTTCAGCCCTTCGAATCGCAGCTTGTCGCAAGCATCCGATGCGTTGGAAATCAGCTCGCGCAGAAAAATTTCGGGGTTGGAATACAGCGAGTGGGTGACGAGGTGCAGCAGTTGCGCCACCTCGGCCTGGAAGGACAGGGTTTGTTTGGTCATGGGAACGACGGATAAGAGGAACAGGATAAAAAACTGGAATTTGCGGTGCCAACGACCGCCAGGTCAGTCAAGTGGAGATTTATGGGCGTCGCCTGGATTTTCAAGTTCCAAGCTGAGGCTTCGGCCTCACCGTGTGGCCGGGTCAGCGTTGCGCAGAGGAGCCCAGAGAAAGCCAGGCCAGCAACTGCTCGGCCACCGCCGGGCTGGACAGCAGATCCAAGTGGCCCGTTCGGTAGACGATGCGCTGGCTGTCGCGCGCAAACACCAGCCGCCGCAGGGCCTCGGGGTGCTGGCCTAGCGCGCTCTCCACAGGCACCATGCCATCGCCCGCCACGGCGGCCAAGGCCGACGCGGCCAGCCCCGCTGCGGGGTTGTCTGCGCGCGCGGGCTGGCCCGGCGGCCGAGCCTTCCCGGCGGCCTTCGCGCCTGGATGCCCGGCCAGCGTGGCCGCCACGGCAAAGCAAGCCACCCCGTCGGGCAGCGGCAATGGCACGCGCCGATCTTCAAAGCCGGCGCGCCATCCCTCGCCAGGGGCCGACTGCCAATCGGCATCGGTCACATACCCGTGCCGCAGGCCGGTGATGCCAGCGCTGCGCAGTTGGCCCAGCTTGACAAACGGGGCGGAAAAAGGCGTAGCGCCCAGCAGCACATCCACTCCATGTCCAGCCCGCTCCAGCGGTGCGCCGTGATGCGGCGTGCCCAGGAACACCAGCTCGCGCAGCAGCGCCGGCCAGCCCTGCCCAGTCTCGCGTGCTAGGTGTATCGCCGAGCGCGCCACCAGTCCGCCCATGCTGTGACCCACGATGGTGATGCGCTCCAGCGGCACCGGCCAGGCCACCACCAGCCGCTCCAGCTGAGCGGCGAGTTCGCGCCCGTTCTGCGACACATGGCGCCCGCTGTTGTAGCGCAGGTAAACCGGCGTGCAGCCCAGCGCTTGGGCCAAGTAGGCACCGTGGTCATGCCCCTGGCGAAGCCACTGCGTGTCGTTCATGCACAGGCCGTGGATCAGCAGCAGCAGGTGCGGGCTGGCGGGTATGCCCAGTGACGTACCTTGTGATGCAGCCAGTTGTTGTTTGAGGATTTCAGGCGTGTCCAGCGCCAGGATTTGGCCAGCGACACGCAGCTGCATGGCCTGCGCCAACGGGTTGCCGGTGGCCACCAGCCGGTCGCCCATCACGCCATTGAGCGCCGCCAGAACCGCTTCGCGCTGCGGCGAGGCTTCTGCGTGGGTGGCCGGGTCGTCCAGCAGCGGCAACAGCGCGCCCAGCACCGCGTCCGAGCCTTTCCCCACCAGCGCCGCCACACCGCGAATGCCTCGGTAGATCTGCCCGGTGAGGCCACTGGTTTTATCCGGAACAGCGCTCGTGGAAAGTCCCAGTTGCCGATGCACCGAGCGGTGCACGCCCTCCACCATGTTGACCACGCCCTGGGTCGCGTGGGTGGCCAGTTGGGCAGCGGCTTTGAGGTCCGTGGGGCGAAGGTGACGCAGCAGGGCGCGGGGCTTGGGGCTGCTCGGCTTAGGGGGTGAGGACATGGGTGTTTCCGGTTTCGGTGGCGTGCGCGCGATGAAGTTGAACTGGCTACGGCTGATAAGGCAGGAGCTGGGGCGGCAGGAGAGCAGACTTGATTCAGGCCGGAAGCGAACGTCGAAGAATCTGGCTCAGGTCCTCTCTCATGGCCTCGCAGGCTACCGACGTGTCACAGCTCGCCTGACCGCGCAGCCACCAGCCGCTGCTCAGGCCGAAGTAGCGGCACAAGCGCAGTTCGGTGTCGGCGGTGATGTCGCGTTTGCCAGCCACCATGTGGCAGATGCGCTGAGGCGACACGCCGATGTCTTTGGCG
>JBBSDB010000053.1:0-15482 GCA_038249735.1 Burkholderiales bacterium
CGCCGGCGCCGATCACCGCCACCGAGAGCGGGCGGGTTTGTGCCAGTGCCAGCACGCTGGGCCAGAGCCGGGCGAAGGCCTCGATCGGGCGCACGATGAGTGCGTGTTCGGGCGCGCCCGGGATGTCTTGGGCGAGGCGTTCGCGGTCTAGCACCGCGCCGGTGTCGATCGACAGCAGGTCGTAGCGCAGGACCTCGGGCACAGCGGCCGGCTCGCTGGCGTGGCTGGACGCAGCCAGCTGGACGGTGTTGCTGCCTGGCGTCACGCCGATGCACCGCGCTGGCAGCCAGCGCGCGCCGGCCGCACGCACCAGCGGCTCCAGTGGAATCTGGCACTCGGCCTGCGTGTAGTGCCCGGCCACCAGGCCCGGCGTCATGCCGCTGTAGGTCTGGAACGGGTACGGCGAGACGACGGTGACGTCGAGGTCGGCTGGGCGGTTTTCCGCCAGCTGCGCCAGCACATGCACATGGGCATGGCCAGCGCCAAGCAGAACAAGTTTTTTGATGCCGGGTGTGGCTTGCATGGGTGGGGATGTTAGCCGGGCGCTATCCGCGCAGCGGCGGAGTGTGGGGGTCGCGTTTCGGCGCCGGGCCGCCCCAAGCCGAAACAGCCCCCTTGGGGGGCAGCGACCCGCGCAGCGGCGGAGTGTGGGGGTCGCGTTTCGGCGCCGGGCCGCCCCAAGCGGAAACAGCCCCCTGGGGGGCAGCGACCCGCGCAGCGGCGGAGTGTGGGGGCTCTATCGTGTCCAGTGCAAATCAGCCAGCCAGCCCAGGCTCTGGCTGGCGGTGTTGTCGCTGTCGGCGCCGATCAGCACGGTGTTGACCGGTGGCAGCTCGCTGCGTGGGGTCTGCGCGCCCTGCGGGAGCTCATCGGCAAACAGGGTGGCGAAATCCTTCGCGATATCGCGCGATTCGTTCGCCCAGCGGCCCAGCGGCGATGCTTGTCCTTGCAGGCTGATGAAGCGCACGCGCCGGGTGTAGGGGTTGGCGCCCTGCACACCGGCCGCGCCCGCGCTGTCCCACACATAGCACAGGGTGGCCGCAGGCAGCGCCGCGCCGCTCACGCTGCGCGCGATCCGCAACACCGTGCGCTCGACGAACGGCACGCGCTCCAGCGGCTGGTCGAACATCACACACACCTTGAGCGCGGCATCGTCACCGGCCTTGGTGAGCAGATCGGCCGGGCCAGTCCCGCCTGAGAGCGGGGTGTCGAGCCGCCAGCGCCATTGCAGACGCGCCGGCGCCGGCCCGCTCCAGCCGTTGACCCAGGTGCCGTAGGCGCGGTCGGCGGCGACCTTGAGCGCCGCCTCGCCATCCACCGTGCCGGCCTCAAAGCGCGTGGGCGGGATCTCGGCCTGTGCCTTGGGAAAACCGACGAAACGCCAGTCGGGCGAGAGGGCGCCGCCTTTGAGCAGCAGCGGTGGCAGGGGCGTGGGTGTTTGGGCCAGCGCCACTGTGGCGCAAGCAGTGGTGAATACCGCAACAAGCGTGCGCCGCATCGTCACCGCCCCAGGTCGTTGAGCGACCAGTCGTAGTCCAGGTAGCTCACCGGCAGGCTCTTCGCGCGCAGTGCCGCTTGCTCTTCGGGCTTGTCGGTCAGCTGCTCGGCGTGTTGTGCCAGCAGGTCCTCAATCTTGTTGATACCACGGTAGCCGCTGTTGAAGTCTTCCTTGAACCACTTGAAGATGTTGTTGACCTGCACCTCGCCGCCCTTGACGCGGTTGCGCGTTCGGTCGCCCATGAAGCGCTTCATGCCGTCGTCGAGCTGGGCGTCGAGCTTGTCGGCGGTGAAGGCCTCATCGCGCAGCGCCGGGCAGCCGATGCTCGCGCAGTTCACGCCCGCGTGGATGCGGGGGTCTGTGTACAGCGGACGCAGCTGCTCGTGTTCGACCCAGTCCAGGTGGCGTTTGTCGCCCAGCAGGGTGAAGAACTCGTTTTTCCAGGGCCCTCGGTTGAGGAAACCCAGCTCCTTGATGGATTGGATGTCGGGGTACTTGGTGAGGATGATCTCGACCGTGAACGCGTTGTAAGCGTTGATTAAAAAGGCCATCTGCTGCGGCCTACTCCAGCCGTCGAACGTGGCCCTGGGCACGGCGCTCAGACTGTCGAGCACGGTCTTGAGTGCGGCTCGGTCGGCCGCAAAGCCTTTGTAGTTGGCGCGCGACTGTTTGCCGTCGGGCAGCCAGCGCACATGCTTTTTCAGAAGCGTGTTCCAGGCGCTGTACTGGTGGTCAAAAGCGCTCTGGGCGAAGCCTTGTGCGGGCAGCACGGCGGCGCTGACCAGCGCAGCCAACAGCAGAAGGGAATGGCGGCGGGTGGTCATGGATGTGTTCATGGGGTAGCGGTTGGAACGCAGGGCGGCGGCTGGGTTCAGCCGCGCTTCCAGTCGTGGAATTTCTTCACCCAGGTCAGCAGCTTCTCGGGCGCATGGGCGCGCTTCCATTCGCCCGCCACGTATTTGTTGGCCTCGGCCAGGGTGGGGTAGGTGTGGATGGTGCCCAGGATTTTGTTCAGGCCCAGACCGTGTTTCATCGCCAGCACAAACTCGGTCAGCAGGTCGCCGGCATGTGTGCCGACGATGGTCACGCCCAAGATGGTGTCCTTGCCCGGCACGGTGAGCACCTTCACGAAGCCATGCGCCTCGCTGTCGGCGATCGCGCGGTCCAGGTCGTCGATGCCGTACTTGGTCACCTCGTAAGGGATGTTCTTCTCCTTCGCCTCTTGCTCGTTGATCCCGACGCGAGCGACCTCGGGATCGATGAAGGTGGCCCAGGGAATCACTGAGTAGTCGGCCTTGAATTTCTTGAAGTCGCCGAACAGCGCGTTGACCGCTGCGTACCATGCCTGGTGGGCCGCCACGTGGGTGAACTGGTAGGGCCCAGCCACGTCGCCAGCGGCGAAGATGTTGGGGTACAGCGTTTCCAGGTACTCGTTGGTTTCCACCGTGCGGTGGGTGGGTACACCAATGTCTTCCAGGCCGTAGCCGGTCAGGCGCGCGCTTCGGCCCACCGCGCACAGCAACTGGTCAAACGCCATGGCGTGTTCTTTGCCTTCGTACTCGACGATCAGCGTCTTCTCGCCATTGACCATTTCGCAGCGCAAGGCTTTGTGGCCCACGCGCACATCCACGCCATCAGCCATCAGCGCTTTCCTCGCCAGTTCGCTCACCTCATCGTCCTCGCGGGCCATGATGCGCGGGCCCATTTCCACCTGCGTCACCTGAGAGCCAAGGCGCGCAAAACTCTGCGCCAGCTCCGAGCCGATCGGACCACCGCCCAGCACCACCAGGCGCCTGGGCACGTCATCGAGCTTGGCAAATTCGTCCCACAAGGTGTCACTCGTCACATAGCCCACCTCATCCAGGCCTGGCAGCGGCGGCACAAAAGGGCGGGCGCCGGCAGCGATCACGATGCTGCGCGCGGTCAGCGTTTGCTTGCCACCGCCGTTGAGCGCAATCTCGACCGTCCAGGGATTCACCAGTTTGCCGTGCCCCTGCAACACCTCCACCCCCAGGCCGGTGTATCGCTCCACGCTGTCGTGCGGCTCGATGGCAGCGATCACATCGTGGATGCGCTGCATCACCGCCTTGAAGCTGAAGGTGGGCGTGGTGTCGCTCAAACCGTAGTTCGAGCCGTGGCGCATCTGGTGCGCCAGCTTGGCGCTCTTGATCAGCGCCTTGCTCGGGACACAGCCGTAGTTCAGGCAGTCGCCACCCATTTTGTGTACCTCGATCAGCGTCACCTTGGCTTTGACCGTGGCCGCGATGTAGGCCGATACCAGCCCACCGGCGCCGGCACCGATCACGATCAGGTTGCGGTCGAATTTTTTGGGCTTCACATCCGCCCAGCGGGCGTAGACCTTTCGCTTTTTCACCCCCTCGACGATCTTGCGAGCCATGAGCGGGAAGACGCCGAGCAGCACGAACGAGCCGATCAGCCCTGGGCTCAAGATGCCCTGGAGCGACTCGATCTGCGCCAGCTGCGTCCCCGCGTTCACAAACACCACCGTGCCCGCCAGCATGCCGACCTGGCTCACCCAATAGAAGGTACGCGCCTTCATCTTGGTCAGGCCCATCAGCAGGTTGATCACGAAAAACGGCACCACCGGAATCAGCCGCAGCGTGAACAAATAAAACGCGCCGTCCTTTTCCACGCCGCGGTTGATTTCGGCCAGGCGCTTGCCGAACTTCGCCTCCACCGTGCTGCCCAACACAAAGCGCGACACCAGAAGCGCCAGCGTGGCGCCGATGCTGCTGGCAAACGAGACGATGAGCGTGCCCCACCACAAGCCGAAGATCGCGCCGCCTGCCAGCGTGATGATGGCCGCACCGGGCAGCGAGAGCGCTGTGGCCGCCACATAAATCAGGAAGTAGACGCCTGCCACTTGCAGCGGCTGGCTGGCGTACAGCTCGGCAAACGCGGCCTGGCTGCTCTTCAAATAATCCAGACTCAGGAAGCGGCCCAGGTCGAACGCGAAGAAGGCGCCAATGGCGAGCACCACCGCCACCAACGCCAGTATTTTTTTGAAATTCACGGCCATTCCTTGTATCTGTTGGCCGTCAGTCGGCAATTGCAACCCATTCTTACATCCGGGCCTTGAAGTGGGGTTTGCAGCACAATGCGCGGACATTCCCGCGCATTGAAAAATTCCACAGGTAAAGGCGTCATGCGGTTGTTGATCACACAGGCTGCGCGACTGCCCGGCGGGGCACGCGCCTTGGCGGACACCCGCCGCGCGGGGTTCTGACCATGCGGCGCAACCCGGACATGACCGACAAGCTGGCCGCCCTGCGCCGCGCGCTGCTGGCCGCCGACCATCCGTTGGCAGACCACGCCTTGGAGGCCATGGCCGACAAAGGCCTCGCGCACGACCATGTGCGGCTGGTCGGCAGTGGCTGGCTGGCGCGCATCCCCAAGCAGAGCCAGATGGGGCTGGACGCCACCCACAACCTGGCCTACCAGCGCGCCTGCTTCGAGCGCGCCGCTGCTGGCGGTCACACGCCGCAGCTGCACAGCGTGCTGCCGCCCTCCAACCTGCTGCCGCGGGGCGCGCTGCTGGTACAGGAAATCGCAGGTCGCCCGGCGCGCCTGCCACAAGACCTGCCCGCCATCGTGACCGCACTCACCTCGCTGCACACCCTTGAATTGCCCGCGCCCGCCGACCGCGCCCCGCTGCTCGACGCCGCCGATCCGCTGCAGGACCTGCTGCATGAAATCACCGCTCAGGCGGTCTGCCTGGAGCGGGCTCAGGTCGCGCCGATGGTCCATCGGGTTGTTGAGCAGCAGATGCAAGCCCTGCGCAGGCTGTGCGAACAGGCGCCGCGCCCGCCGCGTTGTCTGATCGCGTTTGATGGCCATCCAGGCAACTTCATCGTGTTGGCCGATGGCACAGCGGTGTTGGTTGATCTGGAGAAATGCCGCTACGCCTACCCCGGTCTCGATCTCGCCCACGCCACGCTCTACACCTCGACCACCTGGGACATGCACACCCATGCGGTGCTGAGCCAGAGCGAGGTGGCCGCGGCCTACCGCACCTGGGCCGCTGCGGCGGGGCCGCTGGCTGCAGCGTCGCTTGCCTGGCAGGTGCCGTTGCGCCGTGCCATGTGGTTGTGGTCGATCACCTGGTGTGCCAAGTGGCGCGTGCTCTCGCGCCAGCGTGCCAGCACCTCAGTGGCTGGTGAAGACTGGTCGGCCGAGCGCAGCGCTGTCCGGCTGGTGACCCACGTGCGCGAGCGGGTCGACCACTACCTCAGCGAGCCTGTGGTCGAGCGGGTGTTGCAAAGTTTCGACCCTCTGGATCGCGCGCTCAACGCCGCATGACCCGCTCGGCATGAAGCTCGCGGTGGTCATGCCTGTGCTCAATGAGGCGCTGGCGCTGCCCGGGCAGCTCGCGGCATTGGCCGAGTTGCGCGCACGCGGCGCAGTGCTGATCGTGGCCGATGGCGGCAGCACCGACGGCTCTCTGGTGCTGGCGCAAGCGGCGGCCGATGCGGTGGTGTGCGCGCCGCGCGGGCGAGCCGCGCAGATGAACGCGGGCGCCCGCCACCCGCTGGCACGCCAGGCCGACGCCCTGCTGTTTTTGCACGCCGACACCCATCTGCCGCCCGGGGCTGACACGTTGATTGAGCAAGCACTGGCGAATGGCGCTGTCTGGGGCCGTTTTGATGTGCGCATGGATGGCCGCCACCCGCTGCTGCCACTGGTGGCCGCGCTGATGAACGGGCGCTCGCGTGCCAGCGGCATCGCCACCGGCGACCAGGCGATGTTTGTGCGGCGCCAGGTGTTCGAGTCGTTGGGCGGTTTTGCGTCGATCCCGCTGATGGAAGACATTGAGCTCAGCGCGCGCCTGAAGCGCGTCGGCACCCCGGCCGGCCTGCGCGAGCGCGTCACCACCGACGGCCGCCGCTGGGACCGTCACGGCCTCTGGCGCACCGTGTGGCTGATGTGGCGTCTGCGCGCCGCCTGGGCTGCTGGCGCCGATGCGCACACACTGGCGCTGCGCTACGGCTACAGGCCGCGCGCCGGTGCCGCCGTGGCGGTGATGGCCAAGGCGCCGGTGCCGGGACAGGCCAAGACGCGGCTGGCGCCACTGCTCGGCGACGCTGGCGCGGCGCGGGCGCAGCGCGGCTTCATCCTGCGCACGCTGGCCACTGCCCGCCAGGCCAGCACCGGCGCGCTCACGCTGCACGGCGCCCCCGATGTGGAGCACCGACTGTTCCAGTGGCTCGCGCAACGCCACGGCGTGGCCCGCATCCCGCAGGCAGCAGGCGACATTGGCGAGCGCATGGCCGCGGTCATGGTCGCCCACTTCAATGAACATCCTCGCCAGCCGCTGCTCATCGTGGGTACCGACTGCCCGGTGCTCACGCCCGAGCACCTGCAGCAAGCTGCCGACGCGCTGCAGACCCACGACGCGGTGCTCATCCCCGCCGAAGACGGCGGCTACGTCTTGATCGGCTTGCGGCGTGCCATGCCATCTGTGTTTCAGCGGGTGGACTGGAGCACGCCGCGCGTGCTGGCGCAAACCCGCGAACGCCTGAGTGCCATCGGCGCCAGCTGGCTGGAGCTGCCCACCTTGTGGGACGTGGACGATCCGCAAGACTGGCAGCGCTGGCAGTCGGTGTTGATGCATCAGAGAGAGTGCTTGACGCGAGCCTGACCCATCCGGCGTGGGTGATGTGAAGGCCCGCGCCACCCGGTCGCAACGCGTTGCGCGCAGCGCAGACCCCTACTTCCTCAAACTGCACATTGACAGGGCGCTGACCTCCGCCGCCGCTACCGCTGCCAAGCTGTCCGATCAAGTGGCGTGGGGCGCCTCGGTATAGTCAACCCTCTTTCATCTGTTCGGCGCCGTGGCCCTTTGGGTCGGCGCCATTTTCTTTTCTGTCTTCGTGAATTCCTCTCGCTCTTTGAAGGCGCGCGCCGAGACCCGCGCCATCGCCGTCATCGCCTTGCCCGTCATCACCGCGCAGCTGCTGCAGATGGGCATGGGCGTGGCCGACACCCTGATGGCGGGGCGCATCGACCCGCTCACGCTGGCGGCGGTGGCCATGGGGTCAGCCATGTGGTTCTTCACCTTCATCGCCGGCCTGGGCCTGATGCTGGCGCTCACGCCCATCTTGGCGCACCACGTTGGCGCCAACCGCCACCACCTGATTGCTGACGAATGGCGCCAAGGGCTTTGGCTGGCGCTGCTGCTGTCCCTGGTGCAGATCGCCACGCTGGTTGCGCTGGCTGTGCTCATGCCGCATCTGGGCATTGCGCCCGAGATCGTGAGCGAGACGCGCCGCTACCTGCTGTGGGTGGGCTGGAGCCTGCCGTTCACCTGCCTGTATCTGGTGCCGCGTTTTCTCAACGAGTCCATGGGCCACACCATGCCCATGCTGTGGACGCAGCTGCTCATGCTGCCGCTCAACGTCTTCGGCAATTGGGTTTTCATGTTTGGCAACCTCGGTTGGCCCGCCATGGGCGCGGCCGGCGCCGCCCTGTCCACCGGCATCGCGCAGACCGTGGGTTGCGCCGTGTTGTTCGCCTACACCCTGCGGGCGCCGCGCTACGCCGCCCACCGGCTGCGCCAGACCTGGACCCGCCCCGACTGGGCGCACATCGCCCGCATCGTGCGCCTGGGCCTGCCGATCTCGATCGGCATGGCGATGGAGTCGGGCCTGTTCACCGCCACCGCCTTGCTCATGGGCCGCTTCGGTGTGGACGTGGTAGCCGGCCACCAGATCGCGATCAACATCGCCTCGATCGCGTTCATGGTGCCGCTCGGCATCTCGATCGCGATCACCGTGCGGGTGAGCCAGGCGCTGGGCGCGGGAGACCCGCTGGCCGCGCGCTACCGTGGCCGCCTGGGCATCGCGCTGTGCACCGGCTTCATGGCCGTTTCTGCCGTCGCGCTCTGGACCACCAACGAATGGCTCGCCAGCCTCTACACGCCCAACCCGCAGGTGATCGCGGTGGCCGCTCAGTTCCTGATTTACGCCGCCGTGTTCCAGCTGGTCGACGGCCTGCAAGTGGGCGCCATGGGCGTGCTGCGCGGCTACAAAGACACCAAGATCCCGATGCTGGTCACCGTGTTTTGCTACTGGGTGATCGGCATGGGCCTGAGCTTGGTCCTCGGCGTGTTTGGTCCTCTGGGACCCTCTGGCCTTTGGGTGGGGCTGGTGGGCGGGCTGGCGGTGGCGGCGGTGGTGTTGAACTTGCGGTTCTGGCGGTTGACGCGGCATGTTGGGCCGATGCCTGCAGCCATCTCGGAAGTCGTCTAGGGCCGTTCCGAGTGGCTTTCACATGCGAGCAACTTGCCCGACCTGAGTCTTTGAGATTGAGCGGCGTGTTGCGTGTTGCGCAACGTGGTAAATTCAACTCATGATCAAGTCGTTCCGGCACAAAGGTCTGCGAAAGTACTTCGAGACGGGCAGTGTCTCGGGTATCCAGGCCAGCCATGCCAGGCGGCTCCGCATGCAACTGGCCGCTTTGGACACCGCACGGACCGTCGAAGACATGGACATCCCAGGCTTCAGGTTGCATCCGCTCAAAGGGCAGATGCAGGGGCGCTGGTCCATCACGGTCAACGGCAACTGGCGGCTGACTTTTGAGTTCCAAGATGGAAATGCGCTCGTTTTGGACTACGAGGACTATCACTGATATGGCCATGCACAACCCTCCCCATCCCGGTGAGTTCATCACCGACATCTACCTTGAGCCCAATGGCATCAGCGGTCGCGATCTCGCGGAAAAACTGGACGTTGCCGCCTCCACGCTCAGCCGCATCCTCAAGGGCACCAGCCGGGTGACGCCAGAGATGGCGCTGCGCCTTGCCAAAGCAGTTGGACGCTCTGCCGAAAGCTGGCTCGCCATGCAGGGCGCTCACGACCTCTGGGTTGCCCGGCAGCACGTCAATTTGCAGCGCGTGGGCAAGCTCAAGCTGGCTGCTGCCTGAGCGTTTGCGCATTCGGTCCCAAAGCGCCTCGAGCTCCGACGGCGTTCAGACGCTGGCGCGCACGGCGTGTTGAACCCCGTTCACCATTCAAGCGCCTGATTCCCGCCTTTCGCCCTGCGCCAATCCGTCAAGCGCGTAGGGCCCTATCGCGGCGCGGATCAGCCGCAGCGTCGGGTGACCCACCGCGGCGGTCATGCGGCGCACCTGCCGGTTGCGCCCCTCGGCGATCACCAGCTCGATCCAGCGGGTGGGGATGTGCTGGCGAAACCGCACCGGTGGGTCGCGCGGCCACAGTGCAGCGGGTTCGGGCATGGCGCGAGCGCGTGCGGGCCGTGTGGGGCCATCGTTCAACTGCACGCCGGCGCGCAGGCGGTTCACGGCCTCTTCATCGGGCACACCCTCGACCTGCACCCAATAGGTTTTCTCCATCTTGTGGCGCGGGTCGCTGATGCGGGCCTGCAGCTGCCCGTCGTCGGTGAGCAGCAGCAGGCCCTCGCTGTCTGCATCCAGCCGGCCCGCCACGTAGACGCCCGGCATGTCGATGAAGTCTTTCAGGCCGCGCCGCCGGCCTTCGGCGGTGAACTGGCTCAGCACGCCGTAGGGATTGGTGAAGCAGATGAAGGCGGGGTGCTGAGTCGGAAACCATGGCGGGGAGGTTAGCAGCGCAAGGGTGGTGCCCAGCGAAGCGCGAGCGCTCACGCGGCGCGCCCCACCGGGCAGCAGCCCTCAGATTTCCACGATCTCCAGCCGCCCGTTGCGCTCAGCCGCCGCCAAAGCGTGCACCGAGGTCGGCGCGGTGCAGACCAGCAGGTGCCGGCCTTCTGGGCCACCGAGCGCGCAGGCGTAGGCGTTTTGCGAGGTGGTGACGGTGTCGGTGATCTGGCCGCCAGCTTCCACCCGAATCACGGCCGGCGCGAGCGCATTGGCCACCCAGATGCTGCCCTGGGCGTCGGCACAAATGCCATCGGGCGCCACCCCGGCTGCCTGGAGCGAGGCCCAGACGCGGCGGTTCGACAAGGCGCCATTGGACGCGCGGTCAAACGCGGTCAGCTCAAAGCCCAGCGTCTGCGCCACCACCAGCGTTCGTCCGCCGTCGAGCAAGACCATGCCGTTGGGAAACAGCACCGGCTCGGCCGCCACCGACGCCGTGCCGTCGGCCTTCACATGGGCCAGCTTGCCCAGAAACGGAGAAGGGTCGGTGCCCAGCGCGGCCAGCAGGCCTTCCACGCCGTGAGCCATCAGAAACGCATCCAGGTCAAAACCGAAGTTGCCCACGTAGGCATCGCCCTCGGGCGTTACCAGCATGTCGTTGGCGTGAAACGTGGCTATGCCGTTTAAGTCAGCGTGCACGGCCAGGTCTTGACCGACGGCGCGGCGCAGCACCTGCCGCTTCGTCATGCCCACCACCAGTAGGTCGCCATTCGGCAACCAGCCCAGGCCAGACGGCTGCTCGTCGCCCAGGCTCAGCTCCACCTTCACATCACCACCCAGCCCGACCGAGCAGACTTCGTGCGCGTAAAAATCGCTGAACCAGAACCGGCCGGCGTGCCAGCGGGGGCCTTCGCAGAAGTAGCGCTGGTCGACGAGGGTGGTGGAGTTGTGGGTGGTCATGGCTTGTCTCCTTGTGTTTGGGGTTGGGCGCCCCGGTTGCTGGGGTACCCGGGGCTCATCGTGCGCCATCTGACGAAGCCTCTCAGTCGATCGGGGGACATGCGAAGCGCTGATATCGTCGCGCAAAGTGGATGGGTGCGGTCAGGGTGAGCGCCGCTGTCGACGCACTCTTGTCGAGCGCCAGCGAAGATGGGTCATATTGCCGGACAATGTGGGAGGATTTACGTTGGAGGAGACGGTCATCAGGTCCTCATGGAATTCGCGCGCCCCTGAGTACAACAGAAGGGGAGTCGATCACTATCGCCGACTCAGCTTTCCGTCGGTCGAGTCTTCCAAAGAGCTAATTCAAAACTTCCTAAGTCAGATCCGCGGTGGGCTCAACCCCTCAGGCTGACCCGCTACGGCAGGCAATGCGGGGTGAATCGGCGGTGAATCGGGGCGGTGAATCGGGGTCAGATTCCAATTCACCCCTTTCAAACAACTGGCTGGAAGCTTGCCAGCGGATACGATAGCTGCGGGCTGCGTTGGGCAGGAGGTGAAGATCGGCATTCCGCTTGCCGTGGCGCAGCAGGGCATTGATCTGTGAGCGACCAGACCGACGCGGAAAGAGAAACATCACGTCTTTTGGAGGTAGCTCATGCAACGCACCTGTGTGGCACTCGCCCTCGTTTTCATCGCCACGCTGTCGCATGCCAGGATCGACTGCAAGAAGGCCATGACCACGCCGGACATCAACGCGTGTGCGTAGGCCGATTTTGAGGTGGTCGAGAAAAAGCTGAACGACACCTACCGCCGCGTGATGCAGTCGCTCAGCAAGCCCGACGATGGAAGCGGCTACGCTGAGATCAAGAAGGGACTGATCGAGGCGCAACGGGCCTGGGTGGTGTTCCGGCAGAAGGACTGCGATGCCTATTTCACTCTGCACGCGTCGGGCACGATCCGCACCGTGATGTACATCGGCTGCATGCAAAACCATGCCGAGCAGCGCATCAAGGCTCTGGAGGAATACGTGCTGTGAACCGCCTCTACCGGAACCGCTGCCGCCCCCACCCGATGCGCATCGCAACCGTGATCGCGCACAGCACCGCGAACCCATAAGCGATTTGCGGGAACCACTGCGGCCACAGGCACATGGCGGCGAAGGCAATCAGGGTTTCGGTGGCTTCGGTCAGGCCGCCGAGAAAGTAGAAACTTTTGTCGGGGAACGCGGTGGACGGCACCTGGTGTTTTTCGGCGATGACCGCAAAGGCCAGAAAACTGCTGCCAGTGCCGATGAAGGCGGCGAGCAGCACGGCGGCGGGCAGGGCGTTGTGCGCCGGGTCGGCGACGGTGAAGGCGAGCGGGATGGACGCGTAGAAAAGAAAGTCGAGCGCGGAATTGGGGTCGGATTCCAATTGAATCTCCCCTCGCTGTTTCGCAGCATCAAGAGCAAGGACAGACAGTTGCTGGCGGTGCCGAATTGAGCGAAGGCATGGCTGGTTTCAGGCAAGCTCAGCCAGGTTTCGCCAACTTCAAAACACTGGCCAGCGATAAAAACAGGGTGAGCGCTGCGTCGGGCAGGGCGATGAAGCCGTGGTGCCGGTATAAGGCGGCGGCTGTTTCGTCCTTGGCGTCCACCACCAGGGCGGAGGCGGCAATCTCTGAGCGCACGGCGCGGGTGAGCGCGTCGGCCAGCAGCGCGGCACCCAGTCCGCGCCCTTTGAAGGCCTGATCCACCGCCAGGCGGCCCATGCGCACGGCGGGCACGGTTGGGTAGCGGGGCATTTTTTTGCCGGTGCTGGCGGGCAGGTCGGCCAGGCGGATGCTGGCCGATGCAAGGGTGTAGTAGCCCGCAATGCGTTGGCCTTCAGCCAGCGCCACAAAGCAGGCAGCAACGCGGCGGCGCGCGTCTTGGGTGACCTGTTCGCGCAGGTAGCGGTTTAGCTGTTCGGCGCCGCAGCTGAACGCGGTGCGATCCAGCGTGGTATCGAACGGCACGAGCTGGAACGGTGCGCTGCTCATTCAGTGCGAAGCAGTTTGCTGCGGCGGGCAAAGGCGCGCTTCATGGCGGGCGAGGGCGGCGGTGGCGCCAGCAGCGCCTGCGCAAAGCAGGCCTGGTCAGCCAACGACAGGCGCATGACCTCGGCTTGTTCAATGGCGTCTTGCGCCGCGTCTTGCACGGCGGCCACCACAAAGTCGGTCATGGTGCGGCCCTGCAGTTCGGCGGCGCGCTTGAGCATGGCATGCAGATCGGTGCTGATGCGGGCTTCGAGGCGGGCGGTGGATGGGTTGGGTGTGGAAGTTGCGGTGGACATGGCGGGCTCCTATCGAGCCTAGTTTACGGCAGACTGCCGTACAAAGCCATGGCCGCTGGGTGGACGGGTTTTTTGGGTTTTGCCGCGTCGGGTTGCTTGCACCGCCGGCTCTCACTGAAGCGGGTCGTCACTCAAACCGCCGCCACCCCCACCCAATCCGCATCGCCACCGTGATCGCGCACAAGACAGCAAAGCCGTAGGCGATCTGCGGGAACCACTGCGGCCACAGGCACATGGCGGCGAAGGCGATCAGGGTTTCGGTGGCCTCGGTCAGGCCGCCCAGAAAGTAAAAGCTTTTGTCGGGAAACGCGGTGGACGGCACCTGGTGTTTTTCGGCGATCACCGCAAAGGCGAGAAAGCTGCTGCCGGTGCCGATGAAGGCGGCGAGCAGCACGGCGGCGGGCAGGGCGTTGTGGGCGGGGTCGGCAACGGCAAAGGCGAGCGGGATGGACGCGTAGAACAGGAAGTCCAGCGTGATGTCCAGAAATCCACCGCGGTCGGTGGGCTGGGTGGCGCGGGCCACCGCGCCGTCCAGTCCGTCCATCAGGCGCGAGAGCAGCAGCAGCGCCAGGCCCAGCAGGTAGCTTTCAAACGCGATGGCCACGGCGGCCGCCATGCCGATCACGAAGCCGGTGACGGTGACGGCGTCGGCGCCGATGCCCAGGCGCACCAGCCCAAGCGCTGCGCGGTTGAGCACGGGTTTGATGGCGGTCTGAATCGCGCGATCCAGCATGGTCAGTCGGGTGTGGACAGTTCCAGCACATGGGCCGCATCAGCGATGTCGGCCGCGTCGTGGGTGACGAGCACGGCGGGGATGTTTTGCGCGCGGATGTGGTCAAACACAAAAGCGCGGAACTGGTCGCGCAGCGCGGCGTCGAGTTTGGAAAAGGGCTCGTCGAGCAGCAAGGCGCGGGGCCGGGCGAGCAGGGCGCGCATGAGGGCCACGCGGGCGCGCTGGCCGCCGGAGAGGGTGGCCGGGTCGCGCTCGCCGTAGCCAGCGAGTTCGGCGTCGGCCAGAGCCTGCTCGACTTGCTGCAAACGCTGCGCGCGCGGGCCGGGCGGCACCGCGAACAGCAGGTTTTCTGCCACCGTCATGTGGGCAAACAGCAGCGGGTCCTGAAACAGCAGGCCGATGCCGCGCCGCGCGGTGGGCAGCGGGGTAAGGTCCTTTCCGTCGAGGGTGATGCTGCCGTCAAAGCGCAGGGCCTGCGCGCCCTCGGCCACGCTCTGCAGCGTGCCGGCGATGGCTGCGAGCACCGAGCTCTTGCCGCTGCCGCTGGCCCCCATGAGCGTGAGCGTTTCGCCGGACACCACGTCAAAGCGCAGATCACGCAGCAGCACGCGTTGGGCGCTGCCGAGTTGTTTCAGGTGAACGGAGAGGGTCATGCGCTGGCGACTCTAAACCGTCGCGGCCGGCCGATCCAAGCGGCCAGGCCGAAGGCCAGTACCGGCAGCAGGAACTGCAGGCCGGCGTAGGCGCTGGTGAGCGAGCGTTGCGAGCCCGCGGCCAGGGTGACAGCCTCGGTGGTCACGGTGGCGAAGCGCCCGGCGCCGATGTAGAGCGTGGGCAGGTACTGGGTGACGCTGACCGCAAAACCCACCGCCGCGCTGGCCGCCAGCGAGCGGCGCAACAGCGGCCACTTCACGCGCCAGAGAAACGCGGCGCGGCTGTGGCCCAGGCTGTCGCTGAGCTGCGCGGCGCGCGGGTCGAAACCGAGGTAGGCGGGCGAAAGCGTGAGCAACACATAGGGCAACACCATCACCGTGTGCGCCAGCAGCAGGCCCAACCACTGGCCTTCCAGCCGCCATTGCAGCGCCACGCTGTACAGGCCCACCACCCACAGCACGGCCGGCAACACCAGCGGCAGGTAGAGCAGCGGGCGCAGGGTGTTGTCCCAATGGCGCGGGCTCAGTTCCAGCCAGGCCACGCACCAGACCAGCGCCAGCGCAGTGGA
The DNA here is from genome assembly GCA_038249735.1 of Burkholderiales bacterium. Taxonomy (GTDB): domain Bacteria; phylum Pseudomonadota; class Gammaproteobacteria; order Burkholderiales; family Burkholderiaceae_C; genus Hydrogenophaga. Next base: position 15,301 of record JBBSDB010000053.1, read on the forward strand.
CGCCAGCGCCAAGCCCAGCGTGGTGCCCACCGTGTCCACACTGGCCCACACGCTGAGCCAGGCCTGGGCCGTCAGCGCGTTGGGCCACAGCGCCGGGAAACGCCAGACACCGGCCACGCTGCCCACGGCGAGTGCGAGCAGCACGGCGGCATACACACCGCCGAGCAGCCACAAACCGGGCA